>NZ_JBLFJW010000050.1:0-23700 GCF_047713085.1 Pantoea sp. sgz302252
GGGCTGTCTCTTATACACAAATCCCTGACGAATTTGTCGGGGATTTTTTTGAACTATTTTCCCGTCTGTTGATCTCTTCTGATATCTCTCTTTTCGGGTTTTTAGTATGGTGCTTTCTGATTGTTTTTCATGGGCTAAACACACTTTCGGGCTTGCGCAACTGGGTGACCCGCGGCGTACCCGCCGTCTCGTGACTGTAGCCGCCTCACTCACTCAACACCCCGGACTTTCTATCGTGAAATCATCCCTGTCTCCCGCCGAAGTTGAAGGCGCTTACCGCCTGTTGCGTAACCCCTGCGTCTTTCCTGACGCTATCGCTGAGGCAGGATTTATTGCCACGGCCAAAGCCGCCCGGGAGCATCCGCTTCTCCTCGCACTGGAAGATACAACGACCATCAACTTCAGCCATTCCAGCGCCTGCGATGAACTGGGCAACACCACCACCAGCCCGAAAACACGCGGCCTGCTTGCCCATTCGGTACTGCTCTACGCCCCGGACGGCGCCCGGATGGTGGGCCTTATCGACCAGCAACGTTGGAGCAGGGAGACCGCCACCTATGGCAAAAAACATCAACGAAAAGAGCGGCCTTATGAAGAAAAAGAGAGCTTTAAATGGCAGTTGTCATCTCAGTTGATGGCGCAGCGCCTGGGCGATATTCAGTCAAATGTTATCTCTGTGTGTGACCGTGAAGCGGACATCTGGCAGTACCTGAATTACAAAACCAGCCAGGGGCAGCGCTTCGTGGTCCGGGCCGCGCAAAACCGGCGACTGGAGGATGGCGCAGGCAAACTGTTCGACCTGCCTGAAAGGCTGACGCAGGCGGGAAGTCATACGCTGAATGTGGTTCAGAAAGGGGGGAGAGCGGCGCGCCAGGCACAGATGTTCGTCAGCTACAGCGCGGTGAATATTGCCGCACCGGACGGGTCGGGCGAACAGTTGCCGGTGACGTATATCTGCTGTCGGGAGGAAGAGGAAAGTGGGGCCTGCTGGCATCTGCTGACGTCAGAAAAAGTGGAGAGTGCGGAGCAGGCACGCATCATCATCAGCTATTACGAGCGCCGCTGGCTGATAGAGGAATACCACAAAGCATGGAAAAGCGGGGGCACCTGTGTGGAATCGCTTCGTATGCAGACACGGGATAACCTGGAGCGGATGGTGGTCATCCTCGCGTTTATCGCCGTGAGGGTACTGGCGTTGCGCCAGGGCGGGCTGAGTGAGGAAACGCTGAATGAGCCCTGCGAGCAGGTGCTGAGCCCAATAGAATGGAAGCTGCTGTGGGTAAAACAGGAAGGAAAAGCCCTGCCAAAGAAGGCGCCGAACCTGAAATGGGCGTATCTGGCACTGGCGAAAATGGGTCGATGGTATGACAGCAAACGAACAGGACGGGCGGGCTGGGTAGTGATGTGGGAAGGCTGGTTCAGGCTTCAGGATGTCGTTGAGGGGTACAAACTGGCGAAGTCTCTTGATCAGGAGATCTGATCAAGAGACAGCCTTTGGGGAGAGGGGACAGTGAGGGGAAAACATTTAGAGGTCATACATGAAATTACTGATTTTAGGCAATCACACCTGTGGGAATCGCGGTGACAGCGCCATTCTGCGCGGCCTGCTTGATGCCATCAACACCCTGAACCCGGATGCTGAAGTGGACGTGATGAGCCGCTATCCGGTGAGTTCATCCTGGCTGCTGAACCGCCCGGTGATGGGTGACCCGCTGTATGCGCAGATGAAGCAGCATAACAATGCGGCCGGGGTGATGGGCCGGGTGAAAAAAATCCTGCGTCGTCGCTATCAGCATCAGGTGCTGCTTTCCCGCGTGACCGACACGGGCAAGTTGCGCAATATCCGTATCGCTCAGGGCTTCACCGATTTCGTGCGTTTGCTCAGCAACTATGACGCCATCATCCAGGTCGGCGGATCGTTCTTTGTGGATTTGTACGGCGCGCCGCAGTTTGAGCACGCGCTGTGTACCTTCATGGCGAAAAAACCGTTGTACATGATTGGGCACAGCGTGGGGCCTTTCCAGGACCCGCAGTTTAACCAGCTGGCAAACCATGTGTTTGCGCAGTGTGATGCGCTGATCCTGCGTGAATCGGTGAGCCTGAACCTGATGAAGCGCAGCGACATCACCACGGCGAAAGTAGAGCAGGGCGTAGATACCGCCTGGCTGGTCGAGCACCACAACGACGATTTCACGGCGAGCTATGCCGTTGAACACTGGCTGAAAACCATCGGCCAAAAGAAAAGTGTGGCTATCACCCTGCGCGAACTGGCTCCGTTCGATAAGCGCCTTGGCACCACGCAGCAGGCCTATGAAGAAGCGTTTGCTGGTGTGGTGAATCGCATTATTGATGCGGGTTATCAGGTGATTGCACTGTCGACCTGTACCGGTATCGACAGCTACAACAAAGATGACCGGATGGTGGCGCTGAATCTGCGTAAACACATTCAGGACCCTGCCCGGTATCACGTGGTGATGGATGAGCTCAACGACCTCGAAATGGGCAAAATTCTCGGGGCGTGTGACCTGACCGTCGGCACGCGCCTGCATTCAGCGATTATCTCGATGAACTTCGACACCCCAGCCATCGCCATTAATTACGAACACAAATCAGCAGGCATCATGCAGCAGCTCGGTATGTCTGAAATGGCTATCGATATTAAACACTTACTGGATGGCAGCCTGAGCAGCATGGTGGCTGACACGCTCGGCCAACTGCCTGCCATCAACGAACGCTTACGCGTGGCGGTGAAAGCCGAGCGCGAAAATGGCCTGCAAATGGTGAAATCAGTCCTCGACCGCATCAAGGAGGTGAAATGAAGATTGGATTCTTCCTGCTGAAATTTCCGCTGTCGTCAGAGACGTTTGTTTTAAACCAGATAGTGGCATTTATTGAGATGGGCTATGAGGTGGAGATTGTCTCGCTGCTGAAAGGCGACATGACCAACACCCATGAAGCGTTCAGGCGCTATGACCTGGCGGAGAAAACGCGCTGGTTGCAGGATGAACCGGAAGGCAAGCTGGCAAAGCTGCGTTACCGGGCGACGAACACGCTGAAAGGGTTGCATCGTGCAGCCACCTGGCGCTCGCTTGATCCGCGTCGTTATGGCAATGAGGCGCGTAACCTAATCCTTTCGTCTATCACGGCGAAAAATCCTGATCCTATCAGTGCAGATGTTTTTATTGCTCACTTTGGCCCGGCGGGTGTGACTGCCGCCAAGCTGCGCGAATTGGGTGTGATCCGCGGCAAAATTGCGACAGTCTTCCACGGCGTGGATATTTCCAGCCGCGAAGTGCTTCAGCATTACACGCCGGAGTATCAACAACTGTTCCGTCGTGGCGATTTGATGCTGCCGATAAGCGATTTGTGGGCGAAGCGTCTGCAAACCATGGGCTGCCCGCCGGAGAAGATTGCGGTGTCGCGTATGGGCGTGAACATGGAGCGCTTTGCTCTGCGTGCCGCCAAAGAGCCGGGGAAAACCCTGCAGATCATTTCTGTCGCCCGTCTGACCGAGAAAAAAGGGCTGCACGTGGCGATTGAAGCTTGCCGCCAGTTGAAACAGCGTGGCATTGATTTTCACTATCGTATTCTTGGCATCGGCCCTTGGGAACGCCGTCTGAAAACGTTAATCGAGCAATATCAGCTTGAAGATGTGGTAGAGATGCCGGGCTTTAAGCCAAGTCATAAAGTCAAAGCGATGCTCGATGAAGCGGATGTCTTCTTGCTGCCGTCTGTTACCGGCGCCGATGGGGATATGGAAGGGATTCCGGTGGCGCTGATGGAAGCGATGGCTGTCGGCATTCCGGTGGTATCAACCCTCCACAGCGGCATTCCAGAGCTGATTGAAACCGATGAATCTGGCTGGCTGGTCCCTGAAAACGACGCGGCTGCGTTAGCTAATCGCCTGAGTGCACTGAGCGCGTATGAACAGCAGAAGCTGGAGCCTGTGGTCACCAGGGCGCGCGAAAAAGTGGAAACCACCTTTAACCAGCAGGTGATCAACCGCCAACTGGCGAGCCTGCTGCAGACGCTGTAAAGAGGCCGCATGACATCAAAAAAGTACTCCCTCTCTCGACGACACTTCCTTCAGGCCAGCTCTGCGCTGGCTGCTCTCCCTCTCATTAACAGCCCTGCCGCTTTTGCGGCTGGGCGCTCAAAAGCGGCAGATATCCGGACCTACAACACGCACAATGACTGGATTCGCGCCTTCAACGATGCCTTCAAAGACAGCGATGTGGTCACCGTTCCGCAAGGCGTGACTTGTGAAAACATCAACACCGGCATCATCATGCCACCCGGTAAAACGCTGCAAATAGAAGGCGCGCTGAACGGCAACGGGCGAGGGCGCTTTGCGTTGCAGGATGGCTGTAAAATCATCGGCAACAGTCAGGGCTCGCTCAACAATATCTGCCTGGATGTGCGCGGTTCAGACTGCGCGATTGAAGGGGTGACGATGAGCGGCTATGGCCCGGTAGCGCAGATTTTCATCGGCGGGAAAGATACCCGCACGATGCGTAACTTGCTTATCGATAACATCACCATTACCCAGGCGAACTACGGCATTTTAAGGCAGGGATTTCATAACCAGTTTGATGGCGTGAAAATCACCAATGGCCGTTTTAGCCAGCTACAGGGTGATGCGATTGAATGGAATGTCGCCATTAATGATAAGAACATTCTCATTTCTGATCATGTGATCGACACCATTAACTGCACCAACGGCAAGATAAACTGGGGCATCGGTATTGGCCTTGCGGGAAGCACCTATAACAACAGCTATCCGGAAGACCAGTCGGTAAAAAACTTTGTCGTGGCGAACATCACCGGCAAAAATTGCCGCCAACTGGTGCATGTGGAAAATGGCAAACACTTCATCATTCGTAATGTAAAAGCGCAAAATATCACCCCGGCGTTCAGTAAACAGGCGGGAATCGATAACGCGACGGTGGCAATTTACGGCTGTGATAATTTCATCATTGATAATGTCGAGATGGTCAATAGCGCCGGCATGCTGATTGGTTACGGCGTGATTAAGGGCAATTACCTCTCGATACCGCAGAACTTCCAGCTCTCTAATATCAAGCAGGACAACACGGACATGCCGTCCAAACTGCGTGGCATCCAGATTTCATCCGGCAATGCGCCTTCGTTTGTCTCCATCACCAACCTCGATATCAAGCGCGCCTCGCTGGAACTGCATAACAAACCGCAGCACCTTTTCATGCGTAATATCAGCGTGATGCAGGATTCTGTTCGTGGCCCGGCGCTATCGATGCACTTCGATTTACGCAAGGACGTGCGGGGTAAATTTATGGCGAAAGAGGACACCCTGCTGTCGCTCGCGAACATCAAAGCGGTGAATGAAAAGGGCGTGCGCTCCGTGGATATCGACCGGGTCGATCAGCACACTATTAACGCTCGCGGGCTGAATTTTAGGCTGCCGGGGCGGTAAATCTGAGGATTCCTGGTAAAGCTTGCTAACTCTCAGATTGAACCTGAAGTTTTATCAAATTTTGCCAGGTATCATCAAAAAAACGTGCTGGATTAAACGTCCTGACTGGCTATAATTCTTCAACCATTCATAGGTGGACATGATAATGATTAATTTGAAAGCAGTAATTCCGGTAGCGGGCCTCGGGATGCATATGCTTCCTGCCACCAAGGCTATTCCGAAAGAAATGCTGCCGATCGTTGACAAGCCGATGATCCAATACATCGTCGACGAGATTGTTGCTGCAGGGATCAAAGAAATCGTCCTGGTCACCCACGCGTCCAAAAACGCCGTGGAAAACCACTTCGACACCTCTTATGAACTTGAGTCACTGCTGGAGCAGCGCGTTAAGCGTCAGCTGCTGGCTGAAGTACAGTCTATCTGCCCGCCGGGTGTGACTATCATGAACGTGCGCCAGGCGCAGCCATTGGGCCTGGGTCATTCCATTCTGTGCGCTCGCCCGATTGTTGGCGATAACCCATTTGTGGTTGTGCTGCCAGATATCATTCTGGATAACGCTACAGCCGACCCACTGCGTTACAACCTTGCTGCGATGGTCGCCCGTTTCAATGAAACAGGCCGCAGCCAGGTGCTCGCGAAACATATGGACGGCGACCTGAGCGAATACTCCATCATCAAAACCAAAGAGCCGCTGGATAATGAAGGCAATGTAAGTCGCATTGTTGAGTTCGTTGAAAAACCAGACCAGCCGCAGACGCTGGAGTCTGACCTGATGGCAGTCGGCCGTTATGTGCTTTCCGCAGACGTTTGGGCAGAACTGGAAAAAACCGAGCCAGGTGCCTGGGGCCGTGTGCAGCTGACTGATGCTATCGCCGAACTGGCGAAGAAACAGTCTGTCGATGCCATGCTGATGACCGGCGACAGCTACGACTGCGGTAAGAAAATGGGTTATATGCAGGCATTCGTACAGTACGGCCTGCGTAACCTGAAAGAAGGTGCTAAGTTCCGGGAAAGCATCAAGAAATTGTTGGCAGGCTGATTTTCAGGAAACAGCATGTCAAACTGAACGGCAGGGGAAGTCATGAGGTGAATAACGCACACTCATGACACCACTGCCGTTTTTTTTCATTAAAATCAAAGAATTAAAACTAAGCAACAAATCTGATTTTACATATCAAAACTGGGATTTCTCCTTGTTTTGAGCCGTGTTTAAGACCACAATATTGGATTAGATTGAGCGGACTGATGGTTGATTTTTAATCATCATTCCTGATCACATACTGACTTTGCGTGCAGTGCACTGGTAGCTGTTGAGCCAGGGGCGGTAGCGTGCTCAGAATAATATGATCCATCCCAAACTGACTTCTTTATTTCGATAATAGATTAAGAGCGACAGATAACGTGAAAATTCTGGTTACCGGCGGCGCAGGCTTTATTGGTTCTGCAGTAGTAAGACATATTATAAATAATACTCCAGACAGCGTCGTTAATGTTGATAAATTAACTTACGCTGGCAATCTTGAGTCGTTAGTCGAAGTTGAAAGTAATTCACGTTATTGTTTCGAACATGCAGATATTTGCGATTCAGAAGCGATGAGCCGAATTTTTGCTCAGCATCAGCCTGATGCAATTATGCATCTTGCCGCTGAAAGTCACGTTGACCGTTCGATCACGGGCCCGGCTGCTTTTATCGAAACGAACATCGTTGGCACCTATGTGCTTCTTGAAGCGGCGCGAAAATATTGGTCTGGGCTGAATGACGTGAAGAAAGCCGCTTTCCGCTTCCACCATATTTCGACTGATGAAGTTTATGGTGATCTTCCTCATCCTGATGAGGTTGAGAAGGTTGAAGATTTGCCATTGTTTACTGAAACTACGGCTTACGCCCCAAGCAGTCCTTATTCCGCATCAAAAGCATCCAGCGATCATCTCGTCCGTGCATGGCTTCGTACTTATGGCATGCCAACGTTAGTGACAAACTGCTCAAACAACTACGGGCCTTATCACTTCCCGGAAAAACTCATCCCGCTGGTTATTCTCAACGCGTTGGAAGGTAAACCATTACCCATTTACGGTAAAGGCGACCAGATTCGCGACTGGCTGTATGTGGAAGATCATGCACGAGCACTCTACAAAGTCGTGAGTGAAGGGAAGATTGGTGAAACCTACAATATTGGCGGCCACAACGAGAAGAAAAACCTCGAGGTCGTGCATACCATCTGTGATCTGTTAGATGAAATCGTCCCGAAAGAGGCTTCCTATCGTCAGCAAATCACTTATGTAACCGACCGCCCGGGTCATGACCGTCGTTATGCCATTGATGCAGATAAAATCAGCCGCGAGTTGGGTTGGAAACCTGAAGAAACCTTCGAGAGTGGTATTCGTAAAACGGTTGAGTGGTATTTATCAAATAAAGAATGGTACGAACGCGTACAAAACGGAAGTTACCAACGTGAACGTCTGGGGATTGCATAAATGAAAGGTATTATATTAGCAGGTGGCTCGGGCACTCGTTTATATCCGATTACGATGGGTGTTTCTAAGCAGTTATTACCAATTTACGATAAACCTATGATCTATTATCCCCTCTCGGTGCTGATGCTGGCTGGTATTAGGGATATTCTGATAATTACTACTCCAGAGGATCAGGGCGGATTCAAACGATTATTAGGTGATGGTTCTGCCGTTGGGATAAATTTACACTATGAGATACAACCGTCACCAGATGGTTTGGCACAAGCATTCATTATCGGAGAAAAATTTATTGGTGATGATTCTGTATGCTTAGTGCTAGGTGATAATATTTTTTATGGGCAAGGGTTTTCTCCAAAATTAAAAGAAGCCGCTGCGCGAGCAACCGACACGGCAACTGTATTCGGTTACCAGGTTAAAGATCCGGAGCGTTTTGGTGTGGTTGAATTTGATGATAAACGGAGCGTTTTATCTATCGAAGAAAAACCTATAAAACCGAAAAGTAATTATGCAGTAACAGGACTATACTTTTATACAAATGAAGTAGTCGAGTTAGCAAAACAAGTCAAGCCTTCGGCTCGCGGGGAACTAGAGATAACATCCCTCAATCAGATGTATCTTGAGCAAGGTAACTTAGTTGTTGAAATGCTTGGACGTGGTTTTGCCTGGCTCGATACTGGTACACATGAAAGTTTGCTCCAGGCAGCACAATTTGTCGAAACGATAGAGGTACGTCAAGGATTCAAAGTGGCTTGTCTTGAAGAAATAGCCTATTCCAATGGATGGCTGACCAAAGATAATCTACTGGCGCAGGCTAAACTCATGTCAAAAAACGGCTATGGTCAATATCTAACTCAATTAATTAAGTAGTCCACAGTGTCTGAGCTTAAATCTAAAACAGTAAACGGTTTAAAATGGAGCGCGCTGGAACGTATTTTGTCTCAGGGTGTTCAGTTAATACTGATGTTAGTTCTGGCTCGCCTACTTGGTCCGAAATCATTTGGTCTGATTGGCATGTTGGCAATATTTATCGCTATCGGTCAGGTTTTTATTGATAGTGGATTCAGTTCGGCTTTAATACGGAAAACCGATCGGACTAACATTGATTACTCAACTGCATTCTATTTTAATGTATTTGTAGCGTGTGGGTGTTATGCCGTTTTATATGTATGCTCACCTTATATTGCTGATTTTTATCAGCAGCCTGAGCTTTCATCGCTAGCAAAAGTTATTGGTTTATCACTTGTTGCAAATAGTTTTTCGGTTGTACCTCGAACTATTCTAACTGTTTCCATGAATTTCAAATC
Source organism: Pantoea sp. sgz302252 (assembly GCF_047713085.1). Taxonomy (NCBI): domain Bacteria; kingdom Pseudomonadati; phylum Pseudomonadota; class Gammaproteobacteria; order Enterobacterales; family Erwiniaceae; genus Pantoea; species Pantoea sp. sgz302252. The sequence continues at coordinate 9,232 of NZ_JBLFJW010000050.1, forward strand.
TCAGGCAAAAGCTTCTATTTTTTCAGTTGTATCTGGCGGTATTATTGCCGTCTTAATGGCCTGGAAAGGATTTGGTGTATGGGCTCTAGTGGCCCAAACGCTCTCTGTTTCAGTTTTCAACGCATTAGCCTTGAACTTGATTACTCGTTGGATTCCTGCGCTAACATTTTCTAAGAATTCATTTTCATATCTTTTTGGATTCGGTGGGAAATTGCTGCTTTCTGGATTACTTGATACAGCTTATAACAATCTTTATCAGATAATCATTGGGAAAAAATTTGATGCAGTAAGCGTTGGTCAATTTGCACAAGCAAATCAAATTTCCAGTATTCCTGCTATGACGATGACAAATATCATACAACGGGTCACTTATCCGATGTTCAGTCATATGCAGAATGAATCTGGGAAAATGGAAGAATACTACTTGCTTACTATAAAAGTAGCGGCACTATTCATTTTCCCGCTTATGGCCGGAATCGCAATTGTTGCCCAACCACTCTTGCAAATTGTACTGGGTTCGCAATGGCATGATGCAGCCTCTTTGGTCATGGTTCTTGCAATTGGCTACATGCTTTATCCGATTCATGCTATTAACTTGAACATCCTTCAAGTAAAAGGTCGTAGTGATTTATTTCTTAAGCTTGAAGTATTAAAAAAAATAGTAGGGATACTAATAATCGTAATAACTATGAATTTTAGTATTTATTATATGTGCGTTGGTTTACTTATTCATTCATACTTGTCACTCCTATTTAACACATATTATACAGGTATACTAACAGGTTTGAAAATTCAACGGCAATTTAAAACAATAATGCCTGTTTGGATAATTACTGTGTTTTCATGTGCCATTGCGAAAATTTCTGCCATCTATATCTCTGATAACTCATTATTACAAATATCGATAATGGTTCCAATGGCAATTGCGACCTATATTATCATTATTTACTTCACGCAAAAAAAATTATTCAAACTTGTATTGTCTATTCGAAAATAGAGAAACTAAATGAAAAATATACCAGTAACTCAGCCTTTTTTACCAGAACTTGATGAATTTATTCCTTATTTAGAAAAAATCTGGGATAACAAATGGTTGACGAATAATGGACCCTTCCATCAGCAACTGGAAAAAGAGTTATGCGAATATCTTAATGTTGAACATATCTCTTTATTTAACAATGCTACAATTGCCCTGATTACAGCACTTCAAGCACTGCGGATCTCTGGAGAGGTCATTACTACACCTTACTCATTTGTTGCAACAAGCCATTCTATTTTATGGAATGGCTTAAAGCCCGTTTTTGTTGATATTGATCCAAATACGTTCAATATAGATCCAAAGAAAATAGAAGCCGCGATAACGCCGAACACAACAGCAATTATGCCAGTGCATTGTTATTCAAACCCCTGTGATGTTGAGGCTATTCAAGAAATTGCCGATAACTACGGGTTGAAGGTCATTTATGACGCAGCGCATGCTTTCGGGGTTAACTTCAAGGGCAAGAGTCTCTTGAGTTTTGGAGATATGTCTATTTTGAGTTTCCATGCCACAAAAGTATTCAACACTTTTGAGGGAGGGGCTATTATTTGTCAGGATGCAAAGACAAAACAACGTATCGACCGCTTGAAAAATTTCGGCATAGCTGATGAGTTGACAGTTACGGCTCCAGGCATTAATGGGAAAATGAGTGAGATTAATGCTGCTTTTGGCTTAGTTCAATTGAAACATATTAATACAGCAATTAGACAACGAGAAAATATTGATCAAAGATACCGCAACGCACTATCATTAATTGACGGTATAACAATACCAAAGCTATCCGATGATTCTAACAGCAATTATTCCTATTTCCCTGTGTTAATAGAAGATGGTTTTCGAGTAACAAGAGATGAGCTTTATGCTGAACTTAAGGAAAACGGAATTCTTTCTCGGCGTTATTTTTACCCGCTGATCAGCAATATGCCGATGTACAGGGGCATCGATTCGGCTAAAATTGACAACTTACCTTTATCTAATGCTGTTTCAGATAAGGTATTATGCCTTCCTATATTTAATGAATTAAGCATTAATGACCAGGATGTTATCATAAATAATATTCGTGGGCTAACTTCAGGTATTTAATTCAGACCACAGTATTCGCAATTTCCGTGGCGTTCATTAGGTTATTTTACAATACGCGATACTAAAAATTAATGGATATTATATGCCAGATATCACAGAGGAACAAATTAAACAGACATGGAACAATCAGTGCCTTAAACCTAAGGTTAGTATCTGTTGCATATCCTTTAATCAAGAAGAGTATATTAAAAAAACGATTGATAGCTTTTTGGCACAAAAAACATCCTTTGCATTTGAAATCGTGATATCGGATGATGTAAGTACCGACAAAACAGCTGAGATAATACAAAAATATGCAAGGAAATATCCTTCAGTTATTAATTTCCTAGATAACAAAGAAAATCTAGGTGCTAATAATAATTTTTTGAGAGCTATCAATAATGCTAAAGGAGAATATATCGCCTTCTGCGAAGGCGATGATTATTGGATTGATGTGAATAAGCTTCAAATTCAATATACAGCAATGCTTGAACGTCCTGAGGTTAATTTTTCCTTTCATCCATGCTTTTTAAATATTAATAATAAACTTCAAAAAAGAATTGCGTATAAAAAAGGTTCTCAAGAAAAAATAGTTGAAGCCAGAAGTGTACTGAGCAGTCTGAATCAATTTTCCCCTACCGCCTCATATATGTTCAAGCGAGAAGTCATAGGGGAGCTTCCTGAATGGTTTGCATTGGCCCCAGTAGGTGATCTATTTATTGAGCTTTACTGTATGAGAAATGGAGGTGGTCTTTATCTCCCGAAACCAATGTCAGTATATAGAGTATCATCAATTGGATCATGGACAAATTCAACCCAACAGAACGTCGATAGATATACTAAAAGGCATCTTGCGCTAATAGATAGTTTACGATTAGCAGAGTTGGATTTTCCGGATGAACGGAAATCATTTACTATTAAAATTGCATATATATACCTCTCGCTAGCAATTCGAATGCTAAAACAGAGAGATTACGATGCATTTAGAATATATATAACAAATGCAACTACAGCGAAAGGATTTTTATCGATAAAGCATTGCATTTTATACATGCTCAAGAGTCGACCGGCATTGTTGAATAGGCTACTAAGCATTAAAAAGCTTATTAAATGATTTTTTATTTTGTCTGATAAATTTAAGTGGCCTCGGCAATATATGACACGCAAGTATTTAATGTCTTTATATGTATTTTTTAATTTTTCGTGTGCAATTTATTTTGGAGTTATTGGTAAACTTGGTGGTGATTTTAAATATGAGAGCAGTTCCAATGTGGTTACGCTAGTACTGTCTCTTATGATTGTCTTATTCACTTTTGCTTTGATTCAAGGCGTGATTTTTAATCTATTCGAAAAGATACCAATAAAAAACAATGGGCGTCATGTAAATAAATCAGCTCTAGACTGGATTATGCTTATAGTCGTCTCTTTTGGAATCTACTCTGCGTTAATTTATAAAGTTGGCGTTCTTGGTGTTAGTAAAGATGTATCAGAAGATGCGCCAAAGATTATATTTTATCTGAATACAATTTTTCAACCAGCATTATTAGTTTTAATTTATTTATTTTATCGGTATAAAAGTAAGTACTATATTTTTTACTTGAACCTTTTGGCATACTTAATACTTTTGCTTTTGAGTGGCCAAACGGGACAACTGTTACTATTGCTGTGTTTATATTTTATGCGTAAACCCGATAAAACATCGTCACTTAAACTATTATTAATCACATTAGTTGGTGTGGGATTTTATCCATTTATTCGTATGTTGAAAGATGCAATCGTTCAGTTAGTTAATAACTCAGGTGAATGGTCAGGAACATTTTCAACTTTCTTAGATGGCATTACTATTGAGTCATATTTTAGCTATTTGTTCATTACATTAGAAAGATTTCAGATGGTCAGTAACATTCATTATCTGATTGACAATGGTCAAACGCTAGGTAGCGCATTTCAATTGCAAGGTATGTCAGATTCATTTTTTTCGCTGTTTTGGATTTTTTCTGCCCTAGCAAGATTATTAGATATTGATGTTGGAGATGTGGTTTCAGCTCAAGATTTTTTTGCGTATTCTATCAATGGAATTCCAACATGGTCTTCGCAGATCAGTATGCTAGGATATTTCTATTTTTATGGATTTCTTGCAGGTATTATCATTGCCTTTATATTATTGCTGCTGTTTATTGCAATCAGAGTTAGCAAATATTTAAGTATTGACAAAGAAGTTACTAATTTAACGTGGGCATTATCATTGCTTCTGATTTGTCATGGCTGGTTCGTACCTTTTATGAACTATGTGCAGTGCTTGGTTTGCTTTTCATTGATCGTTATGGTTTTTAATATAGGAAATACTAAATCATTACTATATAAGAGACTTTCCTAATGCTAAAACGAAAAGTAATAGTTTTTAGAACAAAGATCCTGCCTTACTCCGAAACTTTTATTAAAGAACAAGTTTTGGCTTGCCAATTATGGGACTCAGTTCTTGTAGGGCATTTTTTAATCAGAAAGGGGCTTGACATAACGGGGGTTGACTACATAACGCTTGAAAATAAAGTATGTGTGTTAACTGAGTTGAAGCGAAATATTTTAAAGTTAATTAAGTTTTCGCCAAGGAAAGATTTTTGCATTATTAATTCATTACGCCCAGAATTAATTCATGTGCACTTTGGTGTGGATTTAACAATAAACTGGTCTTTATTAAAAAAATTTAATGTCCCGATATTGGTCACTCTTCACGGATACGATATCACTATTAGTAAAGAATGGTGGCATTCTGGCAAGGAAGGTATTCATTTAAAACATTATCCGGAAGAGTTACTGCGAATTTCCAGAAATGATAATGTGCATTTTGTGGCAGTTTCGGAAGCTATTAAAGATAAAGCCATTTTGTTTGGCATTCCTGCTGAAAAAATACATGTCAAACATATAGGGATAGATACATCTCAGTTTAATTTATCTGATATACCTTTTGCTGAAAGAAAACAAATACTGTTCATTGGAAGGTTAGTTGATAAAAAAGGCTGCAAAGTCCTGTTGGACGCATTTGCTAGAATATACGATAAATTTCCTGATCATGAATTGAAGATAATAGGGGATGGCCCATTAAAAATCACATTAGAAAAATATGCACAGGATCGTAGCTTAAATGTGAAATTTATGGGGGCATGTCCTAAAGAAATAGTAATTCATGAGCTAGTTAGAACTTCTGTTTTTTGCCTTCCAAGTGTGCAGGCAGATAATGGTGACGCTGAAGGATTCGGCTTAGTATTACTTGAAGCCGCAGCCTCAGGGGTCCCAGTAGTTACTTCTGCCCTTGGTGGTTCGACGGAAGGAGTGATTCATGGTAAAACAGGGTTTAGTTTTCCTGAGCATGATAGCTTGCAACTTGCATCTTATTTGGAAGAATTACTTTCAAACGTGGAATTAATGTCATCTATGGGATTAGCAGGTAGAAAATTTGTTGAAGAGAATTTTAATATTTTGACATGTACCGCCTCGCTAGAGCAGTTATATGATGAATTGGTTATACATAATAGTTAATATTAGTTGAGAATGATATGCCATCAAATAAAATTATTGATGTTGTAATTCCTAGCTTTAATCGATTGGAATTATTAATGCTATGTATTGACAGCGTTAGAAAACAGACATATAAAATAAATAAAATTATCATTGTTGATGATAATTCATCGTTCTCTCATGATGATTTTTGGATGTCGATGAAGGAAAATAATGTTGAGCAAGGAGATATTGTTTTCCATAAAAAGAATGAGAATAAAGGTGCTTGTCACTCAAGGAATCTAGGTGTTGAGTTAAGTAATGCAGAATATATTGCCTTTCTCGATGATGATGATATGTGGGAAGCCGAACATATTGAGAGATTAATTAATACATTCACTCAGCCAGATATTGTATTATCTTATTCAGGAAAAAAAATCACTAACTTTTCTTCTGGAAGTGTACGTAAAAGCTTACGCGTCATTCCCAACGAATCTCAGCGCTCTCACATGTTAAAATGTAATTACCCTGGTTCGACTTCCTCTATCCTTGTCCGGAAAAACGCTTTTTATGAAGCTGGTAAATTTGATGAGTCCCTTCCTGCAATTCAAGATTACGATTTTTATTTGAGATTAGTTGATGTTGGCACTTTTACTACAAGTAATGTTTTTACTTTGATTTATCGTAACGATACAAATATTAAAATAACGAACCAACTTAATAAAGCAAGGGTCGCTTTCAATGTCATAACAAAAAAAATAAATCTCAACTCCAGAAACATATTGGCGAAGACTATTTTTGTCCAAAATATAAAGAAAGCCATTGTTTCTAGACAGTATGGTTTTGTTTTTTTGTTTACTCTAGACTTTTTGAAGGTTTTAACTAAGAGCGATTAATATGAAATATGATTATCTGATTATCGGTGCTGGTCTGTTCGGATGTGTATTTGCACATGAGATGAAAAAAAAAGGTTTCTCAGTAAAAATTATTGAGCGAAGAAATCATTTAGGTGGGAATGTTTATTGTGAGGACGTGGATGGGATAAATGTCCATAAATATGGCGCTCATATATTCCATACAAATGATAAATATATCTGGGATTACGTCAATAAGTTGGCAGAGTTTAACCGTTTCACTAATTCTCCGGTAGCGATCTCCAAAGGTAAACTTTATAATTTACCGTTTAACATGAATACATTTTATCAGCTTTGGGGGGTAATTAAACCGGAAGATGCTCGTAACATTATTTTCGAACAAAGTCGTGTCATGAATGATATTGAGCCTTCAAATTTAGAAGAGCAAGCTATCTCCTTAGTTGGACTTGACATTTTTAATACATTAATCAAAGAATACACTGAGAAACAGTGGGGAAGACCTTGTACAGAATTACCGCCTTTTATTATTAAGAGACTTCCTGTTCGCTTCACCTTTGATAATAACTATTTCAATGATAAATACCAAGGAATTCCTATCGGTGGGTATAATAAAATCATAGATTCTCTATTGGATGGTATCGAAAGTGAGGTTTGCGTTGACTTTTTTGATGATAAAAATCGTTGGTATCAATGCGCCAATAAAATAGTGTATACAGGGCCTATAGATAGATTTTTTGATTTCGAGTTTGGTGAGCTTCAGTATCGAACGCTCGATTTTAAAAGTGAGAAGCTCGAAGCTGAAAATTTTCAAGGTAATGCTGTTGTCAATTATATTGACTCTGAGTTTGAATATACAAGAATTATCGAGCATAAGCATTTCGAATTTGGTAATCAAGCTTGCACTGTTATAACTAAAGAATATCCTAAAGAGTATAAGTTAGGTGATGAGCCTTATTACCCAGTAAATGATAGCCATAATAATCGCATTTTTTCACAATATAAGAAAAAGGCAAAAGAACTTGATAATGTGATTTTTGGTGGTCGCTTAGCTGAATATAAGTACTATGACATGCACCAGGTTATAGCATCTGCACTCGCGGCTGTTGAAAGGGAGTTGGAGTCGTAATGAGTATCACGATAGCAATTATTGTTACTTATAAAAGGAAAGAGTTGTTAAAAAAGGTTCTTGAGGGTGTTTTCACTCAAGACAGCCCTGTGTCCGAAATTATAGTGATTGATAATAATAGCAAAGATGGGACTGATTTGTTAGTTGCAGAGATGCAAAGGAGTTCGGCGAATGCTAAGTTGAGTTACTATAATACTGGAGATAATTTAGGGGGCGCAGGTGGTTTTGCTTACGGATTTAATGTAGTTAAAGATAAAGAGTATGACTTCCTGTGGCTAATGGATGACGATTTATTAGCCGAACCTGACTGCCTTAGGTATTTGCTTGATGCCAATAATGATGGCATCACGCAGCCGATGAGATTTAATTTGGATGATACTTGCGCAGAAATATCACCTGTTGACTATGATTTAGATACCATATTTCTTCTGAATCCTAAAAAGTCTACTGTAAAGGATCTTTATGAAGTCCAGCCGTTTACTTCTCCTATATCTATTGCGGGGGTTCCTTTTGAAGGACCATTGATATCAAAGAAGGTTGTCGATTCAATAGGTATTCCTGAGTCGAAATTTTTTATTTTTAATGATGACTTAGACTATTCGCTTCGTGCTCGTCATTCAGGCTATAAAATTATTTGTGAACCAAAGGCAAGGGCTGTAAGACTTCTTGTAAATAATCAATCTAACGATCTTAGATCGTGGAAGGGATATTTCATGTTACGCAATCATTTTTATATATTGCGATGTCATGGAAAATCCATATTTGTGCGTGCTCGCCCACTATTTTTAACTCTTGGATATTTCTTTTTATCCATTTTTCGTGGCCAACCTAACGTAGCGATTACAACTCTAAAGGCATATAGAGATTCATTTTCACTGAAAAATAATGAAAAGTATCGACCATAGCCAAGAGGATCAATCTGAAATGCTATGCCTGTTCTAAATTCGCTTCCTGCTACACATACCCCCCTGATTGAGTTAACATCTTCACCACATTTCAAGCCGCGCGCACCCTGCGCGGTGACCACACCTGACAGGAGTATGTAATGTCCAAGCAACAGATCGGCGTCGTCGGTATGGCAGTGATGGGGCGCAACCTGGCGCTCAACATCGAAAGCCGTGGTTATACCGTCTCCATCTTCAACCGCTCCCGTGAAAAAACTGAAGAAGTTGTTGCCGAGAATCCCGGCAAGAAACTGGCTCCTTTCTATACGGTGCAGGAGTTCGTCGAGTCTCTGGAAACACCACGCCGCATCCTGTTAATGGTGAAGGCGGGCGAGGGCACGGACAAAGCCATCGAATCACTCAAGCCTTATCTGGACAAAGGCGACATCATCATTGAAGGCGGTAACTCCTACTTCCCGGACACCGTTCGTCGTAACCGTGAACTGTCTGCTGAAGGCTTCAACTTCATCGGTACCGGTGTGTCCGGTGGTGAAGAGGGCGCGCTGAAGGGCCCATCCATCATGCCTGGTGGTCAGAAGCACGCTTACGAGCTGGTTGCCCCAATCCTCACCAAAATCGCTGCTGTGGCAGAAGATGGTGAGCCATGCGTGACCTATATCGGTCCGGACGGTGCGGGTCACTATGTGAAGATGGTGCACAACGGTATCGAGTACGGCGATATGCAGCTGATTGCTGAAGCGTACTCCCTGCTGAAAGGCGGCCTGAATCTTTCCAACGAAGAGCTGGCTCAGGTGTTCACCGAGTGGAACAACGGCGAGCTGAACAGCTACCTGATCGACATCACCAAAGACATCTTCACCAGGAAAGATGAAGAAGGTACATACCTGGTTGATGTGATTCTGGATGAAGCCGCGAACAAAGGCACCGGTAAATGGACCAGCCAGAGCTCTCTGGATCTCGGCGAGCCACTGTCTCTGATCACTGAGTCTGTCTTCGCACGTTACATCTCTTCTCTGAAAGACCAGCGCGTTGCAGCCTCTAAAGTGCTGAGTGGCCCTCAGGCTAAACCGGCTGGCGATAAAGCAGAATTCGTTGAGAAAGTGCGTCGTGCTCTGTATCTGGGCAAGATCGTATCTTACGCTCAGGGCTTCTCTCAGCTGCGTGCGGCATCCAATGAGTACAACTGGGACCTGAACTACGGCGAAATCGCGAAAATCTTTCGTGCAGGTTGCATCATTCGTGCTCAGTTCCTGCAGAAAATCACCGATGCGTATGCTGAGAATGCAGACATCGCGAACCTGCTGCTGGCACCGTACTTCAAGAAGATTGCCGATGACTATCAGCAGGCTCTGCGTGACGTAGTGGCTTACGCTGTTCAGAACGGTATTCCAGTACCCACCTTCGCAGCGGCGATTGCCTACTACGACAGCTACCGTTCAGCGGTGCTGCCAGCGAACCTGATTCAGGCGCAGCGTGACTACTTCGGTGCTCACACTTACAAGCGCACTGACAAAGAAGGTGTGTTCCACACCGAGTGGATGGAATAATTTTCGTTAGTCCATCTTTCAAAGGCCCGGAGCTTGTCTCCGGGCCTTTTGCATTAATCTTCCCTTAAGGCATTCGAAGTAGTCTGAATGTCGCCTCAATAGAGAGGCTATCGGCGGCCTTTACCTTGACAGGCCAGCAATGCAAGAGGTAAAAACCACAACAGTTTTGTTTATCGTGGTGGCCAGACTGCGCCATCTCTACCCGCTCACTGAAAAAAGTTGCGCACTAATGAAAATTACAATTTCCGGTACAGGTTATGTTGGCCTTTCAAACGGCATCTTGATTGCTCAGCACCACGAAGTGGTGGCGCTGGACATCGTGCAGGCTAAAGTGGACCTGCTCAATCAGAAGAAATCGCCGATTGTTGATAAAGAGATTGAAGAGTACCTGGCGACCAAAACGCTGAACTTCCGTGCGACCACCGATAAAGAAGATGCATACCGCGATGCTGAGTATGTGATTATCGCCACGCCAACGGATTACGACCCGAAAACCAACTACTTCAACACTTCAAGCGTTGAAGCGGTAATCCGTGACGTAGTGGCTATCAACCCGAAAGCCGTGATGATCATCAAGTCCACCATTCCCGTTGGCTTTACTCAGTCAATCAAGGAAGCGTTGGGCATCGATAACGTGATTTTCTCGCCTGAGTTCCTGCGTGAAGGCCGTGCGCTTTACGATAACCTGCATCCTTCGCGTATTGTGATTGGCGAGCGTTCGGAGCGTGCTGAGCGTTTTGCCGGGCTGCTGCAGGAAGGGGCTATTAAGAAAGAGATTCCTACGCTGTTTACGGATTCCACAGAAGCCGAAGCGATCAAACTGTTTGCTAACACCTATCTGGCGATGCGCGTGGCGTACTTCAATGAGCTGGACAGCTATGCAGAAAGCTTAGGCCTGGACAGCCGTCAGATTATCGAAGGTGTTTGCCTCGACCCACGTATCGGCAACCACTACAACAACCCGTCATTCGGTTATGGCGGTTACTGCCTGCCGAAAGACACCAAGCAGCTGCTGGCAAACTACCAGTCTGTGCCAAATAACATTATCTCGGCCATTGTCGATGCCAACCGCACGCGTAAAGATTTTGTGGCGGATTCCATTCTTTCCCGCAAGCCAAAAGTAGTTGGCGTTTACCGTCTGATCATGAAGAGTGGCTCTGATAACTTCCGCGCTTCTTCCATTCAGGGGATTATGAAGCGCATCAAAGCGAAGGGCGTGCAGGTCATCATTTATGAACCAGTGATGCAGGAAGATGAGTTCTTCCACTCTCGCGTAGTCCGCGACCTGGAAGCGTTCAAGCAAGAAGCTGATGTGATTATCTCCAACCGCATGGCGGAAGAACTGGCTGACGTGGCGGATAAAGTGTATACGCGCGATTTGTTTGGCAATGACTAACTCGCTAAACGTTCTATGAAAAATGGCCCTCGATGAGGGCCATTCAGACTGCTGACAAAGAAGGAAAAAGCGTGGTTTTTCCTTCTTTGTGGCTATCAGCCGAAAATCAATAAATTGATTTTCCTTGTTTTTTATTCGGTACCCTATGACAGATCTCATTCGTTAGAGGTTTGTCATCACTCTCAATGGCCCTCGATGAGGGCCATTATGTTAAGCTTTGTAAAACTCACGATACCAGTCGACGAAGTTTTTCACCCCATCCTTAACCGTGGTTTCCGGTTTGAAACCGATAACATCGAACAGAGCTTTAGTATCAGCACTGGTTTCCAGCACATCACCTGGCTGAATTGGCATCATGTTTTTGTCTGCCTCAAGGCCCAGCGCTTCTTCCAGCGCGGTGATGTAATCCATCAGCTCGACAGGGGAACTGTTACCGATGTTATACACGCGGTAAGGCGCAGAACTGGTTGCCGGGGAACCTTCTTCTACTGTCCAGTTAGCATCAGGCTGAGGAATGACGTCCTGCAGGCGGATGATGGCTTCCGCAATGTCATCGATATAGGTGAAGTCACGTTTCATCTTGCCATAGTTGTACACATCGATACTCTTGCCTTCGAGCATGGCTTTGGTGAACTTAAACAGCGCCATGTCCGGGCGACCCCATGGGCCATACACGGTAAAGAAGCGCAGGCCCGTTGTTGGCAGGCCGTAAAGGTGTGAATAAGTATGGGACATCAGCTCGTTGGCTTTCTTGGTCGCCGCATACAAAGACACCGGGTGGTCAACCGAATCATCAGTCGAGAAAGGCATCTTGCGGTTCAGACCGTATACGGAGCTGGAAGAGGCGTAGAGAAGATGCTGAACTTTATTATGTCGGCAACCTTCCAGCACATTCAGGTGGCCCATCAGGTTGGCCTCAGCATAAGCGTGTGGATTTTCCAGCGAGTAACGCACGCCCGCTTGTGCGGCCAGATGGATCACTCGGTCGAATTTCTCATCAGCAAACAGGGCTGCCATTGCTTCACGGTCAGCGAGATCAATTTTGTGAAAGCTGAATTCTGGTGAGCTGAGCAGATCCAGTCGAGCCTGCTTCAGACTGACGTCATAGTAGTCATTGAGATTATCAATCCCCACCACCTGATGGCCCGCCTGCAACAAGCGTTGGCTAACATGGAAGCCGATAAAACCGGCTGCGCCGGTAACCAGGTATTTCATCTTTTATCCTCGAAAACTGACCAGAAATTCACCACACCGCTTCTGGCACATCTGAAAGCAAAATCATACCGTTAGATGACGGAAAAAGATAATCGTTATCTACAATTAGGGTTGCCAGATTTTTGGTTAAATTCGGTAAGCTTCGGGCATTATTCCTATGGAAATTCCTGGAGGCATCAGTACACTACGAGGCCTTGTGGGCTTTTCTTCATTTCGCAGTTAAGGTTTGTATGACACAGGATAACAATAAAGGTTTTGCCGGCCGCCACAGCGATCCGGAGCAGATTGATCTGATAGATTTAGTGATGCAGATCTGGCGTGGGAAGGGCACCATCATCGTTTGTGTTGTTGTCGCTATCCTTCTTGCCGTTGGCTATCTGTTTGTTGCTAAAGAGAAATGGACCTCTACGGCACTTGTCACACAGCCAGATCCAGGACAAGTTTCAAGCTACTCCAACGCCATGAACATTTTGTTTGGTGGTAGTGCGCCCTCTATAGGTGCTATCCAGCAGGATTTTATCACCCGCTTTAACTCTTCTTTATCTGCGTTATCGGAATCACTGGATAACCAGGAAGAACCTGAAAAACTAACCATTGAAACGGCCGTCAAGGGGCAAAATCTGCCACTTCGTGTGTCCTACACGGGACCGTCAGCGGAAGAAGCTCAGAAAACGCTGGCGCAGTACATTCAGCAGGTTGATGAAGGCATCGCAAAAGCGGTTGGTGGGGATCTCAAAGCGAACATTGACTCTCGCAAAGATGCCCTTGAGCAATCCCTGTCTACTCAGGAAAAAGTTGCCACCGAGCAGAAAGCGCTGCGTATTGCCCAGATTACTCAGGCGTTGACCATTGCCGATCAATCAAAAATCAAGCTGCCGCAAATTCAGCAGGCCGATCAGGTGTCGCAGGATACTATGTTCATGCTGGGTAGCGATGCGCTGGCGGCGATGGTGAAAAACGAATCTACGCGTCCGCTGACCTTCCCGGACAGCTACTACCAGACGCGTCAGACGCTGTTTGACATCGATAGCCTGATGACCGGTGAGAATAAAGAGGAACTGAAAGCCTCGAACATTCACGCTTACCGTTATGTTATGAAGCCTACTCTGCCTATTCGTCGTGATAGCCCGAAACGCGCTATTACGCTGATCCTGGCTGTGTTGTTGGGTGGCATGGTGGGAGCCGGTATTGTATTAGTACGGAATGTAGTTCGGAACTATCAAATGAACAGCTGAAGTGCTTAAGAAAAAAATTCCTAAATTTTATGGAACGTACTGTTTTTTACTGAAATTATAGGGTCAGGTCGCTGTTGTTATGATGGGGCCTGACGCTGTTGTATCAATTCACTATTTAAATGGATTTTTGGCTAGGCCGCATATTCACTACAGATAGTAGCTTGTCATTATCCATTCTATTTTCAGCCTTTGAGGGAGCGCTCGCTCCATTGGTCTATCGCCTCAGCAATTTTTCTTACTGTGATTCACGCTTTCCCACTGCTGATTCCCATGTAGTTAGATCTGCTCCGGATTAGTGTACTTACGCAAATGGCGCCTCCCGACCATTTGTATGATTTTCTAAATAGCTGCGCCTAATACCGCTACACTTTTGCCTGCCCATGCTTAGCTCCGGGGAATGGACTGACGGTGTCCATAAAATGACGAACCTTTTTCAGTAGTTGCCACATTGTCCGGCACTGATGATTACGGGTTATTGTGTCATGTAGCGCCTGCCATAACCGCTCTACGTGGTTCACCCATGGCGAGTAAACCGGCTGATAAATCACCCTGAACTTCGGGTTGGCTTTCAGCC
>NZ_JBLFJW010000051.1:0-23325 GCF_047713085.1 Pantoea sp. sgz302252
TTACCCGCGATGGCTTAGCCTGGCGACCCCGGAGGTGGACTTCCCCGGAACGACGCAGCACCCGGTAAAACGTCGATTCACTCGCAAGATAAATCCCTTTATCCGCCAGTCGCGGGACGATTTGCGACGGCGGCAGGCTGGCATATTCCGGTTGATGACAGACAGCGCGTATCTGCTGCTCTTCTTCCACACTCAGGCGGTTGGTGGGCTCCGGGCGTATCACTGTGGTTCTTCGGTCTTCCGGGGATTTTTGCCACCGTTGCCAGGTTCGTTCGCTGAGCTCAACTTCGCGGCAGGCCATCGCCCGACGTGCACCGGCAGCGACGGCCTCATTTATCCACCCGATAAATTGCTGCCTTTCATCACCCGGTATCAGTCGTCCTCGTCCGTTTCCCCGTAGTAGTCCCTGAGCTTTTTTCGTAACACCAGGAGCGCTGCCGCCTCCGCCAGAGCTTTGTCCTTACGAAGCAGTTCCTTTTTCAACTGCTTGTTTTCTTTCTGCACGTGTTTTAACGCTGCTTTATCATCACCAGAAGGAACCTGTAAAAAAGCCTGTTTCCACTGCGCTATCTGCGCAGAGTAAAGCCCCTTTTTACGGCAGTATTCGGCGATTTCCACTTCACTTAATGTGGTCGTTTCCACAATAACGGCGAGCCGCGCTTCGGCAGGCCACTGTTCACTATTTTTGTCTGCACCCGGCACCGGTTTCCCCTCTGTTTTAGCCTGATTACGCCAGTTATAAAGGGTAGCTTCCGATATCCCTTCCATCTGTGCAACAGCTGCGACGGTCATGTTGTATGGGGGCAGCAATTTTGCCAATGTGGTGGCTTTACGTTCCGGGGAAATACGTTTCATTTGTCACTCCATCACCCTCTGGATTTATTTTCAGAAGGGGGTGACAACTATGCTGACACTGAGGGATCATTACTGGTGGTGCTGTTTTTTCTTTGGATTCCAGTGGCAAAGATAAATTTATCGGTGAGATAGCACCATCTGACACAGGTTTAGCTTTGAAGTATTGCACAGATGCTCCGGGCCACAATTGTATAAGGGTATATGGTGTTCCAATGAAATCAGGAATTGTACACATTCGGGTATCTGGTGGGCTGTTTGGTACTAATGTTACGTCTGGGAGTCGGTTTGATAAAACCTATCAAATTACTATTAAAGGTGCGAAATGAGGGGCTTAAAAGGATATAAAGAGTCAAATCCATGCTGACTAATGCAATCAGCCACTTGGATGATATGGAAAATCTTTAAATGCACCTAATATCTTTCATGCTTTTGGCGTGCTCATCGCGCGCCGAATAACCTAGATATGAGCCGCCCGTGTATGTTCCGATGGTTGTTTCCGCGCTCTACATCACAAAATTTGGCAACCAAAACCTTTGGGGGCTTAACTGGTGGCTTCGCTTAACCCCGATAGGAAATTAATAAATAGAAACAGGTGGTTAAGCGCACAGTCGAGTCCAGTCAGAGAGCCATATTTGAGAAGCCTGCTCAGGAAACTGAGCAGGCTTTTTGCTTTTCTGCGTTTGCTACAACAAAGGGGTTATAAGGTGCGTTCGGTCTTCACGCGGTAGCGAATCAACATCAGAGCGGCAGTAGTGACGTTTTGAAATGGTCACGTCATCGAGGAAATTATCCAGTACTAATAGCCAGAAGGCGCTGTGATAAGTTCATCGTTATAATCCTGCGCCAGAGAACGTAGTATTTGCGTTACGCGCCCTGCGGATAATTGAGTACTGTGGGTAAACTTCGGTTGTTGATATAGCCAGTGGATAAAATACCTGCTGGCCGTTAAAGAGAGCGTTTTCGCGTTACCGCGGTCACCCCCTGTTAAGGGGCAAACCATCTTACGGTTTTTTCCCTGAACCCACAGTTGCCACTGACCTTGCCACCAACCATGTTGTGTTGTTCTCTGAAATTCCCAGGGTAGATAAATATTACTGTCATTTATCTCTTCTTCTATAAACCAAAGCTCACCTTGCCGTTGGCGAAACAGCTCTGCCCAAACAGTAATGACTGCTCCTCGTAGAAAGCTTTCGTGTGAAATAATATGTATCCTAACATCAGGAAAAAGAATGTTCAGTACTCGAAAATGTCCGTGAGCTGCAATAACTGGACGCAGCAACGCACCTTTGGCATTACGTTTCAGAACCGCACTTCCGTACTGAATTTCATCAAACTGGCTACGATGTAGAAATTGCGCCTCGCGCATATCAACACGCTGTACGATATCACTATGCTGTAAATCAGGCTCAGCTACCCCACGCCAGCGATACCGCAGAGTTTCACCCATGTCATGCTGAGTAAAATTTGTGGAGACATGAAGGACATTACCACGGACGGCATCGAAACTGAGCAGAACATACAGTTTCTGTTCTGTACTATTCCCTTGAAACGGCACGATGAGTGCAACCGTTTCAATTCGTTCTGGGAGCACTATTTTTCCTGGCTTTTGCTGTTTGGGGGTCCAGACTTTTCCGCACATGCGGCACTGAATTCGCTGCGTTCCCCGTGGATTATGCCCATAACAAATCGTTTTTTGGCAAAAACATTCAGGACAAAAATGACCGTTTTCCGAAGCATATGCCCTTAAGTGTCCAGACAGCCATTCATTAAATTGTTGCTCATCAAATAGCGGTGGATAACTCCCGCAGGCTCGACAGTGCAATGCCGGAAATCCCAGTCTGAAGTCTGGCCAGCTGTAATCTGCAGATGCTGATATGGGAAGCCCTAGATTGCGGCAACCAAACGATTTGCAGGTATTAATCGTAAATAGAGTCAATATCAGTCACCAACGATTTCAAGAGGTCGCTGATTTTGGCTCATCACTCCTGGTTGATTGTGTGAGCAGACTCGCATAAAAAATGCTTTCAGAACGTAAAGTAACGAATCTTTATATAACTGAAAGGAATGGGTTGTGAATATAAAATCGAATATAAATGTCGTTACCGTGGGTATTCTGCTGGCGTTACCCTTTTGGGCTTGTGCCAAGGATCTCACCCTTATTTATACCAATGATCTTCATGCTCACGTGGAGCCTTATAAAGTACCCTGGATTGCTGAGGGTAAACGAGACGTCGGTGGCTGGGCGAATATCACCACTCTGGTTAAAAAGGAAAAAGCAAAGCAAAAAGCAACATGGTTTTTTGATGCGGGCGACTATTTTACTGGCCCTTATATCAGTAGCTTAACGAAGGGTAAAGCAATTATTGATATTATGAATACCATGCCGTTTGACGTTGTCACGATAGGGAATCATGAATTTGATCATGGCTGGGATAATACGTTATTACAGCTAAGCCAGGCGCATTTCCCTGTGGTACAGGGCAACATATTCTATCAGAACAGCAGCAAATTATTCTGGGATAAACCTTATACCATCGTTGAAAAAGATGGCGTGAAAATTGGCGTCATTGGTTTGCACGGTGTGTTTGCCTTCAATGATACCGTTTCGGCGGCAACGCGAGTAGGCATTGAAGCCCGGGATGAAATTAAGTGGCTGCAGAGCTATATCGATGAACTGAAAGGAAAAGTCGATTTGACCGTATTGCTGGTTCATGAAGGCACGCCGGCGCGTCAGTCAAGTATGGGAGGAGTCGACGTCTACCGTGCACTGGATAAAGATATTCAAACGGCAAGTCAGGTGAAAGGGCTGGATATTCTGATTACAGGACATGCGCACGTTGGTACGCCAGAACCGATTAAAGTAGGCAAAACGCTGATCCTCTCGACCGACAGTGGCGGTGTTGATGTAGGGAAACTGGTACTGGACTACACGAAGCCGCATCAGTTCACGGTGAAAAAATTTGAGCTTAAAACCCTCTACGCGGATGAGTGGCAGCCCGATCCGCAAACGCAACAGGTCATTGATGGCTGGAATAAGAAACTTGATAAAGTGGTTCAACAAACGGTGGCGCAGTCGCCGGTTGAATTAACGCGTGCATACGGTGAATCAGCCTCTCTGGGGAATCTGGCAGCGGACGCTTTGCTGGTTGCCGCGGGGAAAAATACACAGTTAGCCTTAACCAACTCAGGCGGTATTCGCAGTGAGATCCCGTCTGGCGCAATTACGATGGGCGATGTGATTAGTACGTTCCCCTTCGCAAATGAATTGGCCACCATGGATCTCACGGGTAAACAATTGCGCACTTTGATGGAACATTCCGCAAGTTTAAGTAATGGTGTTTTGCAGGTTTCAAAAGGCCTGGAGATGAAGTATGACAGCAGTAAACCGATCGGTCAGCGGGTCGTTGAATTTACACTTAATGGCAAACCGATTGAGGATGCGACAGTCTACCCTATTGCCACCCAAAGCTTCCTTGCAGATGGCGGTGATGGTTTTGCCACCTTTACCGAGGGTAAAGCACGTAATACAGTTGGCGGTTACTATGTGTCTAATGCCGTGATTGATTACTTCAAGGCGGGTAACACCATTACGGATGAGCAGCTCAAGGGCATGCGCGTAGCGGATGTAAAAAAATAAAGACTGTCATGTCGAATATATTCCAGAGCAGACCAGAGTAGTGATGTGTTAATAAAACCCTGATTTGGGAAAAATAAACGGGGTAGTGAAGCTCAAAAAATAACGTGTATGTTCAGCCCGAGCTAAATGGGTGGTCTTGACAAGAGAAAAGTCAGGTATTGTTTTGGATCGTTATTGGCAACGACGCTCTCCGGTTGTGGAGCCAAATTTAGAAAAGTCCACTCAGGAAACTGAGCGGGCTTTTTGCTTTTCTGCATCCGCTACAGCTTAAAGCCGAAATGGGTGCCATCTGGCAATTCGATATCAAGATTGAGCTTGCAGCCTGTCGCTTCCACGTAACGTTTCAGAGAAGAGAGCTTGATATCGCGACCTTCCTTCTCCATGCCGGCGACAGTCGGTTGTTTAATGCCAAGCGCGTTAGCCATTTCCACCTGCGTTTTGTTCATTTTCTCACGCAGCTTCGACAGGTTGTAGTTGAGAAGTATCTCCTGGTAGATAGTCTCGGCTTCGGCCAGCACTTCTGGTTTTTCCTGGGCCAGAAGGTGTTCCAGTTTTATAACCATTTCTTACCTCGACTCATATAAATCGTTCAGATATTCGGTGTACTCATGATCGGCTAAGGGGATCATCACCTCATAAAAGCGTTTGTCATCGCCTGCCTTGTTCCCCGCGCAAAGCAACACGCTCGAACGGGAAGGGGAGAAGGCGAAAAATATCCTTAGTGGTTCGCCATGACTTTGAATGCGTAACTCTTTCATGTGGCTAAAGCGTGAATCTTTGACTGTGTCTGCATAAGGCCTGCAAAGCATTGGCCCCTCAGTCTTCAGGAGCCGCAGTGTGGCAATCACGCGTGCTCTTTGCTTATCGCTCAGGCTGCAATGCCATTTTTCATACGTTTCTGTGACTTCAATTTCCCACACGTTTCCACCTCAGTAATATAGGTTAAAAGCGATATAGGTGTAAACCTATATCGCAAGTGTGAAGAAAAATAAGCGGTAAAAAAACGAAGAATTGGTAAAACCACGAGGCACATTCAGAGGCGTTTTCACCTGCTGCATCAGCGTCATAAAACTTGCGAAGGGGATCGGACAAGGAAGTATTTGTCAGCCCGGCTAAGCAGTGCGCCGCCGGGCTTTTGGAGGGAATTAGCCGCGCTGTACCCGAACAGGTGCCGTTGCGCTAAACAGCCACGGCCGCGCATCGCTATCAACCAGCGGTGATAAGGTTTCGCGCACCTGCTGGTGGTACTCATCCAGCCACTGTTTTTCTTGCTCACTCAGCAGAGTGATGTCGACCTGGCTCAGATCGATAGGGATCAGCGTCAGTGAGGCGAATTTACAGAAGCCCGGCAGGGTATCGACCACTTCGACCTGGTTTTCAATACGAATGCCGTATTCCCCTTCCAGGTAGTAGCCCGGCTCGATGGTGATGATATTGCCTGCCGCCAACGGCCACGGGTTAACCTTTTTGGCGATGCGGTGCGGCGCTTCGTGGATTAACAACTGATGACCCACGCCGTGCCCGGTGCCGTGATCGAAATCAACGCCCAGCTCCCACAGAGAACGACGGGCAAAGGCATCCAGTTGGTGTCCAAAACTGCCCGACGGGAATTGCAGGGTGATCAGCGACAGAAAGCCTTTCAGCACTGCGGTGTAATGCAGTTTGCGCTGTTGATCCATGGGGCCAAATGCCAGTGTCCGTGTGGCATCAGTGGTGCCGTTGCTGTACTGGCCGCCGGAGTCATTCAGGTAGAAGCTGTCGGAGGTAATTGCCGTATTGGTGGCTTCGCTTGAGTGGTAATGGCACATCGCGGCGTTGGCTGAAGCCGCTGAAATCGTCCCGAAACTCATCTCGATAAAACCGTCCTGCTGTTCGCGGAAGGCGAGCTGCTTAGCTTGTGCCTCCAGCTCAGTTAACGGATTTCCTTCGGCAATACGAGCCGGAACTTCATGCGCCAGCCAGGCGAGGAAATTCACCCATGCGGCACCGTCTTTCTGGTGGCTGTCGCGATAGCCTGCAAGTTCGGCATCATTCTTGGTGGCTTTCATCAACGTGATGGGGTCTGCATCCCAATAGACTTCGCCGCCGTGCTGTTCTACGGCAAAACGCAGCGCGACAGGGGCGCTGTCCGCATCCAGTTGAATTCGCTTGCCCGACGCAATTTGTTGGCAGCGCGGCACCAGTTGATTCATCGGCGACAGCGTTAAACCAGAAAGCAGCGCCTGCGGCAGGTTCACGGTTTTTGCACTATCGACAAACCATTCCACATTGCCTTTGCGGCTCAACAGGACGAACGAGAGCGGTACCGGGCTGGTGGCGATATCCGCACCGCGCACGTTCAGCAACCAGGCAATGTTATCTGGCTGAGTGATGGCAAGATAATCGGCACCGTGGGCATCAAGCATGGCTGCGATGCGCTGGCGTTTGGCTTCACTGCTTTCTCCGGCCACGCTCAGCGGCATTTCACGGATCAAGCCACATGGCGCGGCAGGGCGATCGTGCCAGAGCGTGTTAAACAGATCTTCGGCGAGTGGCACCAGTGTGCAATCGGTGTTCTTCAAGACTTCATACTGGCTGTTGACCATCAGCATAGGATCGAAAGCGATGCGGCTGCCTGCCGGGAGATGGTTCTCCAGCGGATCGTTATGCAGGTGATGAATCTCCCAGCACTGAAGATCCACTTCATGACGAACCTGAACCTGATAGCGCCCATCAACAAAAATCAGGGCGCGATCCTGAAGGACCAGCGCGACCCCGGCGGAGCCAGAAAACCCGGACACCCATTCGAGTTTATTATCGTGCGGGGCGGCATATTCGCTCTGCCAGGCATCGGCACGGGGCACAATCATGCCATCCAGGCCGTGTTCAGCCAGGTAGCCTCGTAGGGCTGAAAGCGGGGAGGTCGTTTGCATTGTACTTGTCCTGTTCATTAGCGGAACGGCGGTTCGTTAAAGGTGCGCAGTTTGCGTGAGTGCAGTTTATCGCCCTCAGCTCGCAGCAAGTCGATGGCGCGGATCCCAATCTGCAAATGCTCAGAAATGGCACCTTCATAGAAGCGGTTTGCCTGACCCGGCAGCTTGATTTCGCCGTGAAGCGGCTTATCAGAAACGCACAGCAGCGTGCCGTATGGTACGCGGAAGCGGTAACCCTGAGCGGCGATGGTGGCGCTTTCCATATCGATGGCGACCGCGCGGCTCAGGTTGAAACGCAGCGCGGAGGCGGAATAACGCAGTTCCCAGTTACGGTCGTCGGTGGTGACAACGGTCCCGGTGCGCAGGCGATGTTTAACCTCTTCGCCAGGCATCCCGCTGACCTGTTTTGTGGCGTCGTACAATGCACGTTGCACTTCGGCAATACTTGGAATGGGGATGTCCGGCGGCAGAACCGCATCCAGCACGTGATCGTCTCGCAGATAAGCGTGTGCCAGCACGTAATCGCCAATGGTCTGGCTTTCACGCAGGCCGCCACAGTGACCAATCATCATCCACACATCCGGGCGCAATACGGCCAGATGATCGCAAATATTTTTAGCGTTGGCCGGGCCCACGCCGATGTTGATCAGCGTAATGCCCTGTCCGTCTTTGGTGATCAGGTGCCAGGCGGGCATCTGGTGTTTTTTCCAGGCCAGATCGGAGATGGCAGTTTCCGGTGCTTCAGTATCGGCGGTGATCCACACGCCACCGGCGCAAGACAGCGCGATATACGGGCTATCTGGATCCAGAATCTGGCTGCATCCCCAACGCACAAACTCATCCACATAGCGGGTGTAGTTGGTGAACAGCACAAACGGCTGGAAGTGTTCAACGGGCGTGCCGGTGTAATGGCGCAGGCGAGCGAGGGAGAAATCCACGCGGCGAGCGTCAAAGTGCGACAGCGGGTAAAGCTCGGTCGGGTGGAACAGACCATCGGCGGTCTCATCGCCAATCTGCGCTAAATCGGTGGTCGGGAAGTGGCGTGTTAGCCCGGCGCTCATGGAGCGATCCAGGGTTAACGTGGAGCCATCAATCACGTACGGATAAGGAATTTCATGTTCAGACAGTTCGACGGTGATGTTGGCACCGTAATCCTGATACAGCGACGTGAGCTGCTCAAGCAGATAGGGGCGGAAAAGTGTGGGTTGAGTAATGGTCGTTGTGTAGCAACCC
This sequence comes from Pantoea sp. sgz302252, assembly GCF_047713085.1. NCBI lineage: Bacteria > Pseudomonadati > Pseudomonadota > Gammaproteobacteria > Enterobacterales > Erwiniaceae > Pantoea > Pantoea sp. sgz302252. Next base: position 8,638 of record NZ_JBLFJW010000051.1, read on the forward strand.
GCATGCGTGAAGCGGCCCCAGGCGCGGGTCTTCAGGGCAGTGTGCGCTTCACCGTCCCAGGAGACGGACAGAGAAGGGTAGACGAATAACCCTTTTGCACGTTCTTCGGGAGTCGGCAGGGTGCTGTCGTTGATGTAACGACCAATCGCTTCCCGCAAAGCCGCGACCGATTGATTATAGAGCGCGTCGAGTCGTTCCAGCGCCTGTTCCGGGGTGAGGCCGGTAGCCTTATTGTTCATTATTCGCTCCATGTGTCTGCTCTCGGTTTTACCCGATAAAATGTCACAGGAATGTGACACAAAAGCCAGCGGAAAATGCCGAACAATGAAGGGAATGCAGAAAAGCAAAAAGCCAGCCCGAAAGCAGGCTTTGAGCATTTGGCCGCTCTGATAGGGAGCGAATCAGTGACAGAGGGAAGACATCGCAGTCCTGTTTTGCCGGTTTTTTAGGTGCACCAAAACAGGACCCTGGCACTGGAGGCGTTACCTAAAATGTCATTTCAAACTCCATGCCCACCGAATAAGCGTTGTCGCTGCGAGGGCTGTTTGTTTTGTCGGCAGACACAAAGCGTTTTGACGGCGCAAACATCCCGGCGATGGCTTCCACTTTTGTGTTATCGGTGGGTTCCCAGCCGAACACCACGTCCACGCCAGAACCTAAATAGCGGGTGTTTTGCCGATCGTATTGACTCTTTAAGGCCACGTTATTGCCCGAGATATCACCTGAGCTGGCCTGGCTGTAGGCATGATAAATGACATCCAGCGTGGCATTGCGGGTGACATTTATTCCCAGACCGGTGCTCACGATATGGATATTGGTTAAATCGGGATCTAACGTTTCACCGTAAATTTTGAATTTGGTCGCGCCGCCAAACGTGGCCTGGTTGTCGTGTAAGCCGGTTTGTCGGTAATCTTTGCTGCCAAACGCATAGCCCAGAGTCACTCTGGGTTTGATATCGCCATGATCAAACAGATACGTTCCTCCGATATCAACGGCGTAGCCGTTACCGGATTCACGATCTTTTGACATCCCCAGTTCAAGCCAGTGCTGTAACCCTTTTCTGGCTGGATTGTGAGAGCGCAGGCCGACATTGAGCTGTCTGTCATTGTTATCAGTATTATGTTGTGCCACAGCATAAGTGCCGATCTGCCATTTGTCCTCAAGGGTTCTGCGCAACATGATGCTGCCGATATTTTCTGTCTCGGTGTTGCGGGTGGTGCTATCCATTAAATCCTTTTGCCAGTAGTTTATCCGGCCTGCGGCGGCGTCAATAAACCAGTCTCGCATTTGGCTTTGCACATACACGCCGTCGAGATTTTCATCAAACAACCATTCCCGCTCATCGCGATAAAGCCAGCGTCCCAGTTTTAAATGGGTATAAGGAATAATCTCGTTTGTCATGCCAATATAAGCCTGGTTCAGTTCCAGTTTGGTCTGTTTTTCTGATTGCTCACCTGATTTACGCGTGGTTAGACGTTTCCATTCCAGTTCGGTTCTGCCATAGAGCGGGCTATCTTTCATCACCCAGGCGTTGAGTCGCAAAAGGGGTTCAAGTTCCAGCTCATTTTTTTTATTGTTACCCTCTCTGAGATTTTCGTTACGTAAATTAAAAAGCTCGACCTTGGCCCGTATCTCAATATCAATGATTTTTACGTTACTGGTCTGCTTCGTCGATTTGGGATCGTTTAATTCAGCCGCTTCGTTGGTGAAAGAGAGCAGAGGCGTTAATAACAATCCCATCCCTATTCTGGGTCTAATACGATGACATTTCATGGCGATAGACTTATTTTTATGGGTGATCTGCGGCGCAGGGCTGCAATTTATCTTCACAGAGCGTGAGCAGTTTTTCTGTGGTGTGGTAGCGATCGGCAAACTGGGTACTTAAATAAATATGCCGGGCTAATGACAGGGTGGTGAACACCTCAATGGTCTGGACGTCAAGATCCGGTGAATCCGCCAGAAAGGCATGAATAAACGCCTGTTCATGGCGGTGTAACCGGTGAATATCATCATAGCGTCGCAGCGCCCATTCACGAATGTGAGCCAGATAATTCCCGGCATCCAACGCCGGGGCGCTGGTACAGCACAGATCAAAATCCAGCAGGGTGATCTGTTGCCCAGTGTTCACAAGCACCTGATCGGGATAAAAGTCTCTGTGAACGCAGGTGGTCTTGTCCCAGTTCAGCAACATCCCTGCTTTTTGACAGGCGTCGAGCAAAAGAGTGAGGCGAGCTTGCCAGTGTGGGTAGAGTGCCGCGACTTTTTGCAATCCCTGTTGCAGGACGGCCAACTCATCGTTGAGATGCCACGTTTTTTCCTTTACGGCCTGCTGCAAAATATGATGCTGATGCAGCGTCGCAAGCGCTTTTCCCACCTGTTTTCCCAGGCAGGCCAACTGAGGTTCTTCAGGCACCAGTCGTTCGGTTAACGCACGGGCATTTACCTTGCGCTGTAGCCAGAGATTCCACGTGGGTAAGACGGCCAGAGGTTCGGGGACGCAAAAGGTGGCGGTATCATCCCAGCCATGTTGCCAGAGGATCTGTTGGTAGCGAAAAGCCGCGTTGTTGACCCCTTTTGCACTGTATTTTCCCAGCACCTCAAGAGGATGCTCAGCGATGGGCACGGTGAGCTGATACTCGATAATGGCCCGTCTTGCGGGTTTATGCCGTAGCAGATGGCAGGCCAGTACCTGGCTTTGCGGGGGCAGGTTTAATGCCTGGACCAGCGGTGCGGTCATCGCTGACGGTATGCGCAACTGAGTCAGGAGATCTTCCTGCGGCAGTGGCGTTGTCGCTTGCGTCACCCACAGCTGTACGCGGTCAAGCAGGGCCGTAATCTGCGCGGGCCAGTTTATCGCCCGGTTACGGAACGGTTCGGTCGCCAGACATAACAGCGCCCAGGCGGAATACCCTCTCAATGCCCGTTTATCCACAGGAGCAGGGCGGGAAGCCGAATAACTGCGCAGGAATGCCGACATCGCAATGTTGGCTGTCGTCCGTTGAATGACTTTCTGTATCACCTGCATATCAAGGCGTGCCTGAAACGAAGCCAAATCCACCAGTGGGGAACCGTAATCACAGCGGTCCCAATCGATAATACGCAATGGCCCGCCATCTGCAGGTTTCACCAGTTGATCGGCGGAGAAATCACCGTGGATCAACACCGGTGAGGATTGGCAGGCCAGCAGAGACTGCGCGACCGGGATCGCCAGTGCATGAAAGCGTCCTGCGCTGTGCGGCGCAATGGCGGCGAGTATATTCTGCACGCGCCATAGCGCCTGAATGTTGTCGCTCGTGCTGCGTTTATGCGGCAACGGAAAAGGTGTGTTTGTGTTATGCAAGTGAGCCAGAGTGCTGCCAGCGTCCTTCAGCGAGCGAATATTCAGCCCGTTTCCCTGTTCTGGCCCGAGACTTTCACCGTCTATCCAGCGGGTTGCCAGCATTCGCTGGCCTGCAACGGTGCCGGTCAGCGCGACGTGACCTAACGCGGTGCCTACTGTGGTTCCCTGTAACATCCGGGCATACTCTTTTTCACTGGCACAGCGCAAGACGGCGAGGGGCTTATCCTGACAGGAGAGCAGGATCACGCTGCGTCGTTCCGGCTTGTAACGCAGCAAACGCCACTCAATGCGTTCTGGCGTCGGGAAGTCCGGTAACAGCTGTCTGAACAGGAAATGGCGCGCTTCGTCATCTTTCAACTGTTGCAGACAACGCAGCGTGCGGTCGTGTAAGGGGGATTGCAGCAGGATCGCGTGTTCATGCAACGCCTGCGCATCGCCAGAGGCTATCAATGCCTGACGTTTCGGATGCTGCAAGGCCCGGGTAAAACGCTCAACGGTCAGTGCCTTGGCGAAATACGTTTTCTGTCGCCCTGAGCCTGGCGTGACAACGAGGCTTGCGGCACAACTGGTGCCGGGCTTATAGCGCAAATAGGCCACGGTGACAGACTGCGCATCCTGCAGGGTGGGAAGCTGCCGTAGCGAGGCGAGCAGGGCGGTGTTATCCAGCAGCAGAGCCAGACCGGGTAATGGGCGATCCTGCGCGATGATACGAAGATCGGCTTTAGGTAATGTCATAAGTGTATCTCGCCTCCTTGCGGGGGTCAGTCGTTCGTTGCGGCTGGGGGGAATGAGGCAACGGTGAGTGCTGAAGCTGCCAGAATTCCCGATAGCGACCTCTCATGGCTAACAAAGCGTCATGAGTGCCTTGCTCGGCGATCGTACCGTTATCAATAAACAGGATGCGATCGGCCCTCGCGGCGAGGGACAAATTATGCGTAATCACAAGGCAGGTGCGGCCCCGCATCAGACGTAACAAGGCATGGATGACAAGGGCTTCATTTTTACTGTCCAGCCCAACGCCGGGTTCGTCCAGGATCAGAAAGGGTGTGTTGCGGATGGCGGCCCGGGCAATGGCAATGCGCTGTCGTTGTCCGCCGGAGAGCGAATGGCCTTTCTCGCTGATAAGGGTGTCGTAGCCTTGCGGCAGCGCCATAATAAAGTCGTGGGCGTTGGCTAACTTCGCGGCAGCGATCGTCTCCTCTTCGGTGACGTCACCGTGTGCCGCCAGCGTGATGTTCTGGCGTACCGTGATGCCAAACAGGAGATTATCTTGCGGGACATACCCTATTTGTTGGCGAATGCTTTCAATGGTGTAATTGCGAATATCCTGGCCGGCAATTTCAATCGTTCCGGCGTCGGGATCGTAAAGCCGCAAAAGCAGGTTAATGAGGGTCGATTTCCCCGCGCCAGAGGGCCCGGTGATCGCCACAAACTGCCCGGCAGGGAGCTGAAAGCTGGCCCCTTGCAACGTGCTGGCTATGGCTGGCGCATTCTCCGTCTGATAGCTGAAGTGGACGTCGTGAAAGCGGATATCACCGGGGGTGGTGGCCAGTACGGTAGCATTGGGGCGATCACCGCTGGCCGGTGGTTGGTTCAGCAGATCGACAATACGTTCTCCTGCCGTGACCGCTTTTGATAAACGTCCGGTGTACTTTGCGTATTCCCGGACAGGGCGGAAGGCATTCTTCATGTAAGAGAGAAAAACCAGCAGATCGCCGGGCGACATGCGGCTTGCCAGCACGTCCATCGAACCGTTTAACAACACCATGCCGGTGGTGAACGCGAGCAGGATATCAACGCGTCGCTCCAGGCCGGAGGTGAGGCGTTTGGTTTGTACGTTTTGTCTCAGGCTTTGTGCATCATCGGCGCGCAGGCTTTTTATTGTGCTGGATTCCAGCGACAGCGCCTGAACGGTGGCAATGCCGCTGATGTATTCAGCCACTTTGGCTGCCAGTACGCCTTCTCGTTTACGTTGCCCCCGGCTGACATCACTGATTTTTCGGCTGGCGCGGCGCGTCATCCATACCAGTAAGGGCAGGGGCAACAGGGCCACCAGCGTCAGTTTCCAGTCAAGAAAAAGCATGATACCGAACATCCCCAGCAGGATAATCAGGCTGGAGAGCAGCGGCATCAATGCGCTGATGGTCACTTCGCGCAGCATGGCAATGTCATTGACCAGGCGCATCGTCAAATCCCCCACTTTCGCCTGATGGTGAAATTTTAACGGCAGGCGCAGCAGGTGCGTAAAGAGATCCAGACGGATCTCGCTGAGTACGCGGCTGCCTGCCAGCGCCAGGCCAACGGTGCTGAAATAGCTAATGGATGCCCTGAGCACCGCAATGACAATCACCGCCCCAGCGCAAAACCACAGGCTGGTGTGTTGGCTCCAGCTGGCTAACGCGGCCAGTTTGTCGGGGACGTTGTTGGCGGAAATCTCTTCCGCCACGATCAGGTCAATCGCAAACGCCAGTGGCCATGGCTCCAGCAGGCGAATGCCTGTCGCCACCAGCAGGGCCAAAAAAGCGCCCTGAAGCACCCTTTTTTGCTTAAGGATATAGGGCAGGAAGATGCGGAACATCCTGGCTTTGCTGCCTGATGGCAGTGTGTGACTCTGGCTCATGATAAACCTGCCAGGTGCCATATCGTCGCCGTGATGTTATCCCAGCTTTGTGTTTGTTCTACCTGCTGACGCCCCGCATTACCCAGCTTTCGGGCAAGCGTCGTATCGTCCAGAAGGCGTTCTATCGCGGTACACAGCGCCAGGGGATCGTCTGGTTCAACCAGCAGACCGGTTTTTTCGTCATCAACGATCTCCGACAGATGTCCCACTCGCGTGGTGATCACCGGCAATCTGGCCGCCATGTATTCATAGATTTTCAGCGGTGAAAAATAAAACCCCGGCAGCTGTGGATAAGGGGCAACGGCGATGTCCATTTGGGCCAGTAAGTCGGGAACGCGAGCGTTTTCCACGGCACCAGAGAAGTGACAGAACGGGAGCAGACCACGCTGTGCCAGCTGCTGATGAATTAATGGGTACTCGGGGCCATCGCCCACGACAGAAAGTCGGACCGGACGACCACGCTGATGGAGCAGGTCGAAGGCCTCAATCAGGGTATGGATGCCATGCCAGGGTTTCAGGGAACCGAGAAAGCCAATCACCGCATGCTGGCGTGTTGACGGCATGGGGATCGGGAAGCGAGTGGGATCAACACCGTTAGCGACAACATGCGTCTTGTTGGCTGTTTCAGGCAGCGTTTCCAGCCAGCTTTTGACGCCCGGCGAGACGGCGATGAGGGTATCCGCGTTTTTTAGCACCTGACGTAATGTCTGTTCAGCCTCCTGTTCCAGCGGCATTTCCCTGTATTTGCGCTGTTCTTCGATCAGCGGCGCATTCACTTCCAGAATGCCCGTTATGTTTGCCTGACGGGCAAACGTCATTCCGGCGTGGCTCCACAGAGAATAGCGCTCGTAGATAACGTCGTACGGCCCGGTTAAAGTCAGTTGTTCTGTCAGCCAGGGATTGGCATCCAGGGCTTGTCGCGCCCGGCTTTCTGCGTGGGTGTTCGCAGGCAGGGCTGGCAGTTGCACCAGCCTGACGCTCCGGAGTATTTCGGGAACAGGCCCGCCCGTGCGTTGCGCGAAAAGCGTGATATCCAGGCCGCGTTTGACCAATGAGCGCAACACTTCCTGGATGTGCACCGAGGCCCCTTTGCTGCCGAAAACGGGAATGCCGGGATCGGCACAGATATAGGCGACTCTCACAATACACTCTCCTTTGCGCTGAACCCGGCCCGTGTTTTTTCCTCAATGGATGATGTAAAGACGCTGCGAAGCTGCACCGTATTTTTGTCGATGTCATAGTGCTGTTCGATGCGTTTTCTGGCCTGCTGTGACAGGTAAACACGGGTTCCGGCTTCATCAAGTAAACGCGCTATGGCACTGGCGAGGGCATGGGGATCGTGGGGGGCGACGCATAACCCGGTTTCCCCGTCCGTCACCAGTTCAGGAATGCCGGCAACGTGCGTGGAAATCACGGGTGTCCCCAGCGCCATGGCTTCCAGCAGGATGGTCGGAAGCCCGTCCCGATCGCCTTCTTCGCTGACAATGCAGGGGGCGACTACCATCGCCGCGTTTTGCATAGCGCTGATGATCTCGGGCTGCGGTTTTGGGCCTGTGAGGGTCACCAGATGTGCAACGCCTGCGGACTGAATGCGCTCGGTCAGCGCGGCCTGCAATGGGCCGTAGCCGATAAGGGTACAGTGGCAGTCGATATTGCGGGCGTGCAGAACGGCGAGGGCATCAATCAATATGCCGAAGCCTTTCTTCGCGACCAGGCGGCCAACCGCCAGAATATGGCGCGTCTCCAGCCCCTGCGGTGAATAGGGGAAATTGACCAGATCGATTCCGTTATAAATACGGATCGCACGGTCAGCAGCATTTCCGTACTGGGCTTTGAGATATTGCAGGTTGTAATCGGAAACGGTGATCGCCCGGGCGGCATCGCGCAGCTTCCGCGCCATATCGGTGGTTTCTTCATACGGGTAATAGATGTCTTTAGCATGTGCGGTAAACGTGTAACTGATGCCGCTCAGTCGGGCGGCCAGGCGAGCGACCGTGGTGGCTCGTGTGCCAAAATGAGCATGCAGGCACTGGATGCCCCGTTCGCGTACGGCCAGTGCAATCATAATGGCCTGAGCAAACTCATGAACATTGTGATGACGTAAAAGAAACAGATTCCCGGCAAAGTGGGGCAACTGCTGGTGGGCGGTATGCAATAAGTCCCAAAAGCTTTCGGTGTTGCGCTGTTTGTCGTTGAGGCGAGTGACGGGAGCCTGCACCCTGGCGATATCGTGCTGGAAGTGAGGTTCATCAACCGGACCGAGCGCGAAAATCGCTATTTGGGTACCCGCCCGTTCGTGTGCCAGTATTTCATTCACCACGAAAGTTTCGGAAAAACGAGGGTAGCGTTTCAGCACGTAGCCCACGTAAAGCGGGGGGGATTTACTGTGCATTGAGCGCCTCCTGCCGGGCATCGGCGGCTTTTTTTCTTGATTGCAAAAGGCGCTTAATGTTGCCGGTAAACGTCGACAATCCGCTGAAATCCAGCGAACGGCGTGGATCGGGAGGAGGATTTTTTTCTGCCAGCCACTGGTTGAGGGCCGCCAGGCTAAGCTCTTCTGGATGTATGCACGACACCAGGCGCATTTCTGCCAGCCGTTTTGCCCGTATCCACTGCTCCTGGCGGGGCGATACGCGGGGAACAATCAACGCGCGCTTATGGAAGGATAATATTTCCGTGGTGGTGTTATAGCCGCCCATGGCCACCAGGCATTCGGCCTGACGCATCAATTCCAGAGGTTCAACAACAAATCGCACTACCAGCAAATTGCGGCGTACATCGGCAATTTTTTGCAGTTGTTCCCTTTCCTCTGCGGGCATCATCGAGCCTGTGATAAGCACGCCCATCATCCCGGCGGGAAACGTGGCGCTGGCAAACGTCGTCGCCAGTTCGTAGCCATCCTGCCCGCCGCCGACCATGCACAGGACGTAGGGTTGCTTGATCCCTGATAATATTTCCTGCGGTCTGGCACGCTTTCGTGGGCGACATGCGGCATCCAGATATCCCATAAAAGACACCTTTTTGCGCAGTTCGCTATCAAAGTTGTAAGCGTGGGCTATATCGTAAAAGGTGCGGTCGCCATAGACCCACAGAGAGGAAAAGTAATGACGAATTGTCTCGGCATTTTTTAATTTATCCCATTGGCGCTGCACGGCCGCAGGTTCGTCGATGATATCGCGTAACCCTAAAATCAGATGGGTATGCTTATGGGCTAATACAGGCAGGATGCTATCCAGTTCGGACATCGCCCCCCGGGGAACGTTGTCGACGATGAAAATGTCAGGTTTAAAGGTTTCCATTGCCGCATGAATAACCTGAGAACGCAGGGCGGTTAATCTGCGTGTGTTGTGGCCTAATGAGCGGGGAGAATAATCACCGGCCGCATTTTTAAAATAACCGGGTAGGGTAATGACATCAGCGCCTTTGGGTAAATTATAGTTACCAAACTCGCTGACGCCGCCAATTAATAACACTTCTGCATTGGGAATGGATTTTAATACTTCACTGGCTAACAACATGTTTCTTCTGACGTGCCCCAATCCCATCGTGTCGTGGGAGTAAAAAGCAATCCTGGGTGCTCGAGTGACATCCATTTAACACTCCATTTGTTTTATATGTAAAATAATTAACACAACTTGTGTTATTCCATTTTTCATTGGCGGAAAAATATAATGGTTCTGATATAATATTAAGTTGTAACTAATGGATAAACATTATGTTTGGCATTTTTGGAGAATGCTCACTCCCTTTAAATAGGAATTTTCTTAATCCTATCTATTTGAAGTTGGATGTATTTAACATATTCCGTGATGAATGGTATAATAATGGAAGTGAATATATCAGTGTGTGTGGAAAGGAATAGAGAATAATGTAAATGAACAAATGTAAACTGTGTAAGTTAATTAACCTGTTTCAGATTGGCGTTAAATTTCGAAGGTTGTGATGAAGGTTGAACATTTCGATTTTCACAGATGACTGAATGACTTTTATATGACTAAGAGGGAAGCGTCGTTGAGTGCAAAGGGATGCTTACAAGAAAATATACGGACGGCGGTAGGCTTTGTTGAATAAATCGAACTTTTGCTGAGTTGAAGGATCAGATCACGCATCATCCGGCAACACTGGTCGTTCCGTGGCAAAGCAAAAGTTCAAAATCACCAACGGGCCCACCTACAACAAAGCCCTTATCAACCGTGGCTCCCTCACTTTCTGGCTGGACAATGAAGCGATTCAGGCCTGGTATGAGTCGGCAACGCCTTTATCACGGGGAAGACCTCAGCGCTATTCTGATCTCGCCATCACCACCGTTCTGGTGATTAAACGCCTATTCCGGCTGACCCTGCGGGCTGCGCAAGGTTTTATTGATTCCATTTTTTCCCTGATGAACGTTCCGTTGCGCTGCCCGGATTACAGCAGTGTCAGCAAGCGGGCAAAGTCGGTTAATGTCAGTTTCAAAGCACCCACCCGGGCTAAAGGTCTTTGGGGAAGGCGAATGGAAAGTCAAAAAGCACGGCAAAGAGCGCCGTCGCATATGGCGTAAGCTGCATCTGGCTGTCGCTGAACAACGTCACGGACTCAGAAGCCTTCCCGGGTCTTATCCGGCAGACTCACAGAAAAATCAGGTCAGCCGCAGCAGACGGGGCTTACGACCCCCGGCTCTGTCACGATGAACTGCGGCGTAAGAAAATCAGCGCGCTTATCCCTCCCCGAAAAGGCGCGGGTTACTGGCCCGGTGAATACGCAGACCGTAACCGTGCAGTGGCTAATCAGCGGCTGACCGGGAGTAATGCGCGGTGGAAATGGGCAACAGAGTATAATCGCCGCTCGATAGCGGAGACGGCGATGTACAGGGTAAAGCAACTGTTCGGAGGTTCACTGACGCTGCGTGACTACGATGGTCAGGTAGCAGAGGCTTTGGCCATGGTGCGTGCACTGAACAAAATGACGAAGGCAGGTATGCCAGAGAGCGTCCGTATCGCCTGAAAACACGACGCGCTACGGGGATACTTGCCCGAAATCTGATTTATTCAACAAAGCCCCGCAACTCAGCAAAAGTTCGATTTATTCAACAAAGCCTAATCGCATGAATATATCGATCGTTATTCGCTTTTATTATATTAGTACTCAGGTTTAAGTGGTTTTTGTATTATTTAGAAACAAAATAAGAATATGAGATAAACACGAAATGCAAGTGCGATATCGTACTTTACCCTTAAGCCTGACCACAAGCGGTTTATCGCGTCATTAATAGTTCGTCGGAGAGATGAAAATAAAAACCTCTGAAAATTAAAGGTAGTATTGAAATAAAACAATGACCCAATAAGAAAATGCAGTACAGCGAAATAGCTGGCGGCAGTGTCGCGTGCATCGGGTCGTGAATTATTCATCTCAGGAGGTTTTATGTCATTACAGGGGCTGCGTTTTACACTCGACGTCGATGGCCAGGATGCCGATACATTTGCGGTGACACATTTTTGGCTGGGGCAGAACAATTCCCTGCCATTTGTCCTCGACGTGGAGGTTGCCAGCAAGAATTTTAATCTGGAGGCAAAAAGCCTGCTGGAGAAAAAGGCCACGCTGACTATCTGGCAGGGGGACAGGGCGCTGCGCTATGTCACCGGTGTCGTCTCCAGTTTTGGCATGAAAGAAAACACCCGCTGGCAGATGCTCTACCGTTTTCGCATCCAGCCGCCCCTGTGGCGCTGTGGTCTGCGTCAGAATTTCCGCATCTTCCAGCAGCAGGATATCAGGACTATTTCAGCGACACTACTTGGCGAAAATGGTGTGACCGACTGGGCACCGTCTTTTTATGCCAGCCACGCAGCCCGTGAGTTCTGCGTTCAATACGGTGAGAATGACCTGGAATTTTTATCCAGGTTGTGGGCCGAAGAAGGTATTTTCTTCTTTGACAAGTATTCACCCGATGGCCCGACTCAGAAACTGGCGCTCTGTGATGATGTGGCGGGACTGGCCTCCATAGAAGAAGCGCTTGCTTTCAACCCGAACACCACGACGGATGTGAGCCGTGAATGTATCAGCGCGTTTCACTATGAAGCGAGTGTTCGCCCCTCCTCGGTACTGAGCAAGGATTACACCTTCAAAACCCCTGGCTGGGAAGGGAAGTTTAACCAGAAAGGCGAAAACCTGAACGGCCAGTACTCACAATACGAAATCTATGACTATCCGGGGCGTTTCAAGGACGAGGGCCACGGGCAGGATTTTACCCGCTATCAGATAGAGGCATTACGCAATAACGCGGAAACCGCCAGTGGTATCAGCAACTCGCCGAAACTCTGGCCAGGAACGCGTTTTACGCTGAAAAACCATCCGCAGGAAACGCTTAACCAGGAATGGCAGGTGATCAGCAGCACCCTGACTGGCTCGCAGCCGCAGGCGCTGCATGGCAGCCAGGGGCGTGGAACCACCCTGGAAAACCGGTTCACGGTCATTCCGGCCGACCGCACCTGGCGTCCACGTCTTCATTCCAAACCCAAAGTGGATGGCCCGCAAAGCGCCATCGTCACCGGCCCGGCGGGTGAGGAAATTTTCTGCGACGAGCATGGTCGCGTGCGCGTGCAGTTTCACTGGGATCGGTATAACCCTAAGGATGAAACCAGCTCCTGCTGGGTACGTGTCTCGCAGGCATGGGCAGGCACCGGATTCGGTAACCTGGCTATTCCGCGTATAAACCAGGAAGTAATAGTGGACTTCCTTAATGGCGACCCTGACCAGCCCATCATTATGGGGCGTACCTATCACCAGGATAACCGCTCACCAGGTGGCCTGCCCGGCACCAAAACCCAGATGACCATCCGTTCAAAGACCTACAAAGGCAGTGGCTTTAACGAACTGCGCTTTGAGGATGCGACCAGCAAAGAACAGCTCTATATGCACGCCCAGAAAGACATGGTGACCGAGGTGCTGCATGACCGGACGACCACGGTAAAACACGATCACACCGAAACCATCACCAATAACCAGACTGTCACGGTCGGCGTCGGCCAGACGGTGAATGTCGGCAGCAAAAAGGAAGGCGGGCACGATCAGAAAGTCACTGTCGCCCATGACCAGACTATCACCGTCCAGAATAACCAGAAGCTGGATGTCAAAGAGAAGCGCACGAAAGATGTTGGCGGCGACCAGGAAACAACCATCACGGGTAATGATACCGAAACCGTAAAACAGGCACAGACCATCACGGTAAATAAAACCTACAAGCTTGATGTCACCAATACCGCCACCATTCAATCTGGCGACAAAATTGAGCTGACGTGTGGTGCCAGCTCCATCACGCTGGAGTCTGGAGGAAAGGTCACCATCAGCGGAACGGAATTCGAATTTACGGCCAGCGGCCCGGCCAATATCAAAGGCAAAGACGTATTCATCAACTGAGGCAGGAAAATGGAATTTCGCAATCTGACGCCGTTTTCAGTGATGGAATATGCGATGGACGACAAGCATAACGAGCGCCATCGCGTCGTTGTCATGAAAACCGGCTTTCGGCTGATACAGGATGAAAAGGGTCGATGGCGGACGCAACTGATGGAAAACCCGCCGCTGCCACTCTGTGTGGAAGATGAGTATTCCGGAGAAATGAATGTTTCGCCGGTACTGCGTGAAAGTGACCTTGCGCCCCTGAAACCCGCCTGTGACATCATCGTCAATGGAACAGCTTACACGCCGGGTGGCGTCGCCGCGCCGGAAATGACGGCGGGCGTGCTGATGCGTTCACCCTCAGGTGACGTCATTCTGGATAAAAAACTACAGGTGACGGGAAAACGCTTTTACCAGCGTCATGCCTTAACCGGGCAATGGTACGAAACTGAACCCGAGCCGTTCACTTCATTGCCACTGGATTACCGTTATGCCTTTGGCGGCGAATGCCGCATTGAGGCTGATAGTGAGTATGCCGGGCGTATTCCTGAAGAATATCGTCTGACCGATGCCCAGCGCCGTGAACATCCTGACCCGGATAACCCACCCCTGGCGCATATGGCCTGCCCGGTCAATCCACTGGGGCTGGGTTACGCACAGCCGTGGCATCTGCAAGCCTGTGGCATTCACCAGGTCGAAGCGCCACGCATTATCGCCACCGACAGCCCGTTCACCCTGAAACAGTTTATGGCCTGTCTTGACGGAAAGGCTGACTGGTTTGCGCCTGAATTTCAGCCTGCGGGTTTTGGTGTTGTGGGTCGTACATGGTGGCCGCGCCTGCTGCTGGCAGGTACTTATGACCAGGAGTGGCTGGAAACACAGCATCCTGAGCTGCCGGATGATTTTGATTTTAATTACTGGAACTGCGCCCCGGATGACCAACGTATCCCTTTTCCATTACCGGGACCGGAGTTTGTACTGACGGGTTTTCGTCCGAATGGTGATATCCATTTCACCCTTCCAGCACACCAGGGGCGCCTGTTGCTGCGGGCCATGAGCGGGCACCGCATGCCGCTGCCTATGCTGCTGGACACCGTGGAAATCAATACTGACACACTGACCGTGGCGCTGACCTGGCGCTTTCTGCTGCCAAACAACACGCCACCGGTGCGGGTGCTGGAAGCACGATACAGAACACGGAGCGCATAAATATGGCCGATAACTATACTGCCCGCCAGAGCGGAGCATGGACCGTCGTCAGCACCAAACCGGATGTGTGTAAAACCCCTAAAGGCTCTTCCACACCGCCGATCCCCTATCCGGTGACAGCCAATATGGCGACGGCCGTGGGGGT
>NZ_JBLFJW010000052.1:0-18965 GCF_047713085.1 Pantoea sp. sgz302252
TTTTGGTTTTGTACTTCTGATTTGGCAGCAGGACAGCAACATCAAACTTGAGTTTGGCGATATCAACGCCGACGGAGACAAGACTCATCATGGCACTCCATAACCTTATGAATAATATCGCCGGACCATCCTTATATGTGGGTGCTCGGGGCACAGGATACCGTTCGGTCTTGAGGCGACAGGGAAACAGGTTACCGGGGCATAATCTCTCCCACGGGCTCAGGGGCACCAGGGCCGGGTGATGCTCACCGGTAACCTCCCGATGATCAGTCGGGGATCTTCTCCGCAGAAACGGAGAAGATCAAGACATAAGGGCCGGGGAGAGGGGGAAAAGGCGGCTTTGTTCTTAAATCTCCAGCGCCAGACCATCGCCCCGACAAACCACGGTCCTTTCTGGAAGCGTGTACGCAATTCTTCAACTAATCCCCACTCATCCCGCGTTAAGACTGGTGAAGTCCTTACGCTTTCCCTTAATTTTCCTCGTCGGCGCTTAACATGAAGAGTTGCCAGTTTGGCAACTTTGCGCATTGCATAACCATTTTGTCAGGGATAAGATGAGATGCACTTGATATCAGAAAAAGCATTGAAAGACGCTGGGAAAAGGTTTCCGCAACACCGGGTTGAGCTCGCGCAATTAGGCATTACTGTCCAGAAGGGCTATTTCAAAACACCGGAAGAGTTGCGATCGCAGTTTTCCTCACTGGACAATTTTAAGTACCTCGATAAGCACTATGTCATCAATCTGGGGCATAACGAGCTGAGGTTGATTGCCCTGATCTTTTTTGAAAGCCAGAAGTTTTATGTTCGTCATGTGTTTACGCACAAAGAGTACGATTCATTCACTGTCATGCACCGTACAAAAAGGAAAAACAAATGGTTATAGCTGACATATTGAAGGCGGGGGAAGCGCTGACGGCGAGCGCACCTTTCCTGGCTGGGATTCAAAATGAACAGCAGCATGACGATGCGCTTAAGTTTATCGAATATCTGTTACTCAACGATCCTGAGAACCCATTACTGGAGATCGCCTGCAATACTATTACCGCCTATGAAAAATCTGCGCCGGAGTTTGCCGAGTTTAATGCGCTTATGGCATCGATTCCTTCAGGCGTAGCGGTCCTCAGCACATTGATGCATCAGTACAATTTAACCCTCTCCGATTTCCCGGAAATCGGCAGCAAATCGATGGTATCACGCGTTGTGAATGGCAAACGGAAGCTGACGCTGGAGCATGCCAAAAAGCTGTCGAAGCGGTTTGGCATCTCTCCCGCGATGTTTATCGACTGATATTCTCCCCGGTGAGGGGAGAGTCGTTAAATCTCCAGCGCCAGCGTCGTGCCCTGGGCAATCGCCCGACGGGCATCCAGTTCCATCGCCACATCGCACCCGCCAATCAGATGTACCGGTTTGCCTGTTGCACGCAGCGGCTCAGCAAGACTGCGGCGTGGTTCCTGGCCTGCACAGATAATCACATGATCAACAGCCAACAACTGCGGCTCGCCGCCGATCGTCACGTGCAGACCCTGATCGTCAATCTTCTCGTAGCTCACGGCCGGGATCATCTTCACACCGCGCGCCAGCAAGGTTGTGCGATGGATCCAGCCGGTTGTTTTCCCTAACCCTTCGCCGGGCTTGCTGGCTTTGCGCTGCAACATCACTATCTGGCGCGGGCTGGGGTGAAGCTGCGGGCCTTCAGGACGCAATCCACCTTGTTGGCTCAGGCTGGTATCAATGCCCCATTCCACACAAAATTCGGCGATATTCTGGCTGGTGGCCTCGCCCGGCTGGCTTAAATACATCGCAGTATCAAAGCCGATCCCGCCGCAGCCGATGATGGCCACTTTCTGCCCGACCGGGGTTTTATCGCGTAGCACATCCAGATAGTTCAGCACTTTCGGATGATCGATCCCGTTGATGGCTGGCATTCGCGGCTCAATACCCGTCGCGAGGATCGTTTCATCGAACCCGGCCAGATCTTCCGCGTTCACAAAGCGGTTCAGCTCCAGCTTCACCCCGTGGATCTCAATCATCCGGCGGTAATAGCGCAGCGTTTCGTAAAATTCTTCTTTGCCAGGGATCTGCTTGGCGATGTTGAACTGCCCACCGATTTCACCGGCTGCATCAAACAGCGTGACCTGATGTCCACGGGCGGCGGCATTGACGGCGAAAGCAAGCCCCGCAGGCCCCGCGCCAACAACCGCCAGATTTTTTTTCTGTTGGGCAGGCACGAACGTCATCCGCGTTTCATGGCAGGCGCGCGGGTTCACAAGACAAGAGGTCACTTTGCCCATAAAGATCTGGTCAAGACAGGCCTGATTACAGCCGATGCAGGTATTGATCTCATCGGCCCGCCCGCTTTGCGCTTTGGAAAGCAACTCGGCGTCTGCAAGGAATGGCCGCGCCATCGACACCATATCCGCATCACCACGTTCGAGGATCTCATCGGCAACCTGCGGATCGTTAATGCGGTTGGTGGTGACCAGCGGAATGTTCACCTTGCCTTTAAGCTTACGTGTGACCCACGTGAAAGCCCCACGCGGCACAGGCGTGGCGATAGTCGGAATACGTGCTTCGTGCCAGCCAATTCCGGTGTTGATGATCGTTGCGCCCGCCGCTTCAATGGCTTGCGCCAGCTGGACGGTTTCATCGAAATTTCCGCCGCCTTCTACCAGGTCCAGCATGGATAAACGGTAAATGATGATGAAGTCGTCGCCGACACGTTCACGCACGGCACGAACGACTTCGACGGCAAAGCGCATGCGTTTTTCCCAGCTTCCTCCCCATTCGTCTTCACGCTGGTTGGTTCGCGTCGCCAGAAATTCGTTAATCAGATAGCCTTCAGAGCCCATCACTTCCACGCCGTCATAGCCTGCTTCGCGGGCGAGCAGTGCACACTGCGCAAAGTCATCAATCAGCACCAGAATTTCATCGTGCGTCAGCGCGTGCGGCTTAAAGCGGTTGATAGGAGCCTGAAGCGCAGAAGGGGCCACCGGGCGAGGCTGATAGCTGTAGCGCCCGGTGTGGAGAATTTGCAGCGCAATTTTGCCGCCTTCCTTATGCACCGCGTCAGTCACCGGGCGGTGATGCGCCAGCTGGCTGGCATTGTTGAGCACGGCACCGCCTTCCATTCCGACGCCTGAAAGCGCAGGTGCCACGCCGCCCGTGACAATCAGCCCCACGCCGTGACGGGCGCGCTCAGCATAAAAGGCGGCCAGTCGTTCAGTGCCGTCCGGGCGCTCTTCCAGCCCGGTGTGCATCGACCCCATCAGAACGCGGTTCTTCAGGGTGGTGAAGCCCAGATTGAGTGGGGCAAACAGTGACGGGTAGTGGCTCATAATCGCTTCCAGTGTAAAATTATTGTTATGTGGTCGGATGAGTTGTTAATTTAGCTTTCGTGAGGCAAAAGGGGAAAGGGGGCGTGCAGTGATTGTGATGGGATTCAAAGAACGCCCCTCAGGAAGTTCAGGGGCGAGCCGTCAGGCATTAATACGTTTACCAAGGCCATCAAAAAAATGCAGGTCAGCTTCGTTCACGCTGATGGTCAGAGCCGACCGCGGCGCATAATCCAGCTGTTGGAAAGATTTCAGACAAAGATCCTGCGCCCCGAACTTACACCATACCAGTGTTGAATCTCCCTGAAGTTCGCAAAGTCGAGTGTCGACATCAAGACAGATATCCCCTTGCTCGTGTGGGTGAAGATGTTCAGGACGCACAGCAACGAAGAGTTTGTCACCTTCGCACAGCCCCGACGGTTTCATGTTTAGAGGAATGAAGCGTTCGTCGTTGAGCAGAATGCCGTTCAGATGCCATTTTGCCGGCAGCACATTGATTTTGGGTGTGCCGATAAATTCGGCCACGAAGAGATTAGCCGGGCGGTTATACAGTTCCAGAGGCGAACCCGTCTGTTCGATTTTTCCCTTGTAGAGCACCACAATCCTGTCTGCCAGGGTCATGGCTTCAACCTGATCATGTGTCACATAAATCATGGTGTTGCGCAGCAATTGATGCAGTTCCTGAATTTCCTGGCGCATCTCAACACGCAAAGCTGCATCGAGATTAGACAGTGGTTCGTCGAACAAAAAAAGTTCTGGTTGTTGAACGATCGATCGGCCGATCGCCACGCGTTGACGCTGCCCACCGGAGAGGTTCTGTGGCAGACGATCCATCATGTCATCGAGTTTCAACATGCTGGCTGCGCGGGCAATCCGTTTTTCAATGTCGGCCGCAGGGGTTTTCATATTCTTCAGGCCGAAAGCCAGATTTTCGCGCACGGTCATGTGCGGGTAGAGGGCGTAAGATTGAAAGACCATCGATAAACTGCGCTTACCCGCAGCCAGATGCGTGACGTCTTCCTGACCCATTTTTATGCTGCCGCCATCAGGTGATTCAAGCCCGGCAATCATTCGCAGCAGCGTTGATTTTCCACAACCGGAGGGGCCAACCAGCACAATAAATTCGCCTGAGGCGATCTCTAAAGACAGATTCTCAATGATCGTGGATTTGTCATATTTCTTATGAATATTGCAGAGACTTAAGGCGGTCATGATGTCCTTCCTGAAGAGGGAGATGAGGCAATGAGTGCGAGCAGTTCAGCCGTTTTGTTTTTCAGCAGGTGAGGGTCATGACGTGTTTCTACATTGACCCTTAGCAGCGGTTCGGTGTTAGAGGCGCGCAGATTAAAGCGCCACAGAGGGAAATCGAAGCTTATCCCGTCGCAATCATCGCGCTTGCCGCCTTGCTCAGTGTAATGCTGCGAGACGTATTGCAGGATTTTCGCCGGTTGCGGCACATCGAGATTGATCTCTCCTGAGACAGGATAGCGCTGCTGGGCTTCACGAATCAGGTCTGAAAGCGGGTAGCGTTCAGTTCCGAGGATTTGCAGCATCAATATCAGTGGGATCATTCCGCTGTCACAGTAGCCAAATTCGCGAAAGTAGTGATGACCACTCATTTCACCGCCATAAAGTGCATTTTCCTCACGCATACGCGCTTTGATAAAAGCATGGCCGGTACGGGAAATAAGGGCGTGCCCACCGGCTTGCTGGACGCTTTCGAGCGTATTCCAGGTCAGCCGCGGATCGAGCAGGATGGTGTCGCCTGGATAGCTCGCTAAACGCTGGCGAGCAAACAGGCCAACCAGATAATAGCTTTCGATAAACTCGCCGCGCTCATCAAAGAAAAAGCAGCGGTCGAAATCGCCATCCCAGGCGATGCCGAAATCCGCCTGATAGTGAAGAACGGCTTCGCGAGTGTGCTGGCGATTTTCCTTCAGCATGGGATTAGGCACACCGGCAGGAAATGTGCCATCAGGCTGGTGAAACAAGCGTATTACGTCGAGTTCGACTCCGCGTTCGCTTAATGCTGAGGCCAGTGCATCAAAGGCAGGCCCCGCAGCGCCGTGTCCTGCATTAACGACAATGCGCAAGCGGCGTTGGGGCGGAAGGTGAAGATAGGTCAGAAGATGATCGACCCAGGCTGAGCGGCAGTTCACCTGTGTGCAGTTGCCTGTCCGGGACGCTGCAGGAAAATGGGCCGTTTGTGCGAGGGCTTTAATTGCCTCTAATCCATTTTCACCGTGAATAGGGATCGCCTTTTCTCTGACCAGTTTCAGGCCATTGTATTGCGCGGGATTATGGCTGGCGGTGACCTGAATTCCGCCGTCGGCCTTCAGATACTGCGTGGCAAAGTAGACTTCTTCGGTACCACACATGCCAATATCAATCACGTCTACACCGCTGGCTTGTAAACCGCGGGTCAGAGCTTGTCGGAAGGCGGGTGAGGTCAAGCGTGCGTCACCGCCCACCACGACGCGCTGTGGCTTAAGCCATACGCCATAAGCCCGGCCAATGCGAAACACGATTTCCTCAGTAAGCGACACCCCCACTTCACCGCGAATGTCATAGGCTTTAAAACAGGTTAATTCATCCATTCTTTACCTTAAAACTTACGCCGATTCTCTGACAATGAACTGATACTCCAGCTCATGATGAGTAACCGTTCCTTTGTTTAGTAACAACTCCAGTGCAATACGGCCCTTTTTCATTGCATCCTGTGCAATGGTTGTCAGTCCTATGCCCTGAGTCTCCACCGTGGTGTTATCAAAACCGGTAATCGCCACCTGCTGTGGGATCATGATGTTATTGCGGGTGCAGTACCGCACCGCTCCGGCGGCAAATCTGTCGGAAAGGCAAACGAGGGCGGTGATGTGCGGATAAGCCTGCAATAACGCTTTGGCAGCGTCTGCACCATGCTCTTCATCATGTTGGGTCTGGTGCAGCCAGCAATGTTCGCGCAGGCCATGTGCGGCAAGCGTTTCGAAGCAGGCGTTTACGCGTGT
The DNA here is from genome assembly GCF_047713085.1 of Pantoea sp. sgz302252. NCBI lineage: Bacteria > Pseudomonadati > Pseudomonadota > Gammaproteobacteria > Enterobacterales > Erwiniaceae > Pantoea > Pantoea sp. sgz302252. The sequence continues at coordinate 6,338 of NZ_JBLFJW010000052.1, forward strand.
GATCATCACGGCGTTGTCGCCTCTAAGCGGTTCGGTCAATACCTGCATCCCCTCCATGCCTTTGCTGGATGGGAAGGCAATAATGCCGAAATTTTGATGACCTTTGGCGATCAGGTATTCGACGATCTCCTGCATTGCCCGGGCGTTGTTGATAGAAACGCTGCTGTGTTCAGGCAGGGAAAAATCGAGCGTCACGACAGGGCGTTTTTGCGCCAATGTTTGCTGGATAATCGCTTCATGCTGGTAGGTGGCATTGAGAATATAGCCATCCACCAGTGTGGTGACGGGGGTTGCGTTCATATTGTTTGAGTGATGGAGCGGGATCAGCACCAGATTAATATTTTCCTGCTCGCAAGCGCTGGCGATACCTCGCATTAAGTTGATGTCGTGCTGATCGATAAACACGTAGCTCATTGCATCATTAAAAATGATACCCACCGCATCGGCGCGGCCGGTCCTCAGTGCTCGGGCAAGTTTATCCGGTCCCTGAAAACCTCTCTTTTGGGCATAGTTCAGGATCTGTTCCCTGAGTTCGCTGGAGAGTTTTTCCGGGTTATTCCAGGCATTGGACACAGTGGTATGCGATACCCCTAATAATTTTGCCAGTGATTTGATGGTTATTTTATTTTTTGTGTTCATTATATTTGTCTGAGTGATGTGTCTCTTTTGTTTATTTGGTTTTTATTATGTTTTCACGGATTTTCTTTTTTTAATATGAACGCAAAACAGAATGGTATTTGTGATGTGTTTAACGTTAAACAAAAATAACCAGTGATAACCTCCGGGACGTTCAATATATCGGTTGGCGAAAAAAGACGTAAAATAACTAATCTGGAGCGATCATGAAGATACGATTACGCATGACATGGATGGCGGTTTCGCTTATTTCAATAGCCCTTATGGGCTGCGGTCCTGATGAAAATAAAGAACAGGCTCACAGCCAGGCGACACTAAAAATGTGGGTAGCGCCGAATGAAAATGAAGAAGCCTGGTGGACGAAAATCGTCAAAGAGTGGAATCAGGATCCCGCCCATATGCCGGTCGAATTCACGCCGATCCCTGCGGCCAGCAGCTCAGAAGAAGCCATTATGAATGCGCTGGCATCCGGTACGGAGCCGGATATGTCGAGCAACATTTTCATTGGCTTCGCCAGTCAGTTGACGGAACAAAAGCAAATTGAAGATTTAACGCCCATGCCGGGCTTTGCTGACTTAATCGCCAGGCGAAAAATGGAGGAGTTGATCCCGGCCTGGCAGATAAACGGCCAGCAGAGCGTGCTGCCGGTTTATGTTAATCCGATAGTCTGGTGGTGGCGCGGCGATTTGTTAAAGCAGTATGGGTTTGATCATGTCCCGCGGACTTATGACGACCTTTACCGTCTGGCCGCGTTGCGTAAAGCCGATAACAACGGCTATGTCATGCAGCTGACAGCAGGGAAAAACTGGTGGGAACGTTGGTTTGACTTGATCCCTTTGTTTTATGCTCAGAGTCAGGGAAAGTCTTATATCACCGACAACAAGGCCACTCTGGCGACGGATGCGGGCCAAAAAGTGTTGGCTTTTATGGGGAACGTTTTCCATCAAGGCTGGAGCAGCTATGACTTCACGTCGGCGGACGATCCACTCGCCAGCGGCCAGGTTCTGGCCTCCGCCCGCGGGCCATGGGATATCGCTCGCTATCGTAAGCAGTACCCTGAAGTGCTGAAATCCATTGAAATAGGCCCGATGCTAACTGAGCAAGGGACCGCGCACCCGTACACGTTTGGCGACAGCAAAGGCATGGTGATTTTCAGTACCAGCAAGCACAAGGCGGAAGCCTGGGCATTTATGCAATGGGTCTTTTCCCGGGCGGAGAATGACCGGCTTTGGCTGGAAACAACGGGCATGCCGCCCGCACGTTCAGATTTATTAACCAATCCGTTGTTTGTTGATTACTTCAATGAGCACCCCATTGAGCGGGAAATCGCTTCGTATGTTGATGTTGCGCTTCCTCCGGTCGCCACCACTAAAACGACAGAAATACAGCGCAGCATGACCCAGATGCTCGAAGAAGTGATTTTTAATGATAAGAGTCCTGCTGATGCTCTGGAACAATCAGGCAAGGAAATTAATCAGTCCCTACACCAGTAAGAGACTATTATGGCGAAAAGCGACGCACGTACTGGAGGCCTGCTGGCCTCCTTATGGATAGGCTATTCTTCCGTATTCTGGTTTTATCCTTTAATTTGGCTGGTGTTATTAAGCGTGACACAGTGGCATTTTATTGGTACGCCTGAATTTGTCGGTATGGGTAATTTCATCGGTATAATCCACGACAAGCTTTTCTGGCGCGCAATGCTTAATGTCTTTCGCTTTTTGCTTTATTACCTTCCCATCGTTTTTATTGCTTCAATGCTGTTTGCCGCCGGGCTGAAGAAAATACGCTACGGCAAAGCGTTTATTGCCTTAAGTTTTCTGTTGGCCAACGTCTCATCAGGGGTGGCTTATTCTATCGTTTTTTCGAAAATGTTCAGTGAGTATGGGCCAGTAAATGCTTTTTTACGTGAAGCAGTGGGCGTTAGCGTGCCCTGGTTTACCAGCCCCGACTGCGCAATGCTCTCTATCGCCCTGATTGTGACCTGGAAATTTGTCGGCTATTACGGGCTGATCCTCTATTCCGGTATGCAGGCGATCCCCAAAGATATCTACAGCGCGGCGGTGCTCGACAAAACCGGGCGTTTTCGCACCACCTGGTCCATCACCGTGCCGATGATGAACCCGCAAATTGTGATGGTAATGGTGCTGGCGATCACTGTGGCATTCAGCATCTTCACTGAACCCTATCTCATCACCGGTGGCGGCCCGCTGAACAGCACAACCAGCCCAATGGTGGTGATGTACGAAGTGGCTTTTCAGCAGATGAAACCCAGCTGGGCGGCGATGATGTCAATCATTGTTGCCGCCTGCAGCTTCCTGACGATTTGGTTATTCCGTCGCCTGTTCGAAAAAAACATTGAGATTGTCTGAATGAAAACCTTAACGCCTAAAAGCCTGATCGTTCATGCCGTGATGTTTTTACTGGCGCTGAGCTGGCTCTATCCCTTTATCTGGATGCTTATCTCTTCGCTCAAACCCACGGCGCAGATTTACACCTCATCGCTGTTTTCCGGTAACTGGACGCTGGAAAACTATCATTTTCTGCTGGATAACAGCGAGCGGGCGAACAAACCCTTTTTCCTGACGCTGGGCAACTCGCTGTTTGTCTCACTCACCATCACGCTCTCCGTCACGCTGAGCTCGGTACTGGTGGGTTACGCCGTCGCGAAGACAGAATTCTTCGGCCAGAAGACCTTCAAAAATCTGCTGATCGTGCAGATGGTGTTTCCGGCTTTTATGTTCGTGATCCCGCAGTTTGTGTTGATGCGTGAGCTGGGGCTGATCAACAGCTACAGCGCGATGATCCTGCCGTATGCCATGGGCGCATGGGGCATTTTCATGGTGTCGCAAAGCTTTAAAGGTACGCCGAACGACTATCTCTCTGCGGCGAAACTGGATCGCGCGAACCTTTGGGGCATCCTTCGCCACGTGATGATCCCGCTGAACAAATCGATTCTCGCCATCGTCGCGCTCTTCACCTTTTCCAGCTCCTGGGACAACTTTCTCTGGCCGCTCATCGTGATGCGCGACGTCGACAAAATGCCTTTCTCGGTGCTGCTTGCCACCTTCAGCAAATCGTATGGCGTTTATCTCGGGCCGGTGCTGGCAGGTTCGGTGTTGCAGATGTTGCCGGTGGTGGCGTTGTTCATCCTGTTCCGCAATTACTTCCTTCAGGGCATGTCACTGTCGCTGAAATAAGGAGAATCCCATGAACAAGCCGCAATGGTGGCAGGAAGCGGTGTTTTATCAGGTGTACTTACCCTCGTTTTGTGACGGTAATGGCGACGGGTTGGGGGATTTTCCGGGGTTGCTGACAAAACTGGATTACCTCGCGGAGCTTGGTATTAACGGGATCTGGATAACGCCGTTCTATCCTTCGCCGCTGGTCGATAACGGCTACGACATCAGCGACTACTGCGCGGTAGACCCGCGGTTTGGCAACATCGAGGATTTTACTCGCCTGGTGCAGGCCAGCCACCAAAGAGGCATTCGGGTGATCATCGATCTGGTGGTCAACCATGTATCGTCACAGCATCCCTGGTTTGTCAATGCCTGGAACAACCCCGCCAGCCGCTACCGTGACTATTTTATTTTTACGGATAAGCCAAATAACTGGCAGTCCTTTTTCTCCGGCAGCGCCTGGACAGCCGAGCCCGACACCGGTGAGTTTTACTACCATAAATTTTCCCCTGAGCAGGTAGACCTGAACTGGCAGAACCCGCAGGTCGAACAAGCGATTTTCCAGGTGGTCGATTTCTGGCGGGCGTTGGGTGTCGACGGCTTTCGCTTCGATGTCATCAATTTTCTGACAACTGACGGACCCGGGGCCGATAACCCGGAACAAGGCGGCGAGCAGGAGCATCTTCACGACGTCAATCAGCCGGGCCTTGAACGTGTGCTCACGCGTTTGTGTGGTTACCTTCGTGAGCACGGGGAGCCTTTTCTGGTGGGTGAAATCGGCAGTGACTCACTGGAAGTCCTGCGCCGCTATCAGCGTAATGACCTGATGGACGTCGTGTTCAACTTCAATCTGGGCAGCCAGAAAACGTTCGATGTAGGCGCTATCTTCTCGCAGCTACAGGCGATGCGAGACCCGCTCACTGGCCCGCCGACGCTCTTTTTCTCCAGCCACGATATGCCGCGAATGATTGGCCGCTTCGGCGAGCATGAGCATGATGTCGCACGTGCTGCGGCCGTGGCGGTATTGCAACTTACGGCTTACGGCGTGCCTTTTATTTATCAAGGGGAAGAGGCCGGGTTATCCAACTATCGTCCACGAACAGAAGCGGATATCTACGATGTTCAGGGAAAAACCTGGTACAGCACGGCGCTTGCGCAAGGGCTGTCTCATGACGATGCCCTGCTGCAGGCCATCAGCCACTCAAGAGATGCCTCGCGCGCGCCGCTTGCCTGGAACAATCAACCGTTTTTTGGTTTCTCTACCACCACGCCATGGATGCCATTCAGCCACGATGCGGATGTCGTCAACATTGCCCTAAAGAAAGCCGATCCTGTTTCTCTTTGGTCTCACTATCAGCGGTTGATAGCCATCCGCAATAATTCCTCTGGCTTGCAGCATGGAGAATACCGACGACTGACACAGGAAAAAGACGCCATCCTGTTTTTACGTGAGTGCGCACAAGAAAGTGTTTGGGTCTGCGTCAATTTTGGCGAAGCGATCAGGAATCCCTGGTATGAGATCCCGGCGGAAACGCTGTATGGCGAGAATGCTGAATGGCTGGGTAAAAATCAGTGTGTAATTAAAAGGAGTTTTCATGGAAAGGCACAGTAAAAATCCGCTCATCACCCCTGCGGATGTGAAACCCTCGCAACCTGGCTGGAAGGTCGATTGTGTATTTAATGCCGGTGTCGCCGAGGTGAACGGCGACATTCTTCTGCTGGTTCGCGTGGCGGAAAGTATCAACAGCACCGATCCCGGCAAGCTAGTGGTGCCGTTGCTGAGCGAACAGCAGGGCAGATGGCAGTTGGCTGAGAAAATCTTTGACCGCAGCGATGAGCGCTATGATTTTAGCGATCCGCGCACCATCGTACTGAAAAGCGATCCCGCCGTGTTGTGGCTGACGTCGATGTCACATCTGCGTCTGGCCCGCAGCCGCGATGGCGTGAATTTCACTGTCGACGATCACGCCTTTATCGTGCCGGACACCCAGTATGAACAATTCGGCTGTGAGGACGCGCGCATCACTCGCATCGATGACCGTTGGTATATCAACTACTCCGCTGTTTCGCCATTGGGCATATCTACCGCGCTGGCTATCACACGCGATTTTGTCAGCGTGGAAAAGAAAGGGCTGATTTTCTGTCCGGATAACCGTGATGTCTGCTTTTTCCCCGAGCGCATTCATGGACATTACATGGCGTTGACCCGTCCGGCGCCGAGCCATTTTGGTCATCCTGAAATCTGGATCTGCGAGTCCCCCGATATGCTGCACTGGGGCAATCACCGCCACTTACTGGGACGCTCAGGGGATTCATGGGACGTGCTGAAATCTGGCGGCGGTGCACCGCTACTGAAAACGAAACGAGGATGGCTTGAGATCTACCATGGCGTGGATGCCAGACAGCGTTACTGCCTTGGGGCCCTCCTTTTGGATCTACAGGACCCCACGCGAATTCTTGCCAAATCGTCAACGCCCCTGCTGGAGCCTGTTGCCCCGTACGAGCGAGAGGGCTTTTTCGGCAACGTGGTCTTTACCTGCGGAGCACTGATTCGCGATGAAACCTTGCATGTCTGGTACGGCGCTGCGGATGAAAGCATCGCGCTGGCGACGCTTTCAATGGCTGAGTTGTGGCAGCATCTGGAACTGGTGTAAATGAGTCTGCCTGCCACTGCTGCGCTGTACCGTGAATATTGTCAGCACCGACAACCGGCAGTCAGCATAAAGCTAACGTTCAGCGGGGTGGCGGGCTATGACGTCTACAATCCGACGGCCCCTTTCCGCGAAGGCGAAAGATGGCTGATTGCCGCCCGGGTAGAGCGCCGGGACAGTGAAGCCTCACAAATCCGGTTTTTTCACTGGCAGGGGCATGCTGAAGCGGTGCTGGCAGACGACTTGCCCGTGTTTGATTTACAGGATCCTTTTATCTGCCGAATCGACAACGGCTGGGTATTGGGTGGCGTAGAAACGGCACCTGACCCGGATGGCAAAGGGCTGCGCTGGCGAACGCAACTGTGGCAGGGGAAATCGATAGCCGCGCTGCGTCCGTTAACCGTGGGCCCATGGGGGATGAAGGATATTCGCCTGCTGCAGCTTCCTGATAAACGGCTGCTGATATTCACTCGTCCTCAGGGAGAGATCGGCGGGCGAGGGAAAATTGGCTGGCTGATGATCAACAGCCTCAGCGAACTGGCGACTCCATTGTTTTTACAGGGCACGCTGCTGAGTCAACTGGAAAGCGAAAGCTGGTGTGGAGTGAACGAAGCGTGGCTGCTGGATGAGCAATGGGTGGGGGTACTGGCACACGTTGCCTGTTTTGATGCGCAAGGCGATCGCCACTATTACGCAGCGACGTTTCGCCTTAACTTCCTCACCGGGAAACAGACTCCATTACGCATTATCTGTAGCAGGGCCGATCTCCTCTCCGGGGAAAGCAAACGCGAAGACTTACGGGACGTTATCTTCCCCGGAGGCCTGTACCGTGACGGAAAGCATTGCCTGCTGTTTTGTGGCGCCAGCGACTGCGAGGTTCACTGGCGCGAGATACCAGACCCTTTTTTACGGTGACGCCCTAACTTTATTCGAGTGATTATTCATGGGGGGAATAAAATTGCACGACATATCAAACTTATCAATGCACTTACCCTGCACCTTGTTCGAAACCCTTCATCGATTTAATGATACTTCTGCCGATGATATGAAATATGGCGATATGGATGAACGGCAGCTGCGTGCGCTTGGGCTGGATGATATCTCCGTCCGCGTCGATCCTTATCGACTGATTCGTTATGACTTCCCGAAACCGGAAAATTACCGTCAATTTGAAAATGGCTTTTCCTTCAGGCCTGTTGAGGGGTTAGATATTAACGATATCCATAATTCTTTATACCGTAACTTTCGCTTTTTCCGCATCTGGTTTTTTCTTCAGAGGCATAGAGATTTTGCCTTTAAACCTTTTTTTACCAACTTTAATGCTGATATCATGGTGAAAGGTTAAGATGAAGCGCAAAGGGAGAAAAATGCTTTTAATAGCAGTTGCTATTTTCGTGATCACGGCTTTCTATAATTTGTGGACATTGCGAAAGGTTAATATTATATACATAGATTCATATAAGGATATGATGCTAGATATAGTGGTCGACCATCTACCTTTGACGGATAAAGGTCGAATTGAATGGTTTTTGGAAAATAAAAGAAAGTTGCAAAAAAAACATCCTGAATTTAATGAGAATACTTATGAAATTGTTTTCTTAGATATTGGGGAGGGATTCATGAGTTCACGGGATAACTATCATGAGGATTTACGTTGCTTTGAGTCTTTGAAAAAAGAAAAAAATTGCATCCAGAAAAATGATCTACTGGTTATCCACTTTTATGATGGGGGGGTTACTGATTTCGATATAGGCTTTGGTGGTCCGGCGTACCGGGTTTATATCGATGGTAAAATAGAAAACAAGCCGATTTCGAGCCCTCTGTTCGATCGATAGCCCAGTCATGAAAGAAAAAAATCTGCTCAGCCTCAGCAGGCTGTTTCCAGATGATTTTATTTCAGCTCGTTGCCAGCCTAAACGGATCTGTCCCAATAGCTAAAACATGCTCCAGACAGAACTGTGTGAGAACGGGCGCTTTATTCGAATGATTATTCCTTTAAGGTTGGACATGTTCTATAACCACTAATTGTTATTCAAGGAGGAAATAAAATTGCACGGCATATCAAGTTTATCAATGCGCTTACCCTGTACCTTGTTCGAATCCCTTCATAGATTTAATGATACTACTGCCGACGACATGAAATATGGCGATATGGATGAGCGGCAACTGCGTGCACTTGGGCTGGATGATATATCCGTCCGCGTCGATCCTTATCGACTGATTCGTTATGACTTCCCGAAGCCGGAAAATTACCGTCAATTTGGCAATAGAAACTTTCGATTCTTCCGTATCTGGTTTTTTCTTCAACGGCACAGAGATTTTGCATTCAGACCCTATTTTGCAAATTTTAATGCCAGCATCATGGTTAATGAAAGTTTATGAAAAGGAAAGGGAGGAGGTTAATATTTTTGGCCGCACTAATCATGTTAGTGACAGCATTTTACAATCTCTGGACGTTACGGCCAGTGAGAATATTATATGTTGATTCACTTCAGGGGTTATCGGTTGATATTGTAGTTGATCATTTACCCTGGACAGATAAGGATCGAATTAAGTGGTATTTGGAACACAAAAAAATGCTGCAAATGAAATACCCAGTCTTCACTGAAAATACGTCCAGGATTGTGTTTTTTGAAGCTGGGGCGGGGTTTGTGAGTTTTCGGGAAAATCCTCATGAAGATTTGCGTTGTTTTGAAGATATTAAGTCTGAGAAAAGGTGTATTCCAAAGGATATTGCTCTTGTCGTTAATGTTGATGCACCCGGCATAGTTGATTTCATAACAGACTTCAGTGGCACCACCTATCAAATTCTCGGTGAAGGAAATATTGAAACCAAACCAGGTTGGAAATCACCCTGACGCAAAATCAAAACAGCCTGCTCCCGTTCAGCAGGCTGTTTGCCTCTACACTATTTTTTCAGTCCAGGAGCCTGCCACATCGACGTCGTCAACCCGCTGTCCACTAACCCGAGCTGATCGGCATACACTTTTTGCCACTTCTCCAGCATGCCAGCGTACAGCTCACGATGCTCTCGATTCGGTGTGAACACGCGGCTCCAGCTCACCAGTTTTTCACCCGTGCTTGCCATATCGGGATAAAGCCCGGCACCTGTTCCTGCCGCGATCGCACACCCCAGCGCGGTGGCTTCCTTCACTTCAGGGACTCGCACTGGTAATCCGGTTACGTCGCTTAAAATCTGGCTCCACAGTGCGCCTTTTGATCCGCCGCCGGCGAAGACCAGGCTGTCGAACTTCACGCCGGAGAACTGGGAAATCTGCGCCAGATTGCAGGCCGAGACAATGGCGGCATTCTCTTCTAGTGCACGGAACAGCGTGGCTTTGTTGCATTTTTCCGGGTCGATGGAGAGGTTAATGAACGACGGCGCGGCGTGATACCACTGCTTGAAGTGCATCGCATCAGAGAAAATCGGCATCACACCGTGTGAACCCGCAGGCACGCGGCTCGCCATTTCTTCCAGCAGGGTATAAGTGTCTGTACCCAGGCGTTCGGCGATCAGTTTTTCTTCCGCGCAAAACGCATCGCGGAACCAGCGCATGGTCAGCCCGGTGAAAAAGGAGATTGACTCAGCCTGCGCCATGCCAGGGATCACGTGCGGATTCACGCGAATATTCATTTCCGGATCGGTGCGGACTTCCGGGAGATTCACCACCTGTTGCCAGAAGGTGCCGCCCAATACGGCGGTTTGTCCGGCTCGCACCACGCCCAGGCCCAGGCAGCCAAGCTGCACGTCGCCGCCGCCCATTACCACTGGCGTGCCAACTCTCAGGCCACTTTGCTGCGCTGCTTCTTTGGTGACAGCGCCCAGCAGCGTGCCGGTTTCTTTTACCGGGGAGAGAATGTCTGCCCGCAATCCGGCCATGTCCAGCAGCGCCGGACGCCAGTCGCGGCTGAACAAATCGAGCATGCCTGTGGTGCCCGCATTGGAAGGATCGACGGCCAGTTCACCGGAGAGTTTAGCCGCCAGCCAGTCGCTGATCATGGTTATGGTGGCGGCCTGGCGATAGATATCCGGGCGATGATGCGCCAGCCACAGCAAGCGCGGCATAGCGGAAAGCGCCAGCGTTTGCCCGGAGACGCCGTACACCTCGGATTCAAAACGGTAGTCGTGAATTTCTTTCAGCTCAGAGACTTCATGGCTGGCGCGGGCATCGACGTTAGCGCAGGCCCAGATGGCATCACCATTGCGGTCGTAAAGCACTATCCCTTCGCGCATTGAACAACAGGCAACAGATTTGATGTCGGCGGCGCTGATATGTGCGCGCTCCAGCGCCTGGCGGATGCACTGGCAGGCGAGCTGCCAGTTGGTGCTAAGGTCGAACTCCATCGAGCCGGGAACGCCTTCGACGCTCAGGTGTTTCCATTCAGCCTGGCCGACGGCTATCTGGCGGCCTGCCAGGTCGAAAATCACTGCCCGAATGCTGCCGGTACCGGCGTCTAACGCTAAAAGGTAACTCATTGGCTCTTCTCCCGAAGCGAGTCGTCTGATCATTAAGCCCTTCACCCTGCTTATAAAAATCTAGAACATCTGCCTGAAATACCTGCATCGGAAGTGTGAAGCCGCTGGCAAAAGTGAGGAGACAGACGCATTTAAGGTCGCCAGAGTGACTACGCTTTTGAACAGTGTCGGTTTTCTGAGGGAGGAGACGATGGCTGATTTAGACGATATCAAAGACGGGAAAGATTTCGGGCTCGACCGCCCGCAGAAAAATGCGCTCTACACCCTGAAGGGCTGCGGTTCGCTGGAGTGGGGCATGCAGTCGCGCCTCGCCCGCATTTTCAACCCGCAAAGCAACCGTACGGTGATGCTGGCGTTTGATCACGGCTATTTTCAGGGGCCAACCACCGGGCTTGAGCGCATTGATTTGTCGATTGCGCCGCTGTACGGCGAAACCGATGTGCTGATGTGTACCCGCGGCATTCTTCGCAGCACCGTGCCTGCGGCGACCAATAAACCCGTTGTGCTTCGGGCTTCCGGCGGCAACTCAATTCTGAGCGAGCTCTCAAACGAGAGTGTCGCGGTGACGATGGAAGACGCTTTGCGCCTGAACGTTGCGGCGGTGGCGGCGCAGGTGTATATCGGCAGCGAATATGAACATCAGTCAATCAGCAACATCATCAAGCTGGTGGATGCAGGCAACCGCTACGGCATGCCAGTTCTGGCCGTCACCGGTGTCGGCAAAGAGATGACGCGTGACGCGCGTTATTTCTCGCTAGCCAGCCGTATCGCCGCAGAAATGGGCGCCACGTTTGTGAAAACCTATTTCGTAGAAGAAGGCTTTGAAAAAGTCACCGCCAGCTGCCCGGTGCCGATTGTGATTGCAGGCGGCAAAAAGCTACCCGAAGACGAAGCGCTGGACATGTGCTGGCGAGCCATCGATCAGGGCGCAAGTGGCGTGGACATGGGGCGCAATATCTTCCAGTCCAGCGCGCCGTTGGCGATGTTAAAAGCCGTGAAAAAAGTCGTGCACGAGAACATGAGCGCCCGCGAGGCGTACCAGTTCTGGCAGGAAGAAAAGCAAGGAGAGCAGCGATGAATGTGACGCTGGTTGAAATCAACATCAAACCGGAAAGGGTCAGCGAATTTGTCGACGTGTTTCGCGCCAACCACGAAGGCGCGCTAACAGAGCCGGGCAACCTGCGGTTTGACGTGCTGCAGGACCCGGAAGTGCAGACCCGCTTTTTTATCTATGAAGCCTACAAAGACGACGAAGCGGTGCTGGCGCACAAGAAAACCCCGCACTATCTCGCCTGCGTGGAAAAGCTCGATGAGATGATGTCGGAGCCGCGTAAGAAGCGCAGTTTTGTCGGGTTGCTGCCGGAGGTGTGAAGGTTACCCCTCACCCTAACCCTCTCCCCAAAGGGGAGAGGGGACTGTCCGGTTTTCTCCCTCGCCCCTTTGGGGAGAGATACCGTCTTGCCGGTCATCCGGCAAGTGGTATCTCAGCATTAAATTCGCGTCCGGATTTCACCACGCCATAGGCCAGCTGCAGCAGTTTTCTCATCCCTGCACATACCCGTTCTTTTCCTGTCTTCCCTCTCGCTGACAGCCTTTCCATCAGGTTTTTCACCACCTCATTGTACCTTCCTGCCACAACCGCTGGCATATACAGTGCGCTGCGCAACTCTGCATTACCCACTTTC
>NZ_JBLFJW010000053.1:0-17045 GCF_047713085.1 Pantoea sp. sgz302252
GTAGCGCCGATGGTAGTGTGGGGTCTCCCCATGTGAGAGTAGGGAACTGCCAGGCATCAAATTGAAAAACCTGAACAGCCTTCGGGGCAGTTCACTACTCGATGAGAGTAGGACAAAAGCGAATGCTTTTGAATGTTGCAAAGCAACAGCCCGAAGGGTGAGTCACAAAGTGACTCATAAACTGCCAGGCATCAAATTAGCAGTAAACCGGGGTATAAACCGGTGTGGTAAAGAAATTCGGTGGAGCGGTAGTTCAGTCGGTTAGAATACCTGCCTGTCACGCAGGGGGTCGCGGGTTCGAGTCCCGTCCGTTCCGCCACTTATTAAGAGCCCTGAGCATTTGCTCAGGGCTTTTTCTTTTGTCCAGAATTCAGGGATTATTGCCAGAATCGCAAAAATCCTCTGCATTTTTAACTCTTTTTCTCCCTGCCTGCACGTCCGATAATCCTCTGATAACACACAAAGTGATTAAAGAGGAACACATGACACTCCCTGCATTTGGTTTAGGTACTTTCCGTCTTAAAGACGACGTAGTTATTGCTTCCGTAAAAACTGCCCTTGAACTGGGGTACCGTGCGATTGATACTGCACAGATTTATGATAACGAAGCGGCTGTCGGGCAGGCGCTCGCTGAGAGTGGAATTCCGCGCAGCGAACTGTTTATCACCACCAAAATCTGGACAGAAAACCTCAGCAAAGAGGCGCTGATCCCAAGCCTGAAAGAGAGCCTGAAGAAGCTGCGTACCGATTATGTGGATCTGACCCTGATCCATTGGCCGTCACCGAATGATGCTGTGTCGGTGGAAGAGTTTATGCAGGCGCTGCTGGAAGCAAAAGAAAGTGGACTGACCCGTCAGATTGGTATTTCCAACTTCACTATTCCGCTTATGGAGAAAGCGATTGCCGCGGTCGGCGCTGAAAATATTGCCACCAACCAGATAGAGCTCTCACCGTATCTACAAAACCGCAAAGTGGTGGACTGGGCGCAGCAGCATGGCATCCACATCACTTCTTACATGACGCTGGCTTATGGTAAAGCGCTGCAAGATGCCACTATCCAGAAGATTGCCGATAAGCATCAGGTGACTCCGGCGCAGGTGATCCTGGCCTGGGCAATGGCAGAAGGCTATGCGGTTATCCCTTCTTCAACGAAGCGCGAGAATCTGGCAAGCAACCTGCTGGCTCAGCAGCTGAAACTGGATGAGACGGACAAGGCGGCAATTGCCGCTCTGGAGTGTAACGATCGTCTGGTTAGCCCGGAAGGTCTGGCACCTGAGTGGGATTAACTCATTGAATCGAGGGGCGTAGTGCCCCTTTATTTTTTATGCTGAGCTTCATGCTCACTCAAAAAATCAATAAATGCGCGGATTCGGGTACTTACTGCCCGATCGCTGTAATACACGGCGCTGAACGGCATCTCCACCGGCAATCTTTTGTCTGCCAACAGTTCAACAAATTCCCCTCTGGCAATCTCGTTATCGACCATATAGTCCGACAGACAGGCGATCCCGTTCCCGCTCAGACAGAGCTGTTTCAACGTTTCACCACTGTTGGATGAAATGCCGCTGACAATCTCATGCAGCTGTCCATCACAGCAGGAGATTGGCCACATATTGAGTGACGTGGGCTCCGTAAAGCCCAGGCACAGATGCTGTTTAAGCGCTTCAACTGTTTCAGGCTTACCGTAACGGGCAATGTAATCCGGAGAAGCGATTATCTTCCGATAGCTGCTGAATAATGGGCGTGCGCGCAGGCTGGAGTCTGTTAATGTTCCGGCGCGGATCGCCACATCGACTTTTCGCTCGATAAGATTAATGAAGGTTTCAGATGAGACCAGTGAGAGAGTAATTTCAGGGTAGCGCTCGCGAAATGGCTTAATCAAAGGCATCAGATAATGCAGAACGACTGGCGTTGCAGCGTCAATCCGCAGTAGGCCTCGTGGTGTGTGCCGGGCCTCCATAAGCTCATTCTCAGCCGCTGCCATTTCCTGCAAAACACCCTGCATGCGGCGGAAATAGCGCTCTCCTTCTTCCGTCAGGCTAAGCTGGCGAGTCGTGCGATTAAGCAGACTCACACCTAACTTCGACTCCAGCTTTTTGACGGCACGGCTAACGGCAGAATTTGCCTGATTCAGCTGCTCTGCTGCACGACTAAAACTTCCGCTTTCCACCACGGCGACAAAGATGGCGATCTCTTCAGAGGTTGCTCGCATTATTGCTCCTGAAGCAAAATTTTATTGAGATTTTGACGGTTTTTGTTATTTAAGCATCCGTGCGTACTGCGTGTCATCTTAATCCTGATGATACGGAGTAAATTATGCCACTGGCGCTTCTTATCCTGACGATCAGTGCCTTTGCAATTGGTACGACCGAATTTGTTATCGTGGCCTGGTTCCTACAATTGCTGAACAACTTTCCGTTTCCCTGCCTTCTGCCGGGTTACTGGTGTCTATCTATGATTTAGAGGTTGCGATTGGTGCGCCTGTTCTGACGGCCTTAACGGGCCGTATGCCACGTAAAAAGCTGCTTCTGGCTAATGGGGGGCTCTTCTCTATTGGCTCAACCATCGCGACAAGTCCGGTGCCAAAAGAAAAAGCGGCCTCTGCCATTGCCATTATGTGACGGTGGCGCTGGTCACTGGTATACCTTTGGGGACGTTCATTGGCCAGCATTTTGGTTGGCGTGAAACTGTTGATTAGTGCCAGCGGCCGTCTTGATAAAACGGTGAAAGTGGCGCTGAGCTGATGTGTAACCTGAGTTTTTGCTTATACACAAGAAGGTAACTTTCTGGAAAATAGCGTTGAAAGTGTGAGCTAAAGTCCCTATAACAGAGGAACCACACCGTGATGGCGGCGTGGTTTTTCTGTTATTGAGGTCAGAAATCCAGCGTGCGAAAAAATACCTATGCCATGCGTTATGTTGCCGGACAACCGGCCGAGAGGATCTTACCTCCCGGTTCGTTTGCAGCTATTGGCAAAGCGTTACCCGCAGGTGCCCCTCTGAGCTGCGATGAAAAAATCCGTATTCTGGTCTGGAACATTTTCAAGCAGAAACGGGAAGAGTGGTTATCGGTGCTGACAAACTTTGGCAAAGATGCTCACCTGGTGTTGTTACAGGAAGCACAAACGACGCCAGAACTGGTCCGGTTTGCCACCAGTAATTATCTGGCTGCCGATCAGGTGCCTGCTTTTGTCTTACCACAGAATCCATCAGGGGTGATGACGTTATCATCCGCGCATCCCGTCTATTGCTGCCCTTTGCGCGAACGTGAACCGATCCTGCGCTTAGCCAAGTCTGCTCTGGTGACCGTCTACCCTTTGCCAGATTCACGCTTGTTGATGGTGGTGAATATTCATGCCGTTAACTTCAGTCTCGGCGTCGATGTTTACAGCAAACAACTGCTGCCGATTGGCGATCAGATTGCCCATCACAGTGGCCCAATCATCATGGCGGGAGACTTCAACGCATGGAGCCGTCCGCGCATGAATGCGCTTTATCGCTTTGCGCGTGAAATGTCACTGCGTGAAGTCCGCTTCACCGACGATCAGCGCCGACGCGCGTTTGGTCGCCCTCTCGATTTCGTGTTCTACCGTGGTTTGAATGTCCATGAGGCCTCCGTTCTGGTGACTCGTGCATCCGATCACAACCCGCTACTAGTGGAATTCAGTCCCGGCAAACCTGAGCGATAAAGGTAAGTCAGGTCTGCCGTGGGGCAGGCCTGCGCACATAAGGTGCTGCCCTTTATTCATTCAACCAACCGAAGGACAACACAATGACAACCAACACGCACCACAATAACGTAGATAAACAGTTCGGTTTTCAGGCCAGCGCGTACTTAACCAGTGCCGTTCATGCCTCAGGGCGTGATTTGCAACGGCTGTCAGAAAGGCTGAGTGCCTTTCCTCAGGCGCATGTTCTGGATATGGGATGTGGTGCCGGTCACGCCAGTTTCATTGCTGCCGGAAAAGTGGCGAAAGTGACAGCTTACGATCTGTCTGCGCAAATGCTGGACGTGGTAAATCAGGCCGCTGCCGATAAGGGCCTGACGAATATTTCCACCTGTCAGGGCTATGCTGAAATCTTACCCTTTGAAGACGCCAGCTACGATGTGGTGATCAGCCGTTACTCAGCCCATCACTGGCATGATGTCGGTCAGGCGTTGCGGGAAGTGAGGCGTGTGCTGAAGCCGGGTGGGGTGTTCATTATTATGGATGTCATGTCCCCGGGGCATCCTTTGCGGGATATCTGGTTGCAGACCGTTGAAGCGCTGCGTGATACCTCGCATGTCCGTAATTATTCGAGTGGCGAGTGGTTGTCGTTGATTAACGAAGCCGGATTGATCACCCGTAATCTGATTACCGATCGCTTGCCGCTGGAATTTAGCTCATGGGTTGCGCGCATGCGCACGCCTGCGACTTTGTGTGAAGCCATACGTCTGTATCAGGACAGTGCTTCTCAGGAAGTGAAGAATTACTTCGAACTGCAGGAAGAGGGGTCGTTTACCAGCGATACCATTATGGCGGAAGCCTTCAAGGCACCGTAAGCAAAGCCAATAAAAAAGGCACCGGAGACGGTGCCTTTTTCGTTAAACTGACTGGTCAAACAAAGCGATCAGGAATCGGGTCTGACGCTGTTCTTCACGTACAGCGTCAGCTGGTCGCCCGGTTTCAGATTGTCGGTATCGCTGTTCCAGCGCACCACATCTTTGATGTTTACGCCGTGACGTTTCGCGATGCTCGACAGTGAATCCCCTTTGCGTACGCGATAGGTAATGCTATCGCTATTGTTCGCAAGACGACTCGCGCTGCTACCTGCGCCTACCGTCAGGTTTTGACCGACTTTCAGATGCGAACCACGCAGTGAGTTCCACTGCTGTAGGTCTTTCGACGTCACGCCTAAACGTGCGGCGATGCCTGAAAGGGTGTCACCTGTACGTACCTTATAGCTACGGCTGGTCATCGGCGTGTTATCCGCTACCAGAGTCGGCTGAACGGCGGCAATCTCGCCAGACGCCAGAGACTCACGCAGCTGATCGGCATGCTTCTGCGGCACCATCACATACTTCGGCCCGCTGGCGCCAAGGGTGGAACCCTTTACGCCGGCATTGAATGCCTTCAGCTTGGTGACAGAAATGCCTGCCATATCCGCAACCTGCTTCATGTCGACTGGATTATCCAGACGGACACGCGCCAGCGCCCGGCTTTCATCTGCTGTTGGCAGTTTCACACCGTAACGCTTGCTGTTTTTGAGAATATCACTCAAAGCCAGCATCTTCGGTACGTAGATCTTTGTTTCCTGCGGCAACGAAAGTGACCAGAAATCGGTCGGTTTCCCGCGCAATTTGTTCGCCTTCACTGCCTTCATCACACGACCTTCGCCACTGTTGTAAGCCGCGACAGTGAGTAACCAGTCGCCGTCAAACATCTTGTTCAGACGTTGCATCATGTCGAGGGCTGCTGTCGTAGAAGCCACTACGTCACGACGTGCGTCGTAAGCTCGGGTCTGTTTCAAACCATAATTGCGCCCTGTGCTCGGAATGATCTGCCAGATGCCTGCGGCATTGGCGCCAGACGTTGCATGGGGGTCAAAAGCGCTCTCCACTATGGGTAGTAGTACCAGTTCCATAGGCATGTTACGTTTCTTAACTTGCCCGGCTATCCAGTACATATACGGCTCTGCCCGTAAAGTTACATCGTGGAGATAGCTCTTATTACGTAAATACTTCTGCTTTTGTTCGCGAATCCGGCCATTTTCCGGAATTCCCATCTTTAGCTCGTCGCCGATGAAAGCCCACAAGTCCTGATCCTGCGCGTAAAACGTCCCGTCGTCCATCCATCGCGCTTGACTTGCAAACTTTCCTGCTTCCCCTTGACTAGCCGCAGAAAGGCTCTGTGCATGCTGCTGAACGTTACCATCACGATTGGCCTGGCAACCTACGAGCAAGACAGAGGCGAGTAATATCGCTCGTGCCTTCATGTGTGTGGTCAATAGTTGCTTAAAAGACGAGCGATCATAACGGCGAAAATGTTAAAAGGCAACCCTGCAGTGCTAGAAGTTATCTTTCTTTGACCGTAACCATGCAAATCGTTGCTCAGGCTGTTGCAAATTTGTTTCTTTAGATAATTTTTTAATAAAATCAGCATTATCTGTACGAAGAAATACATTTATTTTGCGCTCATTTTTCAGAATTGCGGGGAGTGTTTTTTGATTTTTAGCGCGTAACTCCTTAACTTCCATGAAGTAATCATTTAGGTCAGAATCGTCTGGGAGGATGCTGACGGAAAACTTCATGTTGGCTAAAGTATACTCATGTGCGCAACAGACCAGGGTGTGATCGGGTAATGCGCTAAGTTTTTTAAGTGATTGATACATTTGCGAAGATGTGCCTTCAAACAAACGTCCACATCCGCCAGAAAAGAGAGTATCGCCAGAGAAAAGATAAGGATAGCTAAAGTAACAGAGGTGGCCTGCCGTATGGCCTGGAGTAAAAATTACAGAAAATTCGCACCCCAAAATATCGACCCTATCCCCTTCTTTGACTATTTTCGTCGCACCTTTATCTTGTGTCTCTTCAGGGCCATACACCACTAGTCCCGGGTATTTTCGCGTCAGTTCTTTCACGCCACCAACGTGATCGTTGTGATGGTGTGTCAGTAAAATCGCTTCCGGGTACCACTTGTTTTCTGTCAGAGCAGCAAGTATTGGCGCAGCTTCGCCTGGGTCAACTATCAGGCAACGCCCGTCGTCCTCGCTCAATACCCAGATGTAGTTGTCCTGAAAGGCGGGAATACTGTTAAGATTCATGGATTACCTCTTAAACGTAGCGGGTGTTGTGATGAAACCGGCAAGGATACCTCTGGCAGTGACGGCACCTGGCCACTGGGCTGAAATGCCCTGGGGCGAATATTATCGCGAAGCGTTAGAGCTGCAACTCAAACCCTGGATGGCGAAACTCTATGGCTTTCATCTGCTTAAGATTGGCAATTTAAGCGCGGAAATCAATACCGAGGCGTGCGCTATTTCCCACCAGGTGAATGTTTCACTCGGTGGCGAGCCGATGCAGGTCAAAGCCGATCCGCTGCATCTGCCGTTTGCCGAAAAGTCTGTTGATGCTTGCCTGCTGGCGCATACGTTGCCCTGGTGCCAGGACCCACACCTTTTATTGCGCGAAGCGGATCGTGTTCTGATTGATGACGGCTGGTTAATTTTGACCGCATTCAACCCAGTCAGCCTGATGGGGCTACGCAAAATGGTGCCAGTGTTGCGTAACCGCATGCCGTACAACAGCCGAATGTTCACTCTGATGAGACAGCTCGATTGGCTTGGGCTGCTCAATTTCGAAGTCTTGCACCAAAGCCGTTTTCAGGTTCTTCCGTGGACCCGGCAGGGCGGGCGCATACTGAGTGCGCATTTGCCCGCGCTGGGATGCTTGCAAATAATCGTGGCTCGTAAACGGACGGTTCCACTCACGCTCAATCCGATGCGGCAGAGCAAATCAAGGACTCAACTGCGTCCGGCTGTTGGCGCCACTCGTCAGTATCGCAAGCCGCAGGATTAACTTTCTGGCTTATAGCCTGTGTCGTCCTGAGTGGGATTCATCGCCGCTGCACGAGCAAGTTCATCGCAGCGTTCGTTCTCAGGATGACCGGCGTGTCCTTTTACCCACTCCCAACGAATTTTGTGATCGCTCAGCGCGGCGTCCAGACGCTGCCACAGGTCGACATTCTTCACCGGTTTTTTGTCTGCCGTTTTCCAGCCGCGTTTTTTCCAGTTGTGGATCCACTGGGTAATTCCCTGACGAACGTACTGGCTGTCGGTACTCAACACCACTTCGCAATGTTCTTTCAGCGCTTCAAGCGCCACGATGGCGGCCATCAGTTCCATTCGGTTATTGGTGGTCAGGTGGTAGCCTTCGTTAAAGGTTTTTTCATGCTTCCCGTAGCGTAAAATCGCGCCGTAACCACCCGGTCCTGGATTACCGAGGCAAGAACCATCGGTGAAAATTTCTACCTGTTTAAGCATCTCTGGTAGACTTCCTGTAATTGAAATCGACGTAAACGGTAAGTCTGACATAAATGAGCGAGATGAGCACTGCAATTACCCGACAGATCGTCCTCGATACCGAAACCACGGGGATGAACCAGATTGGCGCGCACTACGAAGGGCACAAGATCATCGAGATCGGTGCGGTCGAAGTGATCAACCGCCGTCTGACGGGTAATAACTTCCATGTCTATCTGAAGCCAGACCGGCTGGTGGATCCAGAAGCGTTTACCGTTCACGGTATTGCCGACGAGTTCCTGCTCGACAAGCCGACGTTTGCGGATGTCGCCGATGAGTTTATCGATTACATTCAGGGCGCAGAGCTCGTCATCCATAACGCGTCGTTCGATATCGGCTTTATGGACTACGAGTTTGCCAAACTCAATCGCGGCATCGCCAAAACCAACACCTTCTGTAAAATCACCGATAGCCTGGCGCTGGCACGTAAAATGTTCCCCGGCAAGCGTAACAGCCTTGATGCGCTCTGCTCTCGCTACGAAATAGACAACAGCAAACGTACGCTCCACGGCGCATTGCTCGATAGCCAGATTCTGGCAGACGTCTATTTGCTGATGACCGGCGGCCAGACGTCGATGAAATTTTCGATGGAAGGCGAGAGCCAACAGCAGCAAGACATGGGCATTCAGCGTGTTGTGCGTGCAGCCAGCCAGTTACGGGTCATTTCAGCGACGGATGAAGAGCTGGCAGCCCATGAATCCCGTCTCGATTTGGTGCAGAAGAAAGGCGGAAGCTGCCTGTGGCGCGCCTGATAGCGGATCCCCTGTGTTTTAACTCTTCGAATGGGTAATTTTGCAGCAACCGATTCAAAAGCAGAGAAAAATCGTTGACGCCTTTGAAGGGAATCCGTAATATTCGCTGCGTTCCTAGGGGAACAGTGGAGCGGTAGTTCAGTCGGTTAGAATACCTGCCTGTCACGCAGGGGGTCGCGGGTTCGAGTCCCGTCCGTTCCGCCACTATTCAGAAGTCCTGAATCAGCAATGATTCAGGACTTCGTCGTTTTAGTCTTTCACCACTTCCACATCACCCAATCCTTCACTCACACTTTCACGCTCATAACGTGCCAGAACACCAGCGCTTGCTGACGTTGTCGTATTGCAAACGCATCACCCAAAGCTGGCGGAGCCTCGCTGAATAATTTTGCCCCGGCAAGCGTGGTAATCCCTTCGATATCAAAGCGATTTTTGACCGCACAAGAGACGCCAGCCAGCGGAGGAAGAGCTTCACCATTCGCAATCTTCGCATCGACTTCTGCGGCCTCGGCAAGCATCCGTGCCGTGGTCACTTCGGTAAAGACATTGACCTGCGGATTATCCCGCTCAATGCGAACCAGTGTTTGCTGCGCCAGCTCAACGGCGCTGAGCTGAATTGTTTGTAGCGCAACCCTTGCTGAATATCCCGAATACTCCATGTCATAGCGAATACACTCCTGCACCTTCCTGCCGTTGCTGCGCGGATCAAATGCCCCTTCGAGCATGCCGTTCGGGTGGCGCGTAATCACACCCGCATGCCTCATCGCTTCACTCATGCCCGGTAGCCACTCAACGTCATGTCCTTCATTCCGCCGTGCAAGGAATCAGGCAAAAACTGTTCCAGATTGACGAGTCGCGTCGGGCTGTGTCAGCCTGAGATGAAACAAAAGTTGCAGGAGAGGGTATGCAGCAGCTGGATGAGCGCCTGAGGGCGTGTTACACCGAATTATCACCACAGGAACAACGAGTTGCCTCCTTTATCATGGATCACTTCGATGATTTGGTGAGCTACAACAGCGCCGAGCTGGCGCGGCTTAGCGGGGTCTCGAAGGCGACGGTCAGCCGTTTGTTTCGCCACCTCGGCTATGAACGCTTTAAAGATATGCGCGAAGAGCTACGAACCCTGCGCCAAAGCGGAATGCCGCTGACTGGCGACCGCGATGCGGTGCAGGGCAACACGCTGCTGGCGCGGCATTATAAACAAGAGGTGGCGAACCTGACGCAATGGGTCAACGCGCTGAATGCAGACCAGTTTGCTGAAGTCATTACGGCGATGCAGGCGGCGAAACGCATCGTTATCGTGGGCCTGCGCAACAGTGCGCCGGTCGCGCTTCATCTGCGCCAGCAACTGCTGCAAAGCCGGGGCAACGTGTCCCTGATGCCGCAGCCAGGGCAGACGCTGGCGGAAGAGTTGGCTGATCTCGGCGAGCAGGATCTTGTGATTGTCGTGGCTTTCCGGCGTCGTCCTCGGGTGATTCGCCCGCTGCTGGAAGCCCTGCAAAACCAACAGGTGCCGGTTTTGGTGTTGAGCGAGCCGCAGGCCACAGGCCTGAAAACGCGCTGTCGCTGGCATATCGCCGCCCCGCTGGACAGCGTCTCTGCGTTCGACAGCTACAGCAGCGCCATGAGTCTGGTGAACTTACTGGCTAACGCCTTGCTGCATAGCACCCTGAGCGAAGGCCGCCAGCGTATCCATCGCATTGCCGATCTTTATCAGTCGCTGGATGAGCTGGAGCAACGTTAATGAACCATCATGGTGCAGTTGCACTCCCGCAGTGTGCCGTTTTGATACAACGACTCTGAGATAACAGCGGCCTTTCGCGGTGAACCGCAGAGGCCAGGGAAAAAATGCGCTGGCACATTCGTTGCAAAAACGCTATTAAAGAATCATTCGTTTCACACTCTCTCTTTCCCGATCAAAGGATGTGTCTATGCTCGATGTGCAGTCGTATTCTCAAATCAATCCGCCTCACCGTTTACTGATGGGACCAGGGCCGATCAACGCCGATCCGCGCGTGCTTCGCGCCATGGCCAGCCAACTTGTCGGGCAATACGATCCGGTGATGACGGGCTACATGAACGAAGTGATGGCGCTCTATCGCGGCGTGTTCCGCACAGAAAACCGCTGGACAATGCTTATCGACGGCACATCGCGCGCTGGGATTGAAGCCATTCTGGTGTCCGCTATACGCCCCGGCGACAAAGTGCTGGTGCCTGTCTTTGGCCGCTTCGGTCACCTGCTGTGCGAAATCGCTCGCCGCTGTCGCGCCGAAGTTCATACTCTCGAAGTACCGTGGGGAGAAGTCTTCACCGCCGAGCAGATTGAGGATGCCATCAAGCGCGTGAAGCCGCGTTTGCTGCTGACTGTTCAGGGCGACACGTCTACTACCATGCTGCAACCGTTGCAGGATTTGGGCGAGATTTGCCGTCGCCATGGCGTGCTGTTCTACACCGATGCCACAGCCTCACTGGGCGGCAACGTTCTTGAGACTGACGCCTGGGGTCTGGATGCGGTGTCAGCAGGATTGCAAAAATGCCTCGGCGGCCCGTCCGGCAGTTCTCCTGTCACGCTCAGCGCTGAAATGGAAGCCGTTATCCGTGCGCGTAAATGCGTGGAGCAAGGCATCCGTACCGAGGTGCATCAGAATGGCGAAGATGAGATGATCTGGTCGAACTATTTCGATCTCGGCATGGTGATGGACTACTGGGGGCCTGAGCGTCTGAACCACCACACCGAAGCCACCAGTATGCTGTTCGCCGCCCGCGAATGTGCGCGGATCATGCTGGAAGAGGGCATAGATCAGCTGATCGCCCGCCACGAACTTCATGGCCGCGCGATGCTAAACGGCATTCAGGGAATGGGGCTGGACGTGTTCGGCGACATCGCCAATAAAATGAATAATGTCCTCGGCGTGGTGATCCCGGCTGGCGTGCATGGCGAAGAGGTGCGTAAGCGTCTACTTGACGATTTCCATATCGAAATCGGCACCTCGTTTGGACCGCTGGCGGGTAAAATCTGGCGTATCGGCACGATGGGGTATAACGCTCGCAAAGACTGCGTACTGCAAACCTTAACCGCGCTGGAAGCGGTGCTTAACCGTCTTGGCTATAAGACCACGCAGGGTGCAGCGATGCAGGCCGCCTGGGACACCTGGGAGGGGTAAGCTCATGCAGATGACATCCGAAGAGGCCCGTCTTGCCGCTGAACGCGTGATGGTGCGAAGTGACAGCTTAGCGGAAATCAGTGAAACACCCGGCGAACTGACCCGGGTTTATCTCTCGCCAGAGCATTTGCGGGCGAATGTGCAGGTGGCGCAATGGATGGAAGCTGCGGGCATGACCACCTGGCAGGATGCGGTGGGCAATATTTGTGGCCGTTACGAAGCGGCGGCAGAAGGGGCTCCCGCGCTGCTGCTGAGTTCGCATCTGGACACCGTCCGCAATGCCGGGCGCTACGACGGCATGCTTGGGGTGCTCACCGCGATAGAGATTGTCGACTGGCTGAACCGCCAGCAAATCCGGGCTGAGCAAGCCATCGAAATTGTCGGTTTTGCCGATGAAGAAGGTGCGCGCTTTGGTATCACGCTGCTGGGAAGCCGAGGCCTGACAGGAACCTGGCCGCCGGAATGGCTGGTCTGTCAGGATGCGCAGGGCATCAGTGTGGAACAGGCGTTAGTGAAGGCGGGGTTCGATCCTTCACGCATTGCCAGTGCATCAAGATCTGCCGAGGATTTCAGCGCCTGTCTTGAGCTGCATATCGAACAAGGCCCGGTGCTGGAAGAGGCTGATTTAGCCGTTGGCGTGGTGACGGCCATCAATGGCGCACGACGTTTACATTGCCGGTTTGACGGCGAAGCGGGTCACGCCGGAACAGTGCCGATGGCGCATCGGCGTGATGCCCTGGCAGGTGCCGCAGAATGGGTAAACGCGATTGAAACGCTGACCAAAGCGAGCGATCCCAAGCTGGTTGCGACCGTCGGCACACTTCACTGTGTGCCGGGCGCAGTCAACGTGATCCCCGGCAGCGTCACTCTGTCGCTGGATATTCGCAGTCCTTCTGATGAGACACGTGAGGTTCTGCTGACCACGCTTTTGGCAAAGGCGCAGGCCATCGCCAGCCAGCGCGGGCTGACGTTCTCCCATGATATTTTCTACACCACGCCAGCCACACCGTGCGATCCGCAATTACAGGCCGCCTTGATGCGCGCCTGCGAAGCCGTTCAGGGCAGGGCGCTGGCGCTGCCAAGTGGCGCAGGGCACGATTCGATGGCACTGGCAGAGCGCTGGCCGGTCGGCATGTTGTTTGTGCGCTGCAAGGGCGGAGTCAGTCACCATCCTGCGGAATCTGTGCTGGTGGACGATGTGGCAACAGCGCTGGAAGCCTGGAGCGCAGCGGTGACCATTACCATTTGCCTTTTTTGATTGCGCCCTGGGGCTGGTCGACGTACCCGCCGTCTCGTGACTTTAACCACCGTCGCTGCCGCCATTGAGCACTTAAAAGGTGACGTTAAAAATGGCGTTAGAGACGCACGGATATGGTTTTTTTAAGCGCTTCGTTGAAAGAAGCGCTAAAGGGGAGAGTTAGTCGAGGGTAAAAGCATCCGCATCCTGCCAGGCAGGGAATTTTTCGCGGTACTCTTTCAGTGCAGAGAGCGACAGTTCGGCATCGATTCTGGTCGCCTGGTGGGCTTCCGCAGTGCCAATGATGCCGCCCTGCGGGTTAATCACCCGGCTGTCGCCGCGGTAGTGATAACCGTTGCCATCGGTGCCTACGCGGTTGCAGCCCACAACATAGGCCTGATTTTCAATTGCCCTTGCGGTCAGCAGCGCTTGCCAGTGCAGCGAGCGTGGGGCAGGCCAGTTGGCCACGTACAGCGCCAGATCGTAATCATCACGATTACGCGACCACACCGGGAAGCGCAGGTCGTAGCACACCAGCGGCAAAATTCGCCAGCCGCGCCACTCGAACACCACTCGCACATTGCCTGCTTCATAATGGTGATGTTCATCCGCCATGCGGAACAGATGACGCTTGTCATAGCGATGGACTTTGCCTTCCGGCTCCACCAGCAGGAAACGGTTCACCGGGCCGCGTTCGGTTTGCAGGGCTGCACTTCCGGCAATCAGCGCATCCGCCTGTTTGGCTTTCTCGTGCATCCATGCCACAACGTCCTCTTCCGGCAAAGATTGTGTGGCCGCTTCCATGGCAAAACCGGTGGTGAACATTTCCGGCAGGACAATCACATCGCGCCCCTGGATGCCTTCCAACTGGCGATCAAAATGGCGCAAATTGGCAGGACCGTCCATCCACACCAGCGGTTGTTGCAACAGCGTTACTTTCAGGTTAGGCACAGTCAGAAGCTCCTGAGTCATCGGCGGTCAGATTACTCTACTACCTTATCAGGGCACGGCGGTAGTGCGTAACATTTCGATAAAAATCTACATCAGGGAGTGCTGACCGTTATGCTGCCACTCCCAGAACTGCTGACTTTCCGTGTTGATCATCCGCAGGCAATGAAACGAGTGCGTGCTGGCGTAGAGTGCAAAAAAAGAAGAGAGCACCGAGCCTAATAAATACATTTCGCCTTCGCAGAGGAAAGGTTCTGGATTTACCCATAAGGTGGTTGCCAGTCCACGAACAGGCTTCCCTTTAAATAATCTATCGACGGGACAGGAATGTATCGTTTGTATCGCCGCGATTTTCTCTGGCGAGAGCCGGGATAAATGAGGCTGGTGAAGGCCGGGTATATCGAACGTTTTCAACAACTGGGTAAGCGCATCCCGCTCCAGCAGAGAAAGGTAATTGAGGTTCATACAAGACAGGAGTGACCAGTGCGTTTCTCCCTTTGTGACAGGAGGAATTGAGGGGGAAGGCCTGGTGATATTTTGAAACGAAGCGGCCGCCGGGTTTTTGCTGACGGCAACGCAGATATCACCGATATCAAGCGCGCTGGTCAGGCTGCGATTTGTGCAAATCAGGAGGGTATTCAGTTCTTCATGTTTTAGCCGTTCAGGGTGCGGGGCTCTGCCATCCGAATGGACAAAGGCTAGCGAGTGTTTTTGTCCGCGCTGGACAAGTCCGGGTTCTGTCCGATGCTGCCAGTAAACCACTTCACGTTGGTGAGGATCCTCAAACGGGTGATGGCTTCCGAGATACTCCGGCCAGATTTGATAGCGGGAACCTTGCTCTGACTCTTTTACCCGACTGGTCACCGATTTTATCTGGAAAATTTCATAAGCTTCAGGTGCTTTATGACTAATAGGTAGCGGGTACCGAGGGGCAGCCTGATTCGGTTTCACGGGCTCAGCGGAATGGACGAACAAATTCACCGCCGGTGAGCAATAGGGACGTAGCGAGTTTTGGTTCAGCTTCAGATTTTCGGGCAGTGGTTCAGAAAAATGCAACCGCAGAGTAAAAGCTTGTGTTGGAAAATCAGCCGGAAACGGAGTGCTATTGTGTATCTGAAAAAAGAAAAAATTTTCCGGAAAGCAAAAGTACTCGTACAAAATCCGAAAACCAGCCTGATGGTTTGTTGCCCATGGCAGTATGGCTTCCTCTTCCTCAAAACCTGCTGGCTCCAGCCAAAAATCGGGCAACGGAATACGTTGCTTATCGGCTATCAACTCTGCATCCATCAATCGTTCGGCGAACCACAGATACAGCAGGTAGCGGGTAAAGGTATCCTCATCATTTAGCCAGAAACTCAGTTTCCCCAGGTCCAGCATTTGCGCATTGACGTTACCGTCCGTCGAAAAATTGATATCAAGAATCCCCTTTTCTGGGCTGCTTCTATTACGAATACCGCAGACATTTAGCGGTTGTAACCAGACATCACGGGTGAGGGTGAAATGGCAGGCAGGAAGAGACGTATTCTCTTTTTTAATCAGTGCAACTTGTCCTGACTGCAAGCTCGCATTTGTCCGGGTTCGTATCGTTTCATCACGGGGGATCAGGGCAGGTTTTTGTAGGGTCGGTTTGGGCTTAAATTCAATCACCGCCAGGGAGGGAACCGGACGCAAATAGTTAGGCCATAATGCGTGGATCATTCCGTAGGTCAGTTCTGGAAAACTATCTTCCAGTTTTTGACGTAAACCTGAAGATAAGCTTGCGAATACTGCCATTAATTTTTCGACGTCTGCATTGCCGGCTGTTTCCCCCAGAAATGGGATCAGATGGGGATTTTCTTTCGCCAGTAGTTTTCCCAACTGGCGTAGATAGTCCAGTTCTTCTCTGAAGTATCCTTCATCAAATGACATGCTTTACTCCTTTTTCAGGTGCGATAGCGGACGAAATAATTCATGGTGATTATCTGTTTACGGTATTTATTAAAAAAACAAATTATCATATATATTTTTAAATCGTATGGTACGCAGAATTTTGAATTTATCGAATGTTTTACTGTCCTTTTCGTTGTAAGGTTTTAGTCCTTGTTTTTTTTGCGCGCCAGAAATGTATCTTATCGGCAATATAGTGATCTGAAATGTATTTAGCTGGCCGATGAATCTGGTTTTTATTATTTGTTTATCGTATTTGTGTGAGTGCCATATTGGCGCTCATTAGGTTGCTGTCCTTATTTTTACGTGGTGGTGAAGAATGGCCGCTTCGGCGGTAGCGTGGGTGAAATGTAAATATTCCACAGTGGATGATTGATTTTTAGAACGCTGGCAATTTTTTACAGTAGGGGAAAAATATGGCCTTAAAAGGAATTCGCTTTACTCTGGAGGTGGACGGACAGAATGAAGACACCTTCGCTGTAGTAGGGTTTCAACTACAACAACGTTATTCCACGACGTTTGAACTCATTGTGGAGGTGGCAAGTCAATCGTTTGACCAGACGGCAGAGCAATTGCTCGAACAAAACGCCACCTTAACTGTCTGGCAGGGAAATGTCTCGTTACGGACCGTTTCAGGGAATATCGCCACTTTCAGTATGAAAGAAAGCAATGACTGGCAAATGCAGTACCGCTTCAGGATTTGTCCGCCTTTGTGGCGCTGCGGGCTTCGCCAGAACTTCCGCAGTTTCCAGCAGCAGGACATTCAGTCCATCTCCGCCACGTTACTGAATGAAAATGGCGTCACTGAGTGGTCGCCAATCCTCTATGATCCGCATCCCGCCCGGGAGTTCTGCGTGCAGTACGGCGAAAGCGACCTCGATTTTCTGTCGCGGCTGTGGGCGGAAGAAGGCCTGTTCTTCTTTGATAAGTCTGACCAGCAGCAGCGAATGGTGCTGAC
>NZ_JBLFJW010000054.1:0-16682 GCF_047713085.1 Pantoea sp. sgz302252
GGTCGCTCTGGACGGGAAATTTGCAGTTGCCTGGTTTCGCCCCCCTGACTTTCAGGCTTCATCGTGTCCTGCGACTCGAAGTAGCAGGGGTTCTCACGCTTAACCGGCGAGCAGGCTTTGCCCGACGCAAATTCCTGTAGCGTGTACATCCGGGTGAATGGTGTCGGGCTGACGCACAACGTTTTTAACATCAGCTTGCGATAAAGCGTGACTTCCATAATGTAGATGGTTGTCAGCGGATCATCGGTATTGCTGGTGCTGTGCATCTGTGTGCTGTAATCAGCCGTCAGGGGCTGTTGCTTCACGTCCACAATGGTGGTTTTGTTTCTTTGCCCATCCATTCGATAAATGCACAAATCGTAGAGCAGCGAGGATGCCGGCACGTTTGATTTGATGCGGGTACTGAGTTGGTAAACAGCCATAGTTAGTCCATTAGCATATGCAGGTAAGTGTTTTCAGCGTCATCGGCAAAATGCCACGATGTTCTGCCCTGAGTATCTGTCGTTCCTGTCTCTTCCCGGCTATTGGAGAAAATCAGGACGTAAGGGGTGTTGACCAGCGTCTTCCCGTCATCATCCCTGCACACAAAGCGGATCATGTTGCGTGCCACTTCCTCGCAGGTTACTGCTGATGTCTGATGCCCGGCTTTACGTTCTCTTTCAGTCGCGAGCCCACTGTTGCAGTTAAAATCGTAGGTATCGGTGAACATTGAAGGAACAAAACGCGAACGGCACGGGCAGGGCTGTAGCTCTCGATGGAGCCCGCCCATTCCCGCATTTCACCGTTTACTTCGTAGGTGTCGCCCATACCGCCACATACTTTGAAACGGCCTTCATGTTTGCCGCAGGAAACCGGATCACGCTCCCGTACCCGTTCCTTTCCATTGTATGTTTCGTCGCTGGCCCCACTCAGAATACGACCGCCGCACGTCGTTTTATCGCCGTGGTAAAGAAAATACCCTTCCATGAAATCTCCTGTTAATCGCCAAGAACGTGCAGGCTGATATTCTCCGGGCTGTCAGCAAAGTGCCAGGCTGTTAATCCCTGACTGTCTGTATTTCCCTCTTCGCTGTGCCCGTCTGGGAAGAAAAGAATGTACTGACAATTACCCATAAACTGACCGCTATCATCAGCGCACTTAAAACGGATCGCGTTGCGTTTTTTTTGGGTTCTCCCGGGCTGAGTCTGGGTCACCGCAGGTTTTGACCGTGCTGAGCCACTTCCGGCGATGACGTGATTTGCCGGGCATTTGCAGAGAACAGCGGAGCGGTCAACGACCACTGCTCTCCCGTCCGGGTTCGTCTGGTGGGGATCGCCAGAAATAATGACGCTGGTTTCCCCGCATTTGGGGCACCGGGTTGTTTTGTCGCCAACATACAACTTTCGTCTGCCATCTACCGTCCAGCGACTACCCGGGCCCGCAATGTAGGTTGCCCCGGTTGTTGTTTTATCACCGTCAAGTCCGGAGTTTCTGCCATTAACATAACTTGTACTGTCGGACATCGTTCTCCCTTCAATCAGTCAGAATGTGCAGGGTAATGTTTTCTTCTGACTCAGCGTAATGCCAGCCAGTCACCCCATGGTCATCGGTTGTACCGGCCTCAGAGCGGCCATCAGGAAACATCAGGGTGTAGCGGCAGCGAGGCATGTGCAGATCGTCATCGTCGGTACACTGGAAGCGGATGCAGTTGCGGGTGCTGGCACGGACGTTTTTGTGGTGTTGCGGGAGGTTAACGAACCTGCGGATGTACTTGTGGATTGTGTTGAGGAGCCATAAGCATAATGATCAGGGCAACCGCACAGTACGCGATCACCGGTTGCCACATACGCTTTGCCCTCCTCAGCCCAGTCATGTGCTGACGCCAGGAGCTGAAAGTGCCCTTTACATTTGCTGCACGTAGCCAGTACGCGCGATCGCTTTACTGCCCTCGGACCAGGTCGCAGTGGCCGTGATAATTTCGCCATATGTTGTCCCGTCTCCAAGACATGCCAGTGCTCTTGCCATGATTAGTCCCTCAATTCACTGTGATTGTTCCCATTGAATCAACTTTATTGCTGAGCAAACCTTTCGTTAAGCGTATTCCTGCATGAAAGCAGGCATTGTTTGCCCAAATATCGTTCGCTGACTATACAATACCCTTATCAATCATGTAAGAATTACAGTGTAAAAATCAGCGAAAGAACAGAAGGTTATGGATAATAAGATTCATTTTTATTCGCCCGGTGCGACCGATTACATAAGTCCGGCTTCACTGTGGGCGATAGCCCGGGTAAGGGTGACCGCAGACTTCCGTTTTGGTGTCGTAATCCATCACCCGCAGCGCCTTGTTGATCGTATTCTCACTCATGGGTTTCGACAGATCGTGATCGCCCGGAAAGAGGAAAATTTCATCGGATGACAGTCTTTTAAGCTGTTTCAGCAACGCAATGGCCTGGGTGGAGAGCGGTACCAGATGGGGCGTTTTCATCTTTGCACCACGCTCTGAGTAGCGCACGCCGCGGATCGCTTCCCGCTTCAAGGTCGATCTCAGGCCAGCGTGCGAAACGCAGTTCGCTGGAGCGAATGAAGATAACCAGATGCTGAACCGCCAGGCGAGTCAGCAGTCTGCCCCGATAAGCGTCGATGCGGGTCAACAAATCCGGCAGCTTTTCCAGTTGCAGGGCGGGGTGATGGCGCGTTTGTGGCGGGATAATCGCATCCGTCAGGTCACTGGCGGGATTACGGGTAATAAAACCCTTCCGCACGGCGTAACGCATAATGGCGGCGATACGCTGCTGCATCCGCATGGCGGTTTCCTGATAGCCTTTCTTCTCAAGGGCCAGCAACGGCACCAACAAATCAGTGGTTTTGAGTGAAGCAACGGAAGATTTACCGAGCAGAGGAAAAAGATGAATTTCCAGCGCCCGGAGGGAACGGTCAGTGTGGGTCTGCGTCCAGCCTTTTTTGGTTTTGACCCACACACGGGAAATCTCTTCGAAGCTGGCGCTTTTTTTGTGACCGGCTTTGCTCTGTTTCTTAACTGTGCCGGGGTCGGTCCCCGCAGCGAGTAACGCGCGGGCGTCCTCACGGTATTTACGGGCCTGGGCGAGAGGCACATCCGGGTAAGGGCCGAAAGCTAGCTTTCGTTCTCTCGCTTCAAAACGGTACTTGAGATACCAGTGTTTTGACCCGTTAGGTTTGACCAGCAAATACAGACCCTGAGCATCGGTCTGTTTCCGGGGCTTGTCGGGCGATTTTGCGTTGCGGATAGCGGTATCAGTGAGCGGCATGGTGGGGGCTCCGTAGTTTAGTGAACCAGCAGGCCCCCAATTAAGCCCCTAAAAACTACGGATGTCAGAAGACCCGGCAGGTCACTGAGTGACTTCCGGTTCTTCTTAACTTACTGATTTTATTGAATCCCCGGACTTGCTCGGAAGTCCCAGGACTAAAATTTGGCTCCTCTGACTGGACTCGAACCAGTGACATACGGATTAACAGTCCGCCGTTCTACCGACTGAACTACAGAGGAATCGTGTGAACG
Source organism: Pantoea sp. sgz302252 (assembly GCF_047713085.1). Taxonomy (NCBI): domain Bacteria; kingdom Pseudomonadati; phylum Pseudomonadota; class Gammaproteobacteria; order Enterobacterales; family Erwiniaceae; genus Pantoea; species Pantoea sp. sgz302252. The sequence continues at coordinate 3,521 of NZ_JBLFJW010000054.1, forward strand.
GGGCGCATATTAGCGATGCGCCCCCGGCTTGTCAAAGCCTGTTTTTCACATTTTAAATCGTTTGCTGATTTCTTCTCCAGAGCGGATAAAAATCACTCCCAGGCCTGTTCAGCTTTGGCGGCATCGAACTGCGGCGGCGGCTTACGGAAGCGGCCTGTCAGGTAGGTCAGATACAAGATCCCTACCGCAGCCCACACCAATCCCAGCGTTAACGACGTCATTTCGAGGTTAACCCACAGCACGGCAACCGTGGCTGCGCCCATTAATGGCAGGATCAGATAATGCAGCTTGTCTTTCCAGGTTTTGTTCCGTCCTTCACGACGCCAGAAGTGGTTGAACACCGACAGGTTCACGAAGGTAAAGGCCACCAGCGCACCGAAGTTAATCAGTGCTGTGGCGGTTACCAGGTCGAAGAACAGTGCCGACAGCGCCACGACGCCGACCATCAGCACGTTCAGTGCCGGAGTGCGCCATTTCGGGTGCACGTAGCCGAAATATTTCTCCGGGAACACGTTGTCGCGCCCCATCACATACAGCAGTCGTGAGACGCTGGCGTGTGAGGCCAGGCCCGAGGCCAGCGTGTTCACAAACGTGGTACACAGGAAAATGGACTGGAACAGTTTGCCGCCCACGTACAGCGCGATTTCCGGCAGTGCGGCGTCCGGGTTCTTGAAGCGGCTGATGTCCGGGAAGAACAGCTGCATAAAGAAGGAAGCCACAATAAAGATAATGCCGCCGTACACCGCCGTCAGGAAGATAGCTTTCGGGATGGTGCGCGCCGCATCTGGCGTTTCTTCGGATAGCGTGGTTACCGCATCAAAGCCGAGGAATGAGAAGCAGACTATCGTCGCGCCGGTGATTATCGGGATCAGGTGCGCGTTCTGGCTGATAAACGGCTGCAACGACCAGACCGTCCCTACCCCTTCGCCTTTGTGCAGGCCTTGTACCACGAGGAAGATAAACACCACCATGATAGCCACCTGCACCAGCACGAACAGGGTGTTGAAGTTGGCGACCAGGTTGACGCTTTTCAGGTTGGCGGCGGTCAGGATGCAGACAAAGCCCACCACCCAAATCCAGGGCGCAACGCCCGGGAACAGTGCAGAAAGATAAATTTTCGCCAGCAGGACGTTAATCATCGGCAGGAACAGATAATCCAGCAGTGATGACCAGCCGACCATAAAGCCAACGTGCGGGCTAATGGCTTTTTGAGCATAGGTATAGGCAGAACCGGCCTGCGGGAACTGACGCACCAGTTTGCCGTAGCTGATGGCGGTAAACAGCACGCCTGCCAGCGCAAGAATATAGGATGCCGGAACGTGACCGTCGCTAATGCCGGACACAATCCCGAAGGTGTCAAACACCGACATCGGTGTGAGATAGGCGAGCCCCATCACCACCACCTGCCAGAGTTTTAAAGATTTACGCAGCTGCGGTTTGCCCGCCTGCGATGGAAGATCGAGTGATGAGTTAGTCGCCATGACGAAGTCCCCCCAAGGACGTACGGGTTTGCGATGAGATTGTTGTCGTTATTGCAAACCTGCTAAGCCTGGGGGTAAGTCGTAAAAGTGAGGGAGTGAACGTCGGGCAATGACCTTGTACTGGTCCGTCGTAATCAATGCGGCAGCGGCATTCGCCTTCGCCGTGCGGGTATTTGAACATCTGCATCATCTCATTTCCTCGTCATACAATTTGTTATTAACTGAAGACCCTTTGTCGCCTGCGCTCCGTTACGCGACGCCGGAAAATGGCAGGTTGCCCTGCTAAAACGTCCGGTCTGGCTCCGCTCAGACCGTATGATGCTGCTTATTTTTTATTTGCCCGGTGGCGACTGCCCGGTGGCAGCTACGCCTTACCGGGCCTACAAACCGGATTTCACTCGTAGGCTGGGTCAGCGCTAGCGCCACCCGGCAACTCGCGGTCAGGCGTTTTTCAGCATCCACTCAATTTCAGTTTCTGTGATCAGACGCTCAAACTGAATTAACTCGTCATTCTTACAGGCATGGAATACATGGCTGAAACGCTCACCCATCAACTCACGCAGGTGGTCGTTCTGCGTGAACTCCCACAGTGCATCACTTTGACGGATAGGGAACGGCAAGCCTTCCTGCACCAGACCATTACCTTCGACCTCTTCCTGCAGCGGCAGCTCGTTATCCAGGCCGTGCAGAATACCGGCGAGAATGGACGCCATCACCAGATAAGGGTTGGCATCAGCACCCGCTACGCGGTACTCGACACGGTGGTTGTCACGATCGCCACAAGGGATACGCAGCGCGACGGTACGGTTGTTATGCCCCCATGAAGCCTGCGTTGGCACATACATACCCGGCTGGAAACGACGGTAGGAGTTTACGTTCGGCGCTAACAGTGCCATAGATGCCGGCATTAAATCTATCATTCCTGCAAGGGCACGCTTGAGGATGGCGGAATCTTCGCCATCGGCGTCTGCCAGCACGTTTTCGCCTTTGCTGTTCAGCATGCTGATATGAATGTGCATCCCGCTACCGGCGTGCTCTTCATACGGTTTCGCCATAAAAGTGGCGTGCATTTTGTGCTTCTCGGCCACGGTACGAACCAGGCGTTTCAGCGCCAGCGCATCGTCACAGGCATCCAGCACGTTATCGGTATGATGAAGGTTGATTTCAAACTGGCCTGGGGAAGCTTCAGCAACCGCACCATCAGCCGGGATCAGCTGCAGACGTGCCAAATCGTCGATATCTTCCAGCACGGTGGCAAAGTGGTTGAGGTTATCAACGGAGTAAACCTGGCTTTGGGTATTACGGTCGTTGGTGCCCGGTGCGCATGGCGGTTGCAGGTAACCTTCGGTATCGCGCTGACGATCGAGTAAATAGAACTCCAGCTCTACCGCTACCACGGGGAACAGGCCGCGCTGGCGCAGCTTCTGCCAGAGTCGGTTAAGCACGTTCCGCGGCTCAACGTCAAAGGGAGCGCCATCTTCATCCAGCATTGTCAGCTGTAGCTGACCGATATATTCCGGGTCGGCGGCTGACGGGGTTAACGTTCCCGGCACAGGCACACAGTTGCGATCCGGTTCACCTAACTCTTGCCCTAACCCGGCTTCTTCTACCACGTTGCCCAGAATATCCATCGCGAAGACGGATGCCGGGAAGTAGCAGCCCTTCTCAATCTTACGCAGGCTGGACACCGGGATACGTTTTCCACGGAAGCAGCCGTTCAGGTCGGTCAGCAGAACATCAACATATTGGGTATTCGGGTAACGTTCGAGGTAGGTCTTTACTTCGCGTGCGAACGCGCTACTTCGTCTCTCTTCGGTATGCTGAACAAAGTTCTCAACTTCTACGATATTGGTTTCCATGATTCACCGCCGTTGCTTTGGATGCCGGTCGCTGATTCCCGACCGTTAAATATAATGTCCACTTTTCGACAATGATACCAATTCATATGTTTGTCAAATGTTAAACTGAGTTTGCAAATAGGTTATATCGCTGCTAGATTGAGAAAATATTGAACGGAACAGGTCAACATGGATAAGTTTGGCAATAATTTAGTCCAGAATGTGAGGTCGATCATGGTCGATATATTTGACAAGCCAGTTATTGGTGTCGTGATGTGCAGGAACAGGCTTAAGGGTCACCAGACCCAGACATTGCAAGAAAAGTACCTGAATGCGGTACTGAACGCTGGCGGACTCCCGATCGCCCTGCCTCATGCGCTGGCTGAGCCAGAACGGCTGAAGGCGCTGCTGCCAAAACTCGACGGTATTTTCCTGCCAGGCAGCCCCAGCAATGTGCAGCCGCACCTCTATGGTGAAAACGGCGATGAGCCTGACGCCGATCCCGGGCGTGATGAATTGAGCATGGCGTTGATTACCGCCGGGCTTGAAAGGCGCATTCCCATTTTCGCCATCTGCCGGGGTTTGCAGGAACTTGTTGTCGCCACAGGCGGGACTCTGTATCGTCGCCTGTGCGATCAGCCTCAGTTCCTTGAGCACCGTGAAGATCCGGAACTCCCGGTGGAGCAACAATATGCGCCATCTCACGAAGTCCAGGTTCAACAGGGAGGATTGCTTTCAACATTAATACCGGGTTGCAACACGTTCTGGGTGAACTCGTTACACGGACAAGGCGCGAAAACGCTGGGCCCGCTGCTGCGTGTGGAAGCACGTTCGCAGGATGGTCTGGTCGAAGCCGCAAGTGTTCACGATCACCCGTTTGCTCTGGGCGTGCAGTGGCATCCGGAATGGAACAGTAGCGAATACGCTTTATCGCGTATGTTGCTGGAAGGTTTTATCACCGCTTGTCAGAACCACCTCGCTGAAAAACAGCGACTCTGACCCCTACTGTTAAGGAAATGCCAATATGAGCGATGACGGCCTGGCGCCGGGTAAACGTTTGTCAGAGATTCGCCAACAACTGGGTCTTTCACAACGTCGTGCCGCCGAACTGTCTGGATTAACGCATAGCGCCATCAGCACCATAGAACAGGACAAAGTCAGTCCTGCCATCAGTACGCTGCAAAAGCTGCTGAAAGTCTACGGGCTGTCGCTCTCCGAGTTCTTCGCGGAACCGGAAAAACCTGATGAGCCGCAGGTGGTTATCAATCAGGATGACCTGATTGAGATCGGCAGTCAGGGTGTTTCAATGAAGCTGGTACACAACGGAAATCCGAACCGTACACTGGCGATGATCTTCGAGACTTACCAACCGGGTACCACCACCGGGGAGAGGATCAAACACCAGGGTGAGGAGATAGGCACGATACTGGAAGGTGAAGTGATACTGACCATCAACGGCCAGGATTATCACCTCGTTGCAGGGCAAAGCTATGCCATCAACACCGGCATACCGCACAGCTTCAGCAACACTTCGGCAGGCATTTGCCGCATTATCAGCGCCCATACCCCCACCACGTTCTGACTTCCTTCTGGCCTGAGTTTCTCAGGCCTTTTTAAAGCGATGCTTTTTTAACAGGATTTATTTCCTGGGGCATTTTGCAGCCTGAATTCGGTGGCTGCGGCAAAAAATTGCATTTATCAGAAGGAGTTACCATGGACTTTCAACATCTGAATGACTGGCAGGACAAAGCGAATAACGCCACGCCAGAAACTCGCTTGTTTATTAACGGCGAATATTGTCAGGCTCAGGATGGCAGCACGTTCGATATTGTCGACCCTGCTGCGCAACGCACACTGGCACACGTTTCGCGCGGCAAAAAAGCGGATGTGGATATTGCCGTTCGCGCTGCACGCGAAGTGTTTGAGCGCGGTGACTGGTCGCAGGCCTCCCCGGCTAAACGTAAAGCCGTGTTGAACAAGCTGGCGGATTTAATGGAGCAGCATCACGAGGAGCTGGCCCTGCTGGAAACACTCGATACCGGCAAGCCTATTCGCCATAGCCTGCGTGATGATATTCCCGGCGCGACCCGCGCTATTCGCTGGTATGCCGAAGCGATTGATAAAGTCTATGGTGAAGTCGCGACTACCGGTGTGAATGAACTGGCGATGATTGTTCGCGAGCCAGTTGGCGTGATTGCCGCCGTAGTTCCCTGGAACTTCCCCCTGCTGCTGGCTTGCTGGAAATTAGGCCCGGCGCTGGCAACAGGCAACAGCGTTATCCTCAAGCCTTCTGAAAAATCGCCATTGACCGCTATTCGTATGGCGCAACTGGCAAAAGAAGCCGGGCTGCCGGATGGCGTGTTCAACGTGATTCCAGGTTTTGGTCATGAAGCGGGTCAGGCGCTTTCTCAGCATCCTGATGTCGACGTGATCACCTTCACCGGTTCAACGCGCACCGGTAAACAACTGCTGAAAGATGCAGGCGACAGCAACATGAAACGCGTGTGGCTGGAAGCCGGCGGCAAAAGCGCCAACATCGTGTTCGCCGATTGCCCTGACTTGCCAAAAGCCGCCGCAACAACTGCCGCAGGCATTTTCTATAACCAGGGCCAGGTGTGTATCGCGGGCACTCGTCTGCTGCTGGAAGAGAGCATCGCCGATGAGTTTATCGCTCTGCTCAAAGATCAGGCCAAAAACTGGCAGCCAGGCAACCCTCTCGACCCTAATACCACCATGGGCACGCTGATTGATAACGCCCACGCCGACACCGTGCACAGCTTTATTCGCGACGGTGAAACACAAGGCACACTGGCGCTGGATGGCCGCGACGGCAAGCATCCGGCTGCTATCGGCCCGACCATTTTTGTCGATACCGATCCGAAAGCCCGTGTGGGACGCGATGAAATTTTCGGGCCGGTGCTGGTGGTTACCCGCTTCAGCTCTGAAGCGCAGGCGCTGGAACTGGCTAACGACAGCGATTACGGCCTTGGTGCCGCGGTGTGGACCAGCAACCTTTCCCGTGCGCATCGCATGAGCCGCCGCCTGAAAGCTGGTTCTGTCTTCGTGAATAACTACAACGATGGCGACATGACCGTGCCGTTTGGCGGTTATAAGCAGAGCGGCAACGGACGCGATAAGTCCCTGCACGCCCTGGAAAAATTTAGCGAACTGAAAACTATCTGGATTGCCCTGGAGCCTTAATCATGACTGAACATACCACCAGCTATTACGCCGCGAGCGCTAATCAGTATGAACCGTTTCCTCAGTTGAACGAATCCGTCACCTGTGACGTGTGCGTGGTCGGCGGCGGCTACACCGGGCTTTCTGCTGCACTGCATTTGTCTGAAATGGGCTATGACGTGGTGCTGCTGGAAGCGGCACGCATCGGCTTCGGGGCCAGCGGACGTAACGGCGGCCAGCTGGTTAACTCCTACAGCCGTGACATTGACGTGATTGAACGCAACTACGGCCCGGAAGCGGCAAAAATGCTCGGCAGTATGATGTTTGAAGGCGGGGAGATCATCCGCGAACGTATCAAACGTTACCAGATTGACTGCGACTATCGTCCGGGCGGCCTGTTCGTGGCGATGAACCATAAGCAGCTGGAAAAACTGGAAGATCAGAAAGCCAACTGGGAACGCTACGGCAATACCCAACTGGAACTGCTGGATGCCAACGAACTGAAACGCGAAGTGAACAGTGACCGCTATGTGGGCGCTCTGCTGGATCACAGCGGCGGCCATATTCATCCGCTCAACCTCGCAATCGGTGAAGCTAATGCGATTCGCCTGAACGGCGGGCGCGTCTATGAGCAATCTCCTGTGACGAAGATTCAGCACACCAGCCCGGCCATTGTCAGCACGGAGAAAGGCCAGATCACGGCGAAGTATGTGATTGTGGCGGGCAACGCCTATCTCGGCGATAAAGTGGAGCCGGAACTGGCGAAACGCAGCATGCCGTGCGGCACACAAGTGCTCACCACCGAGCCGCTGGGCAAAGACGTTGCCCGCTCGCTGATCCCGAAAAATTACTGCGTGGAAGACTGTAACTATCTGCTGGATTACTACCGTCTGACCGCGGATAACCGTCTGCTGTACGGCGGCGGCGTAGTGTACGGTGCGCGCGACCCGGCGGATATCGAACGCCTGGTGATGCCTAACCTGCTGAAAACCTTCCCGCAGTTGAAAGGTGTGAAAATTGACTACAGCTGGACAGGTAACTTCCTGCTGACGCTTTCCCGTCTGCCGCAGGTTGGTCGTCTGGATAACAATATTTACTACAGCCAGGGTTGCAGTGGACACGGTGTCACGTATACCCATCTGGCAGGCCGCCTGATTGCCGAGCTGCTGCGCGGTGATGCAGAACGCTTCAATGCCTTTGCCAACCTGCCGCACTATCCGTTCCCGGGAGGCCGTACCTTCCGTATTCCGTTCACGGCTATGGGAGCCGCATATTATAGTCTTCGCGATCGCCTTGGGGTGTAATGCTCGTCATACTTCAGGCTACAGGGGCGTTGGCTGCACTCTCTTACCCCAGTCACTTACTAAAGTAAGCTCCTGGGGATAAGCTCCCTTGCCGCCTACCTGTAGCCAGAATTATTTAGAGCAATGAGTCATATGACCCGACGCACAAGAACGTTGATCCCCTTGTGCGTTTTTTTATTCATCTCCGAAGTCATTCGTAGGCCGGAGTAAGGCGAAGCCGCCACCCGGCGTTTCTATTCCTGCCTGACTCGCGGATATTTCCACAACCAGCGCCCGCTGACCATTCGCCAATAAAACGCCGCGCCGCGCACTGCCCAATCCAGGAACATCCCCAGCCACACGCCGACAACGCCCATCCCGAACACAATACCCAGCAGATAACCGGCGACCACGCGCGCGCCCCACATACTGAACATTGACACCCACATTGCGAAGCGTGCGTCGCGAGCGCCTTTCAGCCCGGCAGGTAAAACCCAGGACGCCGACCAGATAGGCATAAACGCGGCGTTCAGCCACAGCAGTTCTTTCACCACCTCTTTTACATCGGCCTCATGGGTATAGAACGAAGCGAAAAGTCCGGCAAACGGTGCGGTGCCCCACGCAATCGCGGTCAGCACGATCGTCGACATCCAGAACACGTGGCGCAGTTGTTTCTCTGCCTGACCAATCTGCCCTTTACCAAGCCGTTTGCCGGTAATGATGGTCGATGCCGATCCCAATGCGTTACCCGGCAAGTTGATAAGCGATGCGACGGAGAAGGCGATAAAGTTACCGGCGATAACGTCTGTGCCCATTCCTGCAACGAACATCTGCGTCAGCAGCTTGCCGCTGTTAAACAGCACGGACTCGATGCTGGCCGGAATACCAATCCCCATCACTTCCCAGATAATGGCGAAGTTAAGCGGCTTGATGTAACTCTTAAGCGGAATACGCAGCGCTGGGTTAAAGCCCACAGCCAGCACCGCCACAATCGCCACCGCCCCGATGTAACGAGAAATCGTCAAACCTAGCCCTGCGCCAACAAAACCCAGCCCTTCCCACGAAAAGGCGCCGTAAATAAGGATGCTACTGATAATGATGTTGAGGATGTTCATCCCGCCGTTTATCAGCAATGGGATCTTGGTGTTCCCTGCCCCACGCAGCGCTCCGCTGCCGATCAGCGCGATAGCCGCAGCGGGATAACTCAGCACGGTCAGTTCAAGATACGTGAGCGCCAGTTCTTTCACGTGTGGCGTGGCTGCTCCGGCAACCACCTCGATAATTTCTCGGCCAAACAGATGGATCACGACGGCCAGAATGATCGAGAACAGCGTCATGATTACCAGCGACTGCCGCGCCGCCGCTCGTGCCTGCTTACGATTACGTTTGCCGAGACTGAAGGCCACCACCACCGTTGTACCGAGGTCAATCGCGGCGAAAAACGCCATGATCACCATATTGAAACTGTCAGCAAGCCCAACGCCTGCCATGGCGTCAGCGCCCAGCCAGCTCACCAAAAATGTGCTGAGTACGCCCATTAGCAGGACGCAGGTGTTTTCCAAAAAGATGGGCACAGCCAGAGGGGTGATTTCACGCCAGAACAGAACACGGTAGGTTTTGCGATTTTTATACCAGGTTGTGCGAGTGACGGCCTGGCTTACAGCGGCAGAGAGCTTCAAGGGGTGCCTTAGAGAGAAAGTTGAAACCACGTTTTAAATGATGAGGGAGAATCCGAAAACCTGCAACGTGGAATTCATGGATAATTGTGGGTAAATACAACAAATTGTTGACGGAACCGTCAGTCGTGCAGAAAGCCGTGAATTGGGGTTTGACAAAAAATTTTTCGCCGCTAAGATTAGCCACCTAACCGATTCCTCTGTAGTTCAGTCGGTAGAACGGCGGACTGTTAATCCGTATGTCACTGGTTCGAGTCCAGTCAGAGGAGCCAAATTTTAGTCCTGGGACTTCCGAGCAAGTCCGGGGATTCAATAAAATCAGTAAGTTAAGAAGAACCGGAAGTCACTCAGTGACCTGCCGGGTCTTCTGACATCCGTAGTTTTTAGGGGCTTAATTGGGGGCCTGCTGGTTCACTAAACTACGGAGCCCCCACCATGCCGCTCACTGATACCGCTATCCGCAACGCAAAATCGCCCGACAAGCCCCGGAAACAGACCGATGCTCAGGGTCTGTATTTGCTGGTCAAACCTAACGGGTCAAAACACTGGTATCTCAAGTACCGTTTTGAAGCGAGAGAACGAAAGCTAGCTTTCGGCCCTTACCCGGATGTGCCTCTCGCCCAGGCCCGTAAATACCGTGAGGACGCCCGCGCGTTACTCGCTGCGGGGACCGACCCCGGCACAGTTAAGAAACAGAGCAAAGCCGGTCACAAAAAAAGCGCCAGCTTCGAAGAGATTTCCCGTGTGTGGGTCAAAACCAAAAAAGGCTGGACGCAGACCCACACTGACCGTTCCCTCCGGGCGCTGGAAATTCATCTTTTTCCTCTGCTCGGTAAATCTTCCGTTGCTTCACTCAAAACCACTGATTTGTTGGTGCCGTTGCTGGCCCTTGAGAAGAAAGGCTATCAGGAAACCGCCATGCGGATGCAGCAGCGTATCGCCGCCATTATGCGTTACGCCGTGCGGAAGGGTTTTATTACCCGTAATCCCGCCAGTGACCTGACGGATGCGATTATCCCGCCACAAACGCGCCATCACCCCGCCCTGCAACTGGAAAAGCTGCCGGATTTGTTGACCCGCATCGACGCTTATCGGGGCAGACTGCTGACTCGCCTGGCGGTTCAGCATCTGGTTATCTTCATTCGCTCCAGCGAACTGCGTTTCGCACGCTGGCCTGAGATCGACCTTGAAGCGGGAAGCGATCCGCGGCGTGCGCTACTCAGAGCGTGGTGCAAAGATGAAAACGCCCCATCTGGTACCGCTCTCCACCCAGGCCATTGCGTTGCTGAAACAGCTTAAAAGACTGTCATCCGATGAAATTTTCCTCTTTCCGGGCGATCACGATCTGTCGAAACCCATGAGTGAGAATACGATCAACAAGGCGCTGCGGGTGATGGATTACGACACCAAAACGGAAGTCTGCGGTCACCCTTACCCGGGCTATCGCCCACAGTGAAGCCGGACTTATGTAATCGGTCGCACCGGGCGAATAAAAATGAATCTTATTATCCATAACCTTCTGTTCTTTCGCTGATTTTTACACTGTAATTCTTACATGATTGATAAGGGTATTGTATAGTCAGCGAACGATATTTGGGCAAACAATGCCTGCTTTCATGCAGGAATACGCTTAACGAAAGGTTTGCTCAGCAATAAAGTTGATTCAATGGGAACAATCACAGTGAATTGAGGGACTAATCATGGCAAGAGCACTGGCATGTCTTGGAGACGGGACAACATATGGCGAAATTATCACGGCCACTGCGACCTGGTCCGAGGGCAGTAAAGCGATCGCGCGTACTGGCTACGTGCAGCAAATGTAAAGGGCACTTTCAGCTCCTGGCGTCAGCACATGACTGGGCTGAGGAGGGCAAAGCGTATGTGGCAACCGGTGATCGCGTACTGTGCGGTTGCCCTGATCATTATGCTTATGGCTCCTCAACACAATCCACAAGTACATCCGCAGGTTCGTTAACCTCCCGCAACACCACAAAAACGTCCGTGCCAGCACCCGCAACTGCATCCGCTTCCAGTGTACCGACGATGACGATCTGCACATGCCTCGCTGCCGCTACACCCTGATGTTTCCTGATGGCCGCTCTGAGGCCGGTACAACCGATGACCATGGGGTGACTGGCTGGCATTACGCTGAGTCAGAAGAAAACATTACCCTGCACATTCTGACTGATTGAAGGGAGAACGATGTCCGACAGTACAAGTTATGTTAATGGCAGAAACTCCGGACTTGACGGTGATAAAACAACAACCGGGGCAACCTACATTGCGGGCCCGGGTAGTCGCTGGACGGTAGATGGCAGACGAAAGTTGTATGTTGGCGACAAAACAACCCGGTGCCCCAAATGCGGGGAAACCAGCGTCATTATTTCTGGCGATCCCCACCAGACGAACCCGGACGGGAGAGCAGTGGTCGTTGACCGCTCCGCTGTTCTCTGCAAATGCCCGGCAAATCACGTCATCGCCGGAAGTGGCTCAGCACGGTCAAAACCTGCGGTGACCCAGACTCAGCCCGGGAGAACCCAAAAAAAACGCAACGCGATCCGTTTTAAGTGCGCTGATGATAGCGGTCAGTTTATGGGTAATTGTCAGTACATTCTTTTCTTCCCAGACGGGCACAGCGAAGAGGGAAATACAGACAGTCAGGGATTAACAGCCTGGCACTTTGCTGACAGCCCGGAGAATATCAGCCTGCACGTTCTTGGCGATTAACAGGAGATTTCATGGAAGGGTATTTTCTTTACCACGGCGATAAAACGACGTGCGGCGGTCGTATTCTGAGTGGGGCCAGCGACGAAACATACAATGGAAAGGAACGGGTACGGGAGCGTGATCCGGTTTCCTGCGGCAAACATGAAGGCCGTTTCAAAGTATGTGGCGGTATGGGCGACACCTACGAAGTAAACGGTGAAATGCGGGAATGGGCGGGCTCCATCGAGAGCTACAGCCCTGCCCGTGCCGTTCGCGTTTTGTTCCTTCAATGTTCACCGATACCTACGATTTTAACTGCAACAGTGGGCTCGCGACTGAAAGAGAACGTAAAGCCGGGCATCAGACATCAGCAGTAACCTGCGAGGAAGTGGCACGCAACATGATCCGCTTTGTGTGCAGGGATGATGACGGGAAGACGCTGGTCAACACCCCTTACGTCCTGATTTTCTCCAATAGCCGGGAAGAGACAGGAACGACAGATACTCAGGGCAGAACATCGTGGCATTTTGCCGATGACGCTGAAAACACTTACCTGCATATGCTAATGGACTAACTATGGCTGTTTACCAACTCAGTACCCGCATCAAATCAAACGTGCCGGCATCCTCGCTGCTCTACGATTTGTGCATTTATCGAATGGATGGGCAAAGAAACAAAACCACCATTGTGGACGTGAAGCAACAGCCCCTGACGGCTGATTACAGCACACAGATGCACAGCACCAGCAATACCGATGATCCGCTGACAACCATCTACATTATGGAAGTCACGCTTTATCGCAAGCTGATGTTAAAAACGTTGTGCGTCAGCCCGACACCATTCACCCGGATGTACACGCTACAGGAATTTGCGTCGGGCAAAGCCTGCTCGCCGGTTAAGCGTGAGAACCCCTGCTACTTCGAGTCGCAGGACACGATGAAGCCTGAAAGTCAGGGGGGCGAAACCAGGCAACTGCAAATTTCCCGTCCAGAGCGACC
>NZ_JBLFJW010000055.1:0-16310 GCF_047713085.1 Pantoea sp. sgz302252
TTTTGGTTTTGTACTTCTGATTTGGCAGCAGGACAGCAACATCAAACTTGAGTTTGGCGATATCAACGCCGACGGAGACAAGACTCATCATGGCACTCCATAACCTTATGAATAATATCGCCGGACCATCCTTATATGTGGGTGCTCGGGGCACAGGATACCGTTCGGTCTTGAGGCGACAGGGAAACAGGTTACCGGGGCATAATCTCTCCCACGGGCTCAGGGGCACCAGGGCCGGGTGATGCTCACCGGTAACCTCCCGATGATCAGTCGGGGATCTTCTCCGCAGAAACGGAGAAGATCAAGACATAAGGGCCGGGGTGAGGGCACCAGACCGCATTGTTTTTCTTTCCCCTCTCCCTAACCCTCTCCCGCGGGGAGAGGGAACCGACTTGTGCGGTTTTGGGCTTTCTCCCTCTCCTTTTGGAGAGGGCCGGAGAGAGGGGAACAGCCCGAACAGGTTTTGGACTTCTCCCTCTCCCTTCGGGAGAGGGCAGGGGAGAGGGGATTAAACCGCACCAAACTCACCCTTACCCAATCCGCAAACTCCCAACCCCCAGCAGCTTCGCGATAGCCTCAATTTTCTCGCCAACGTGACCCATACCGATGGCGCAGTGATGCGCAGGCCCACCTTCGCACCAGCGACGGGTAAACTCACGAGCAGACAGTGAAAAACGGTAATGGCTGTTGGTATTGCCGATATCCAGCACTTCACCCTTCACGGCTTCACCTTCTGCATATTGCAACGTCACGCTCCCGTCGCGATGTTCCACAACGGACAGGAACGTTACCGGGCCGGTTTTCACCGTCATCTGAATCGAGACGCCTTTTCCGGGCTTGCCGTGATAAACCGGTAAAGGCACCAGCCGGACTTTATCTGACGACATCAATGGATGCGCTGGCCCATCGTGGCCCCACTGCACCGTCTGATGTTCAAAGTCGATGCCGTAAGGCTCAGAGAAGGAGCCTCCGGCTTTCAGTAGGCTGAGGATTTTCATCGCAATGACGTTTTTGATTTCGCATTCGCCCGCGACCGGAATCTCTCGCTCGGTGAGCAAAGTGTTGCCGAGGATAACCGAAGTAATGATGTTCTCCTGCGGCGACCCGGCACTGCCCTCGTAGTAATAAGCCATTCCGCCAAGCTGGTGGCGTTCCGCCAGTTTATCCAGCGCAACAGAGGTGGCGATGGCTCGCTGTAACTCATATTCCTCACAAGCGGGGTCAACGCTCAGCGTGCGATAAACCTGTTCGCGTTTCTGGCTGCGCTGCTCTTCGGTGATGGTCGGTAACGTTTCGGCCAGTTCGCAGATCTCCAGCACTTTAAAGCGCACGCCAAATTTGGCTGACAGGTTGGTCATGTCCGAATACACGTCGTACATGCCGTTGTAGTAATGCCCCATCACGCCGATGTTCGTGCGTTTCAGGGCGTTGACGGTTGCGGCTGCCGCCAGCCACGCGTCAATTTCTTGCCAGGCTTCGGCATCATCCAGATAGCCCGGAACCAGCGAGTAACCGATATTCGCGCGCTGGAAAACGTTCACCAGTTCTGGCGCGCTACAAGCCTGACAATGTGCCAGCCATTGCCCGGTGCGCTCCCCGCGATCTTCACGCTGGTTGATGGTGGCGCAAGGAACTTTCTTTTCAGGCTGCAAGGCCAGGATCAGCACCGGGACGTTCAGTTGCTGCACCAAAGGAAGCACCGTGGAGCTCAGCGCATAAGTGGTGATGTAAAGCACCAGCGCATCGACATTCTTGCTGGCGAACAGTGCCGTGGCGTTATCCATCGTTTGTGAACTGTCGACCAGACCGCCGTTCACCACGGCGACTTCACGGCGTTGTAACTGGCTATCGACCTGATTCAGATAACCTTCAAGCTGCTCTCGCAGGCCATCAAACTGCGGCCAATAGGTTTCTAATCCAATCCCAAACAGACCCACGGTGAACGTTTTCATCCCAACCTCTCATCAGAAAAATGGCAGATGTAGAAACTGTACTGAGTGAGACGGAGCAAAACCTGTTCCTGATGGACATCCGGGAGAAGGGCATGGCAATGATTTCGAGGAAGGGAATATCACGATCGCAAAAAGGCATTCAGGCTATTTTCCGGAGTTTTTGGCCTTAATGATGCAATTAATTACCCGCTTAAAATACAGGGAATAATGTCGCGAGGTGGTGATGAGGTTAATCCTAAAAAAGCCTGTGATGATTTATGCATATTTTAATTTTTAAGATTATCTTGAGGGTGGTTATTTAATATGTAATTGATAAATATGACCTTAATTATTGATGATAATTTTGAAATAATGATTTTTTCTCATTGTCCGAAAACCCTCTTGCTTATTTCCTGAGCCCTAATTCGACCGTTTTACTTGTGTATACTCGATGACGCCTGAATTTCTCAGGTGACACTCCATTCATTCAATCAATGAAGGGAAATAGCAATGAAAAAAGTACTGTATGGCATTTTTGCCATTTCCGCGCTTGCGGCGGCTTCAGCTTATGCCGATCCGGTGGAAACCGGTGAGGCGGCAGGGTCGGCAGCGACGTCGGTCTCTGCGGGCAGTTCCGCCGCAACCAGCGCCAGCGCCGTAAGCTCGGCCGTGGGGGTCGCACTGGCGGCGACCGGGGGTGGTGATGGCTCCAATACCGGAACCACCACCACAACAACCACAAGTACCCGCTAAGTCTTACGGGTCATTAATCCTAACCACACTTCGGTGTGGTTATTTTGCCCCTTCGGAGAAGAGTCGTGCAGCGACCCATTATTATTCTGCTTTGCCTGCTGCTTCAGGCCTGTTCTGCCAGCACGGAAGGGCTGGGGAAATCTCTCTGGCACAGTCTTTTTGGCACCCCGGGCGTGCAGTTAACCGCCGATGATATCCAGAACATGCCGTACGCCAGCCAATACCTGCAGCTCAATAACGGCCCTCAGCTTTTTGTGGTGCTCGCGTTTTCTGAAAATGGTCAGCAGAAATGGGTGACTCAGGATCAGGCGACCCTCGTCACCCAACATGCCCGCATGGTGAAAACGCTGCTCGGCGGTGACAACCTGCTGAGCGTCAGCAATATCGACAACGATCCGCTGGCGAAACCCAATCAACTCGTCGATGGCGCAAGCTGGATCCGCACGATGGGCTGGACCGAACACAAGCAAGTGCGTTACGCCACCGCTCGTTCTCAGTTCCACTGGGACGGCACGGACACGCTAAAACTGGCGAATGACACCACCGCTGTACGCGTATTGGTAGAGAAAGTCAGTACCGATCAGGCGAGCTGGGAAAACCGGTTCTGGGTCGACAGCGACGGTCAGATTCGTCAGTCCGAACAGTACCTTGGGGCTGGCTTCTTCCCGGTCAAAATGACTCTGATTAAGGCGGCAAAGCAATGAAATCACCCCTCTTTGCTGCGTTGATGGCGTTCTTTGTTGCGCCTCTGGCTCTGGCGGCAGGCACGGTTGACGTTTATATCGATGGCGCAAAAGACCCTAAAACCCTGACAGATGCCGCGCATCTGGCGGATTTAGTCGCCCAGCCGAGGCTGGCAAAAAGCTGGTGGCCCGGTGCTGTCATTGCTGAAAAGCAGGCCAGTGCTGTCGCTCAACAGCAGAAGCAAACCCTGATGGCAGAACTGGCGACGTTAGCGGCAGATGAAAGTGGCGATGAGGCTGCGGCCATTGCTTCGCTGCGCCAACAGCTTCAGGCGGTCAACGTTACCGGCCGACAGTTTGTGAATCTCGACCCGGATCGTGTTCGGCTTGGGCGGCGCGCCAATCCGCCACTCGAAGGGCACTACAGCCTGTGGGTTGGACAACAACCGACCACTATCACCCTTTTTGGCCTGATCAGTCGTCCAGGAAAAGTGGCGTTCACGCCGGGTAAAGATGTGGCGAGCTATCTCGATGATATGAGCCTGTTAAGCGGCGCTGACCGCAGCTACGCCTGGGTTATATACCCGGATGGACGCCGCGAAAAAGTGCCTGTCGCTTACTGGAACAAACGCCATATTGAGCCAATGCCAGGCAGCCTTATTTTTGTCGGTTTCGCCGACTCACTTTGGACGAAGAAGTACGATGACCTGAACGCTGAGCTTCTTCGCGCCCTTGCACAGCGGATCCCGGAACAATGAAAAAAAGCCATCTCTTCAGCCTGCTGGCGCTGAGTATCAGCGCGGCCTGCCATGCAGAAACGTATCCGGCACCGATAGGTCCTTCTCAGTCTGATTTCGGCGGAGTGGGCCTGCTGCAAACGCCCACTGCGCGCATGGCGCGTGAAGGGGAACTCAGCCTCAACTATCGCGATAACGATCAGTACCGCTACTACTCCGCCTCGGTGCAGCTGTTCCCGTGGCTGGAAACCACGTTGCGCTATACCGACGTGCGTACCAAACAGTACAGCAGCGTCGAGTCGTTTTCCGGCGATCAGACCTACAAAGACAAAGCGTTCGACCTGAAACTGCGTCTGTGGGAAGAGAGTTACTGGTTGCCGCAGGTGTCCGTCGGTGCGCGTGATATCGGCGGGACAGGCTTGTTCGATGCCGAATATGTGGTGGCGAACAAAGCCTGGGGCCCGTTTGATTTCAGCCTCGGTCTTGGTTGGGGCTATCTCGGTACCAGCGGCAACGTCAAAAACCCGTTTTGCAGCTATGACGATAAGTTCTGTTATCGCAACAACAGTTATCGCCAGGCCGGATCGATGGACAGCAGCCAGATGTTCCATGGCCCGGCGTCGATTTTCGGTGGGGTGGAATATCAAACCCCCTGGCAGCCGCTGCGCCTGAAACTGGAGTACGAAGGCAATGACTACAGCGAAGACTTTGCCGGAAAGCTCGAACAGAAGAGCAAGTTTAACGTCGTCGCCATTTACCGCGTGGCTGACTGGGCCGACGTAAACCTGAGCTACGAGCGCGGCAATACCTTCATGTTTGGCTTCACGGTGCGCACCAACTTCAACGATCTGCGTCCGTCATACAATGATAATGCTCGTCCGAAATACCAGCCGGAGCCGCAGGACGCCATCCTGCAACACTCCGTGGTGGCGAATCAACTGACCTTGCTGAAGTACAACGCTGGTTTTGCTGACCCGAAAATTCAGGTCAAAGGTGACACGCTGTATGTCACAGGTGAGCAGGTGAAATACCGCGATTCCCGTGAAGGTATCGAGCGTGCGAACCGTATTATCGCCAACGATCTGCCAGACGGTGTACGCACCATTCGCATCACGGAAAACCGCCTTAATATGCCGCAGGTCACCACCGAAACGGACGTGGCGAGCCTTCAGCATCATCTGGAAGGCGAACCGTTGGGGCATGAAACGCAGTTGGTGCAAAAACGCGAAGCCCCTGTGGTGCCCGATAAAACGGAGCAGGGCTGGTACATCGATAAATCATCGTTTGATTTCCACATCGATCCGGTGCTGAGCCAGTCCATCGGCGGGCCAGAAAGTTTCTACATGTACCAGCTTGGCGTAATGGCGACCGCCGACTGGTGGGTGACCGATCACCTGCTGACCACCGGTAGCCTGTTTGGCAACATCGCCAATAACTACGACAAGTTTAATTACACCAACCCGCCGAACGATTCCACGCTGCCACGCGTGCGTACTCACGTGCGCGATTACGTCGAAAACGATGTCTACGTGAAC
This sequence comes from Pantoea sp. sgz302252, assembly GCF_047713085.1. Taxonomy (NCBI): domain Bacteria; kingdom Pseudomonadati; phylum Pseudomonadota; class Gammaproteobacteria; order Enterobacterales; family Erwiniaceae; genus Pantoea; species Pantoea sp. sgz302252. The sequence continues at coordinate 5,640 of NZ_JBLFJW010000055.1, forward strand.
AACCTGCAGGCCAACTATCTCCAGTATCTGGGCAACGATTTTTACGGTCAGGTGTACGGCGGTTATCTCGAAACCATGTACGGCGGCGTGGGCGCGGAAGTGCTGTGGCGCCCTGTGGACAGCAACTGGGCGTTTGGTGTGGATGCCAACTACGTGAAACAGCGTGACTGGCGCAGCTCAATGGACATGATGAAGTTCACCGATTACAGCGCAAAAGTGGGCAATCTGGCAGCCTGGTGGACGCCGCCGTTTGCTCAGGATGTGCTGATTAAAGCCAGCGTCGGCCAGTATCTGGCGGGCGATAAAGGCGGCACGCTGGAAGTGTCAAAACACTTCGACAGCGGCGTGGTGGTGGGCGCTTATGCAACGATCACCAACGTTTCGGCACAGGAATATGGCGAAGGTGATTTTACCAAAGGCGTGTATGTGTCGGTGCCGCTGGACTTGTTCTCGTCCGGCCCGACCCGCAGCCGCGCGGCGATTGGCTGGACACCGCTCACGCGAGACGGCGGTCAGCAGCTTGGGCGTAAGTTCCAGCTTTATGATATGACCAGCGATCGGAGTGTGAATTTCCGCTAGCAGGGATTGCCGGGCGGCACGTTGTTTGCCCGGCCTACAAAACCCTTCGTAGGCCCGTGCAAGCGAAGCGCCGCCGGGCGGTGCGCTGAATAAAATATAAACAAAAAATGTAGATCTCCGTCACAATTTTGCGTTATACAGGAAGCTCGCCACTGCGAAGGAGGTGCTGTATGACGTCGCTGACCCGTCCACGCGTTGAATTTATCTCCACCGTTTTGCAGACCGTGCTCAATCTGGGTTTGCTTAGCCTTGGCCTGATCCTGGTGGTTTTCCTTGGCAAAGAAACCGTCCATCTGGCCGATGTCCTGTTCGCCCCGGAACAGACCAGCAAATATGAGCTGGTGGAAGGGCTGGTGGTTTACTTCCTCTATTTCGAATTTATCGCCCTGATTGTGAAGTACTTTCAGTCCGGCTTTCACTTTCCGTTACGTTACTTTGTCTACATCGGGATCACCGCTATTGTGCGGCTGATCATCGTCGATCATAAATCGCCTTTGGATGTGCTGATCTACTCGGCGGCGATCTTGTTGCTGGTGGTTACGCTGTGGCTGTGTAACTCCAAGCGGCTAAGGCGCGAATAAAAAAAGGGCGCTCCGGGGAGCGCCAAACAACAGTCACAAGTTAGGGTCAAACATGAGGATAACGTGGCATTACAGTGGCATATAACGATGAAAACTTATCCCTTCACCCCGCCGGCGGTCAGGCCGTTTACCAGCCAGCGTTGAGCCAGCAGGAACACAACGGTGATAGGAATGGCGGAGAGCACAGCCGCCGCGGCAAAGTCGCCCCACAGGTAGTTTTGTGGGTTGAGGTATTGCTGCATGCCGACCGCCAGGGTGTAGCTGTTCACATCACGCAGCAGCAGTGACGCGACCGGGACTTCGGTAATCGCGGCGATAAACGACAGAATAAAGACCACCGCCAGAATCGGCACGGAAAGCGGCAACAGCACCAGGCGGAAGGCCTGCCATGGGGTTGCGCCGTCCAGCGCGGCCGCTTCTTCCAGCGAGCCATCGATAGTTTCGAAGTAGCCCTTAATCGTCCACACGTGCAGCGCGATGCCGCCCATGTAGGCGAAGATAACGCCGCCGTGGGTGTTCAGGCCGATAAACGGCACGTACTGGCCGAGACGGTCGAACAAGGCATACAACGCAACCAGTGAGAGCACAGCCGGGAACATCTGGAAAATCAGCATGCTTTTCAGCAGGGTGGCTTTCCCCGGGAACTTCATACGGGCGAAGGCATAAGCGCAAGTGGTGGACAGCGCCACAATCCCTATCGCCGTGATGCCCGCGATTTTGATGGAGTTCCACAGCCACAACAGCACCGGGAACGGCGGCGGTGTAACGCGGCCATCGGCATGTTCCACACTGAAACCAAGCGCCAGTTTCCAGTGCTCCCAGGAAATCTGGTCCGGGATAAGGCTGCCGGTCGCGAAGTTCCCTTCACGCAGCGAGATAGCGATAACCATCAGCAGCGGGAACATGATCGCCGCGATAAATATCAGCAGTAACAGGTGCGTGATAAAGAGGCGCAGCTTCTGGGATTTCGGTTGTACCATTGCCATTTTTGATGCCCTCCTTAGTCAAATTTCATGCGTGTGGCTTTCAGGTTGATAATCGCAAGCAGCCCTACCAACAGGAAGATCAGCGTGGCAATTGCCGCTGCGAGGCCAAAGTCCTGACCGCCGCCGCCTTCAAAGGCGATGCGGTAGGTGTAGCTCACCAGCAAGTCGGTGTAGCCCGCAGGCGTGGTGGTGCCCAGACGGTCTGGCCCGCCGTTGGTCAACAGCTGAATCAGCACGAAGTTGTTAAAGTTGAACGCGAAGCTGGCAATCATCAGCGGGGTTAGCGGCTTGATCAGCAGCGGCAGCGTAATCTTGAAGAAGTTCTGGAACGGGCCGGCACCGTCCATTGCCGACGCTTCATACAGGTCATCCGGAATCGCTTTCAGCAGCCCCATGCAGAGGATCATCATGTACGGATAGCCAAGCCAGGTGTTGACGATGATGATCATCGATCGGGCGGTGGTCGGGTCGCTGAACCAGGCTGGCTTAATGCCAAACAGCGCGCTCAGCATCATGTTGATTTCACCGAAGCTCTGGTTGAACAGCCCTTTGAAAATCAGAATCGAGATGAACGACGGCACGGCGTAGGGCAGAATCAACAGCACGCGGTAAATCGCTTTGCCTTTCAGCGATTCCCACTGAATGACGCACGCCAGCACCATGCCAACCGCCACGGTTAGCAGAACGGTCAGCACAGAGAAGACCACCGTCCAGACGAAAATGGCGAAGAACGGTTTCTGAATGCCTTCGTCGGTGAAGACGCGAGTGAAGTTGTCCCAGCCGATGCTGACGGTGTAACCCGGGCTGAGTTTCTCGTCACCCCAGTTGCCGTCGGCGTTGACCGACTGATAAAAACCGACTTGATTGTCAGGACGGTATTTCACGCCGCTCTGGTTGTTGGTCAGTTCGCCGTTTTCCCCAGCGGTGTACAGCGGACGCGTGCCCGAGAACTGACGCAGTGAGCTCATGATGACTTTGCTGTCATCCGGCAGAATGGCCGTCAGTTGGTTCAGCGCCTGGCGATTTTGGGTGATAACACGCAGGTTGCCGCGCTCGCCTTCTGGCAGGGCATCGGCTTCTTTCAGCGTGATTTTTTGCTCACCGCCCAGTTTGAACGCGTCGGAGACATAATTCTTACCGCTGTCGCCATCAGTAAGCGCCAGCTTCCACTCCTCGCCCGCCGGATATAACCCGAAGTTATAGGCTTTGCCCGCCTGATAAGAACGGTCCATCAGTACCTGCTGCGCACGTTCCTGAGTCAGCTGGTTAGTGCTGCTGTAGTTGGTGAAGGCGATAGCGATGGTACAGATAAGCGGGAACAAGACGAACAAGCCCATCCCGGCCATGCCTGGATAGACGTAACGCCACGCGTAGGCTTTACGATTGGCGAAAATATAGAGGCCAACTGAGCTCAAAATCAGCGTCATGATGGCAAACAGGTACTCCCCCTGGGCGTACATCAAAACAACAAGATAGCCAACCAGCAGGCCCAGCAGTCCAGTCACGGACCACTTCAGCGTATCGCTCTGCCACCAGTGACTCTTTTTAACGGCATCCATGGGGTTCTTCCTCTACAGCACATTATTTGAAACTACCCTCACCCTAACCCTCTCCCTGGAAGGGAGAGGGAACAGACCGAGCGCTGTTTTCCCCCTCGCCCCTTTGGGGAGAGGGCCGGGGTGAGGGGATAAAAGCCTTACTTAGTAATACGACCCTGAGCATCTTTCAGCGCAGCATCAACAGTCTGACGACCGCTGGCAGCGTTGATCACAGCAGTACGCGTTGCATACCAGAACGCAGCCATTTGTGGGATGTTAGGCATGATTTCGCCGGTTTTGGCGTTCGCCATGGTGGCGGCGATGCGTGGATCTTTCTCCAGTTGCTCCTGGTAAGTTTTCAGCGCCACGGCACCCAGCGGTTTGTCCTTATTCACTTCCGCCAGACCGTCGTTGGTCAGCAGATAGTTTTCAAGGAACTCTTTCGCCAGCTCTTTGTTCGGGCTGGCGGCGTTGATACCCGCGCTCAGCACGCCGACGAACGGTTTAGACGCTTTGCCTTTGAAGGTTGGCAGTTGGGTCACGCCGTAGTTGATTTTGCTCTTGTCGATATTGGACCACGCCCAAGGACCGTTGATGGTCATCGCGGTTTCACCTTTGTTGAAAGCGGCTTCGGCGATGGAGTAGTCGGTATCGGCATTCATGTGTTTGTTTTTAATCAGGTCAACCAGGAAGGTCAGGCCCGCTTTCGCGCCAGCGTTGTCCACGCCCACGTCTTTCACGTCGTATTTGCCGTTTTCAAATTTGAACGCGTAACCGCCATCAGCAGCAATCAGCGGCCAGGTGAAGTACGGTTCTTGCAGGTTGAACATCAGCGCAGATTTGCCTTTCGCCTTCAGCGCTTTATCCAGAGCCGGGATCTCTTCCCAGGTTTTTGGCGGGTTTGGCACCAGGTCTTTGTTATAGATGAGTGACAGGGCTTCAACAGCGATGGGATAAGCAATCAGCTTGCCGTTGTAACGCACTGCATCCCAGGTGAACGGATAGAGTTTGTCCTGGAACGCTTTATCGGGAGTGACTTCAGCCAGCAGGCCGGATTGAGCGTAGCCACCAAAGCGGTCGTGTGCCCAGAAGATAATGTCCGGGCCATCACCGGTCGCGGCAACCTGCGGGTATTTCTCTTCCAGTTTATCCGGATGCTCTACGGTGACTTTAATGCCGGTGTCTTTCTCGAATTTCTTACCGACTTCTGCAAGGCCGTTATAGCCTTTGTCGCCGTTGATCCAGATAACCAGCTTGCCTTCTTCAATCTTGGCGAAGGCAGAGGCGGAAAACATCATCGTGGTCAGTGCCGACAGCGCGAGGATGCGTGCGCCAGTTTTGATTTTCATATATCCCGTCCTTTTTGGTGATGTGCTCGTGGATACGCCTGGTGGCTTTTACCCGGTTGAGTTTCCTTTCTTAGCAACCTCTTTCCATCCTCCCCGACCCTACGCCCCACCCCCGGTTTGTGTGATCTCTGTTACATAAAATTAAGTTATGCGTCCTGGCGCACACAAAATGACGCTGATTTTTGCCGTGTTCATCACGATTTTAGCCAGGCCCCGCCAGATGCGGGGGCAGACTAGCCCTCCTCATCCTCCCGCCTCCTCCCCCACAAAAAAGCCAGGGGGTGGAGGATTCACGAAAGTTATTGGTAGCCCATAGTCGGCGCAGAACGAATATTTCATTTAGTGACGGGTTGTAACGAAGGGAGAAGGGGATGGCGAGCGTACAGCTGCGAAATGTAACGAAAGCCTGGGGTGACGTGGTGGTGTCAAAAGACATCAATCTCGACATCCAGGAGGGAGAGTTCGTGGTGTTTGTCGGGCCATCAGGTTGCGGCAAATCCACGCTGTTGCGCATGATTGCCGGGCTGGAAACCATCACCAGTGGTGAGTTGTTGATTGGTGATAAACGTATGAATGACACGCCGCCTGCGGAACGCGGAATCGGCATGGTCTTCCAGTCTTATGCGTTGTATCCCCATCTCTCCGTCGCCGAAAACATGTCCTTCGGTCTCAAGCTCGCGGGCGCGAAAAAAGACGTTATCAACCAGAAAGTCACTCAGGTGTCCGAAGTGCTGCAACTGGCGCACCTGTTGGATCGTAAACCGAAAGCGCTCTCCGGCGGGCAGCGTCAGCGCGTGGCGATTGGTCGTACGCTGGTGGCAGAGCCTCGCGTGTTCCTGCTGGATGAACCGCTTTCCAACCTTGATGCCGCGCTGCGTGTACAGATGCGTATTGAGATTTCTCGTCTGCATAAACGCCTTGGGCGCACGATGATTTACGTCACCCACGATCAGGTCGAAGCGATGACGCTGGCCGACAAAATTGTGGTGCTGGATGCCGGGCGAGTGGCGCAAGTCGGCAAACCACTGGAACTGTATCACTACCCGGCAGACCGCTTCGTTGCGGGCTTTATCGGCTCGCCGAAGATGAACTTCCTGCCGGTGAAAGTTACCGCCACCGCCATTGAGCAGGTGCAGGTAGAGCTCCCTAACCGTCAGCAAGTGTGGCTGCCGGTGGAAAGTACGGGCGTGCAGGTGGGCGCCAACATGTCGTTAGGTATTCGTCCTGAACATCTTCTGCCAAGCGACATCGCTGATGTCACGCTCGAAGGTGACGTTCAGGTCGTCGAGCAACTCGGTCACGAAACGCAAATTCATATCCAGATCCCCGCCATCCGTCAAAACCTGGTTTACCGCCAGAACGACGTGGTGTTGGTAGAAGAGGGAGCCAGATTCGCTATCGGTCTGCCGCCAGAGCGTTGCCATCTGTTCCGTGAGGATGGCACCGCATGTCGTCGGCTGCACAAAGAACCGGGCGTTTAAATCCCATAACAAAAGAAAGCAATGGTCTCAGGAGATAGAATGATGATTACTCTGCGCAAACTTCCACTGGCGATCGCCGTGACTGCGGGCATTTTGTCTGCGCACGCGGGCGCCGTAGATTTTAAAGGTTACGCCCGTTCGGGTATCGGCTGGACCGGTAGCGGCGGCGCGCAACAGTGTTTCCAGGCGACTGGTGCACAAAGTAAATATCGTCTCGGTAACGAATGTGAAACTTACGCCGAGCTGAAGCTGGGTCAGGAAGTGTGGAAAGAAGGCGACAAGAGCTTCTACTTCGACACTAACGTTGCCTACTCCGTAGCACAGCAGAACGACTGGGAAGCGACTGACCCAGCGTTCCGTGAAGCGAACGTGCAGGGTAAAAACCTGATCGAATGGCTGCCAGGCTCTACCATGTGGGCCGGTAAGCGCTTCTACCAGCGTCATGACGTTCACATGATCGACTTCTACTACTGGGATATCTCCGGCCCGGGTGCAGGTCTGGAAAACGTCGATCTCGGCTTCGGTAAACTCTCGATGGCGGTGACCCGCTCGACTGAAGCAGGCGGTTCTTCTACCTTCGCCAGCAACCAGGTTCGTGACTACACCACCGCCACCGCGAACGACGTGTTCGACGTGCGTTTGGCGCAGATGGAAATCAACCCAGGCGGTACGCTGGAACTGGGTGTTGACTACGGTCACACCAACGTAAACGACGATTACTACCTGCAGCCACAGGCTTCGAAAGATGGCTGGATGTTCACCGCTGAACACACCCAGAGCATGCTGAAAGGCTTTAACAAGTTCGTGGTTCAGTACGCCACTGACTCCATGACTTCTCAGGGTAAAGGCCTGTCTCAGGGCGCGGGCATCGGTCTTGGCAATGACGATACCGATGGCAAACTGTATGCCTACGGCATCAACAACAACGGCCACCTGCTGCGTATCCTCGACCACGGTGCAATCTCGCTCGGTGACAGCTGGGACCTGATGTACGTCGGTATGTACCAGGACATCAACTGGGATAACAACAACGGCACCAAGTGGTACACCGTGGGTGTTCGTCCAATGTACAAATGGACGCCAATCATGAGTACCTTGCTGGAAGTGGGCTACGACAACGTCAAATCCCAGAACACCGGCGACACCAACAACCAGTACAAAATTACCCTGGCACAGCAATGGCAAGCGGGCGACAGCATCTGGTCCCGTCCGGCAATCCGTGTCTTCGCGACCTACGCCAAGTGGGATGAGAAATGGGGTTATGACACCGGTGGTAGCCCGATTTCTACCAGCGGCAACTTCAACTCTAACTTCGGTATGCAGACCGCTGGCCTGGGCCGCGGCGATAGCGACGAGTGGAGCTTCGGTGCCCAGATGGAAATCTGGTGGTAATTCGCAGTTAAGTTAACCCACTGTTATGCCACATAAAGAGGGGCGAAAGCCCCTCTGTTTTAGACTCAGCGCGCTATTGCCTGGCTACCGCTGAGCCCTGTCCTTGAGGTAATAAAAAATGAAAATGAAGAAAAGTTTTGTTGCCCTCTGCCTCTCCGCTGGCCTGCTGGCAAGCGTTCCGGCAGTCAGTTTTGCTGATGTGAATTTTGTGCCGCAGAACACTACCGCGGCGCCTGCTATCCCGGCTTCTGCGCTGCAGCAGTTGACCTGGACGCCGGTTGACCAATCGAAAACCCAAAACACGACCCTTGCCACGGGTGGCCAGCAGCTGAATGTGCCGGGGATTTCCGGTCCGGTTGCGGCTTACAGCGTGCCAGCAAATATTGGTGAGCTGAATATCACCCTGACCAGCGAAGTGAACAAACAAACCAGCGTCTTTGCACCGAACGTGCTGATTCTGGATCAGAACATGACGCCATCGGCGTTCTTCCCAAGCAACTATTTTACCTATCAGGAACCCGGTGTGATGAGCGCCGATCGCCTGGAAGGGGTGATGCGCCTGACGCCAGCGCTGGGCCAGCAGAAAATTTATGTGCTGGTGTTCACCACGCCGCAGGATTTGCAGCAGACCACCAAACTGGTTGACCCGGCAAAAGCCTATGCCAAAGGCACCGGTAACGCCGTGCCGGATATTCCGGACCCGATTGCTCGCCACGTCACCGATGGCACGCTCAAACTGCAAGTGAAAACCTCGTCAGCCTCCAGCGTTCTGGTTGGCCCACTGTTCGGTTCTTCCGGCCCTGGTCCTGTCACCGTGGGTAACACGGCAGCACCGGTTTACAGTGCACCTGCGGCTGCCCCAGTAGCGGCAACGGCTGTTGCAGCACCAGCGGCAGCCGCTTCTTCTGCTCCGGCAGCGAAGAGCGAACCGGTACTGAACGACACGGAAAGTTACTTCAACAACGCCATCAAACAGGCGGTGAAAGAAGGCAATATTGATAAGGCCCTCAAATTGTTGAACGAAGCCGAGCGCCTCGGTTCAACGTCTGCACGTTCCACCTTTATCAGCAGTGTAAAAGGCAAGGGGTAAACATCTCCCCACAATGCTGATGTTTAGGCCCTGGCCATTCGGTGCGTCCTCGCGGGCGCACCGTTTTTTCTGACGCAATGGCACGTGTTGCATCGCTGTTGCGCAGAAGATCGTATATTCATGTTTCTTCCTCCCGTAAGCCGTTTTCTACGATACAATGCCGGTAAGTTTTGTATCGGAGAGTCAGGCATGTCACACCCTGCGCTGGCGCAACTGCGCGCGCTACGCTATTTCGCCACCCTTCCGGAACTCGACGCACAGCTTCGCGACTGGCTGCTGCTGGAAGATTCCATGACTAAACGTTTTGAACAGCAAGGCAAAAGCGTGACGGTAACGCTTATCCGCGAAGCGTTTGTCGGGCAGGATGAAGTGGCTGAAGAGCTGTCACTCCTGCCTGCTGAATCGCGCTACTGGCTGCGCGAAATCTTGCTCTGTGCTGACGGCGAACCCTGGCTTGTCGGGCGCACCGTCGTGCCGGAATCCACCCTGAGTGGCCCTGAGCTGCAATTACAGCAGCTGGGTAATACGCCGTTGGGGCGCTATCTGTTTACATCGTCGACGTTAACCCGCGATTTTATCGAGATTGGTAAGGATGCAGAGCTGTGGGGACGCCGTTCCCGTCTCCGGCTGAGTGGAAAACCGCTGCTGCTGACAGAGCTGTTTTTACCTGCATCACCGCTGTACTGAGAGGAAAAGAAGAATGGAGAGGAGTCTGACGCAGAATAAGCTGCTGGCTTATCACCGCCTGATGCGTACCGACAAACCGATTGGCGCGCTGCTGTTGCTGTGGCCAACGCTGTGGGCGCTGTGGGTTGCCACGCCCGGTGTGCCACCGCTGTGGATACTGGCGGTTTTTGTCGCAGGTGTCTGGCTGATGCGCGCGGCAGGTTGCGTGGTGAATGACTATGCCGATCGTAAATTCGATGGTCATGTGAAGCGCACTGTGCATCGCCCACTGCCAAGTGGCGATGTCAGCGAAAAAGAAGCGCGTGGGCTGTTTGTGGTGTTGGTTCTGCTTTCCTTCCTGCTGGTGCTGACGCTCAACAAAATGACCATCCTGCTTTCCGTCGCCGGGCTGGCGCTGGCATGGGTCTATCCGTTTATGAAGCGCTACACCCATCTGCCGCAGGTGGTGTTAGGCGCGGCGTTTGGCTGGTCGATTCCGATGGCCTATGCCGCCGTCAGTGAAACGCTGCCGCTAAGTTGCTGGCTGATGTTCCTCGCCAATATCTGCTGGGCGGTGGCGTATGACACGCAGTATGCGATGGTCGACCGTGACGATGACCTGAAGATTGGCGTGAAATCCACAGCGATTCTGTTCGGCAAACAAGACAAACTGATTATCGGCATTTTGCAGGTAGCGGTGCTGGCGCTGATGGCGGCAGTAGGCTGGATGAGCGGGCTCAATTGGGCGTTTTACTGGTCGATTTTTGTTGCCGGGGCACTGTTCGTTTATCAGCAGAAATTGATTAAAGACCGCGAGCGCGATGCCTGTTTTAAGGCGTTTATGAACAATAACTACGTTGGGCTGGTGCTGTTTATTGGCCTGGCGATGAGCTATTTGGTTTAACGCTAATGTGAGATGCCCGGCGGCGCTTCTTACATAAGAAAAGTGCGGTCTGATGCCCTCTCCCCCGACCCCTCTCCCACGGGGCGAGGGGCGCAAACACTAAAA
>NZ_JBLFJW010000056.1:0-15206 GCF_047713085.1 Pantoea sp. sgz302252
GATGAAAAGATGGCCGCAATCCACAAAGCGCTGGACGAATGCAGCGCAGAGCACCCGGTCTTTTATGAGGATGAAGTGGATATCCACCTCAATCCGAAAATCGGTGCAGACTGGCAGCTGCGCGGGCATCAAAAACGCGTGGTGACTCCAGGGCAGAATGAAAAATATTATCTGGCCGGAGCGCTGCACAGTGGTACGGGAAAAGTGAGCTACGTAGGTGGCAGCAGCAAAAGTTCATCATTATTTATTAGTCTGTTAACGCATCTGAAAGCGACATACCGGCGGGCGAAAACAATCACCCTCATCGTGGATAACGACATCATCCATAAAAGCCGTGAAACGTTGCGCTGGCTGAAAGCCAACCCGAAGTTCAGGGTGATTTATCAGCCGGTTTACTTGCCATGGGTGAATCATGTTGAGCGGCTCTGGCAGGCGCTGCACGACACGATAACCCGGAATCATCAGTGCCGGACAATGTGGCAACTGCTGAGAAAGGTTCACCATTTTATGGAAACAGTCAGCCCATTCCCCGGAGGAAAACATGGTCAGGCAAAAGTGTAGCGGTATTAGGCGCAGCTATTTAGCAATTGAAAGATTGAGATTGCCCTTGCCAACCGGAGGTACGAAGAAATTGCTCCCAGGTCAACGTTTGTGGGTTAATGTTCCTGCTCCACATCAGATCGCGCTCTTTACGATAATAGCCGTATTCAATTGTATATTCTGCCATTTGCACAATTTCTTCAGTCAACCCTTCCATACCTGCGTAGGACGGAAAATGGTGCAATAAGTCTTTACGCGTGATGGCTGGACTATATTTTGCTTTTATTCCCGTCACACGAGAGAAGGTTTCAACCATCTCCTGGGGAGAAATAATTTCACCAATGACAGGGAGTGAACAACCCGCATATTTTTCCGGATGCTGAAAAACTTCCAACACTGCTGGCCCTGTTGCAGTCAACGGATCAACAAATGCCGCCCGGAAATCTGCGGGCAAATAAATAGGGAATACTAACGAATCGCCTTCTTGATAGGGTGGATAATACTCCAGTAGATTTGTGTAAAAGAATGCCATGTAAATAAATGAACTCTTGATTGGCAAAGTACGAATGTACTCCTCAATCCTGGCTTTATCCGTAAAATGGGGGACCCATTTCTTCCCGTCAGTCATTTCATCAACATTCTCAAGACTGCTGAAAATCAAATGTTGTACTCCCGCCTCTACCGCTGCATCTGCAATTTCCTTTCCCAATGCACGCTCATTCGTTGAGGCGAATGGCGCATCTGGTGGCATGCCTGGTGTTATCATAAAGACCCCATCAGCTCCCTGAAAAGCCTCAATAAATTTCAATTTATGACCAGGTTCAAGGGAAACCTGAACAAGTTCCGCCCCGAGACCTTTCAGTTCTTGTGCTTCAGGCGAGTCGATGCGACGGGTTAAGCCACGAACGCGATAAAGCTTACTTTCCAGCAAAGATCGAACGACACTTCTCCCTTGCTTGCTGAGCGCGCCGACCACAGTGATGAGGGGTTTGGTATTCACTTGCATACGTTTATTCCTGATTTATTTGAACGCTGAGCTTGAATTATCAGGAGTGATAAGAGATAAGTGAAATTGATTGATTTATATTTAGGAATCCATCAAATGGATACCAGACGAATTGATTTAAATCTGTTACTGACACTTGAAGCTTTGCTTGCAGAAAAAAATGTGACAAAGGCAGCCGCACGATTGCACCTTAGCCAGCCTGCTGTCAGTGCACAGCTCAGTCGCCTCCGGGAAATGTTTGATGACCCGTTACTCATTCCAGCAAGGCGTGGAATGACGCCAACAGAGAAGGCTCTTGAGCTGTTAGTTCCGCTACGCGAAGCACTGGATAAACTGCGGCTTACTCTCAATTCGCATAACGATTTTCACCCTGACCGGGCTAAATTGACCTTAACCATTGCCTGTACTGATTATATTCAGGCCACGACAGTCATACCGCTGGTGCTTATGCTACGGAAAAAAGCGCCGGGAGTGCGCATTGCGGTACGTCATCTTGATATGACACAGTTAGACCAGCAGTTGGCCAGCGGTGACGCAGACTTCGTCTTTGCATCACATGACGCCTTCCACACACAGCTGCGCACCCACCACTTGTTTGATGAAGACTACGTTTTGATCGGGCGGGCCGGACATCCTGCGCTTAATGCAAAACTCTCTATGGAGGAATTTGTAAAGCTGGAGCACGTTATCGTTTCTCCTTCCGGGGGGAGTTTTACGACACCCATTGATGAGGCACTTGCCACATTTGGATTTAAACGCAATGTTGTGATGTCGGCTGCTTCATTTTTGTTTATTCCTGAAATCGTGTTGAAAAGCGATATGGTCTCGCTTATTCCCCGACGTTTATCGCAAGTCATTCAGAGTGAACTCACCATCATAAATCTCCCTTGGCTCGCAGAAAAATTTGATGTTTGTATCATTTGGCATGAACGCAGCCACAGCCACCCTGGACATCATTGGGTGAGAGAAGAGATTATTAACATGTATAGTAGTGAGGGGCTTAAGCAGGCAAAGCAAAAAACCGCCTGACGGCGGTTTAGCATTGCTGTTACTGGCATGGTTCGATAAGTCTGAAACTGATTAAAATCAGTGCTTTATCATCACATGCCGAACCACGGTGTAATCTTCCAGGCCATACACCGACATATCTTTGCCGTAGCCTGAGAGTTTTTGTCCGCCGTGCGGCATTTCGCTGACCAGCATGAAATGGGTGTTCACCCAGGTGCAGCCATACTGCAAGCGTGCGCTCATGCGGTGCGCGCGCCCGACGTCTTTGGTCCACACTGACGAGGCCAGCCCGTATTGTGAGTCGTTTGCCCAGCCCAGAACTTGCTCTTCTTCGTCAAACACGGTGACGCTGACGACCGGGCCAAACACTTCGCGCTGCACGATATCGTCTTCTTGTTTTGCGCCAGCCAGCACGGTTGGCTGGAAGAAATAACCTTTGCCGTCCGCTTTGGCGCCGCCGGTGACGACTTGCACGTGGCCAAGGCTTTTGGCTTTTTCAACTGCCTGTGCGACGCGGCCGAGATGTGCTTCTGAGCTCAGAGGGCCGAGTTCGGTGCTTTCATCATCGGGTGCGCCCATTTTCAGGCTTGCCACGGCCGCGCCCAGTTTTTCTACCAGCGCGTTGTAAATGCCTTTCTGCGCGTAGATTCGGCAGGCGGCGGTGCAGTCTTGCCCTGCGTTATAGAAACCGAAGGTGCGCACACCTTCCACAACAGCGTCCAAATCCGCATCGTCGAAAACGATAACGGGTGCTTTGCCGCCCAGTTCCATGTGTGTACGTTTGATAGACGATGCGGTGTGCGAAATGATGTGCTCGCCTGTGGCAATCGACCCTGTCAGCGAGACCATGCGCACTTTTTCATGCCCGGTCAGCGGGTCGCCAACGGTTTTCCCGCGCCCAAACAACACATTAATTACGCCTGCCGGGAAGATGTCTTTCGCCAGTTCCGCCAGTTTCAACGCTGTTAACGGAGTGATTTCAGACGGTTTGATGACCACGCAGTTGCCTGCCGCCAGCGCCGGAGCCAGCTTCCACGCGGCCATCATCAACGGATAGTTCCACGGCGCGATGGAGGCGACAACGCCCACCGGATCACGGCGGATCATTGAGGTGTGCCCTTCCAGATATTCACCTGCCGCCAGGCCGTTCAGACAACGGGCCGCGCCCGCGAAGAAACGGAAGACGTCAGCCACAGCAGGCAGTTCGTCGTTGATCACACAGTGCAGCGGTTTACCGCAGTTGAGCGATTCCAGTTTGGCGAATGTTTCCGCGTGCTCGTCAATCACATCGGCCAGTTTGAGCAAACACTCAGCGCGAGCTTTTGGCGTGGTTTGTCCCCATTCCACAAAAGCACGATCGGCAGCCAGTACCGCAGCATCCACCTGTTCGGCGGTCGCTTCGGCTATCTCAAGGATCACTTCGCCAGTGGCCGGATTATAGACAGGCTGTTTCTCGCCTTTGCCTGCGACCAGTTCGCCGTTTATCAATAAGTTGTGTTGCATATCCTGCTCCCTACTTGTGCAATTATTTACCGCTTCCGGCGACCGTTTCGCCGTCGCGTGTCAGCCACCAGGCCCCCAGAATCGGAAGGGTTGTCACCAGCATCACCAGCAATGCCACCACGTTAGTCACCGGCACATCGCGCGGTCTGCCTAACTGGTTGAGCAGCCACAGCGGCAAGGTGCGCTCATGGCCTGCGGTAAACGTGGTGACGATGATTTCATCAAACGACAGTGCGAACGCCAGCATGCCCCCTGCCAGCAGCGCTGAACCGAGGTTCGGCAGCACCACATAACGGAAGGTTTGCCAGGTGCTGGCGCCTAAATCCATCGATGCCTCCACCAGACTCCACGATGTCCGGCGGAAACGAGCGATAACGTTGTTAAACACCACCACCACGCAGAAGGTGGCATGCCCGACCACAATGGTGAAAAAACCTGGCTCCAGATTGATGGCTTTAAAGGCCGTCAACAGCGCCAGACCCGTGATGATCCCCGGTAAGGCAATCGGCAACAGCAACAGCAGCGAGATGGCATTCTTGCCAAAAAACTCGCTGCGCCAGAGGGCCGCTGCAGCAAGCGTGCCAAGCACCAGCGCAATCACGGTGGCCAGTGCAGCAATCTGAAGTGACAACGTCACTGCGTCGAGAATGTCACTGCGCCCTGCGGCCACGCTAAACCAGTGCAGCGTCAGCCCTTTCGGGGGAAAACTGAACGCCGCGTCTTCGGTGTTGAAGGCATAGATAGCGATGATGGCGAGCGGGAAATGCAGGAAGATAACCCCGCCCCAGGCCGCCAGTTTCAGGAACCACGGTGCTCGTTCAGAGTGCATCGAATGCTCCCAGACGTTTCACGAACGCCAGATAAAGGCTAATCAGGACGATGGGCACAAGGGTGAATGCAGCCGCCATCGGCATGTTGCCAATCGCCCCTTGCTGGGAATAGACCATCTGACCAATGAAGTAGCCTGGCGGCCCGACAAGCTGCGGCACAATAAAGTCACCTAACGTCAGCGAGAACGTGAAGATAGACCCTGCTGCAATGCCCGGGATCGCCAGCGGTAACACCACGTAGCGAAACGTCTGGCGAGGATAAGCGCCTAAATCCGCTGAGGCCTGTAAAAGCGACGGCGGCAAACGTTCCAGCGCGGCCTGAACCGGCAGGATCATGAACGGCAGCCAGATGTAGACGAACACCAGGAAACGCCCGAGCCCGGATGTCGACAGCGTATTCCCGCCCACCGCAGGCAGCAGCAGAAACTCGTTCAGCAACCCTTCCAGCCCCATGTGCCCAAGAAACCATTGCGCGACGCCATCTTTCGCCAGCAGCAACGTCCACGCATACGCCTTGACGATGTAACTCGCCCACATCGGCAGCATTACGGCGATATAAAAGAACGCTTTCCATTTGCCGCTGGTGTAGCGCGCCATGTACCACGCCATCGGGAACGCCAGAATGGCGCTGGCGAGTGTCACCGATATCGCCATCACCAGCGTGCGCACGATAATGTCGTAGTTTGCCGGGTTAAACAGCGCTTTCAGGTTCGCCAGCGTGAGATCCGGCGTGACGGACATCGTAAAATCATCGAAGGTGTAAAACCCCTGCCACAACAATGTCAGCAGGGAGCCGAGATACACGATGCCAAACCACATCAATGGCCCGAGCAGTAACAAAAACAGCCCGAGCGAAGGTTTGCGCCATAACAGACCGGAAAGCCGATTACTGCGCGGAGTGGAAGGAAGCGGTGCGATACTCATGGTCATTTCACCTCCCTCCGTCCAGCGGCACCATGGCCTCCCGTGACCACGAAGCCAGCACAGTTTGCCCCGGCGTTGGGCCATCCGGCTGTGCGCCACCGCTGAAGTTCCCCTGGCTCACCAGCAACTTTTCCCCGCCTGCCAGCCGGATTTCATAGCGAGTCGCTGCGCCCTGATATTGCACCGCCTGCACCACGCCGTTGACCTGTATCTCACCTGCGGTATCCAGCCGGATGTGTTCCGGACGCAATGACCACTGGCCCGTCATGCCGCAAAGCTTTTCAGTCATGCTGACATCAAAGACGTTAGAGGTACCGACAAAGCCCGCCACGAAAGGTGTTTTCGGGCGCAGATAAAGCTCGCGCGGAGTATCAACCTGTTCGATGCGACCGTTGTTAAACACCGCCACGCGATCGGACATCGACAGCGCTTCACCCTGATCGTGGGTGACGAAAATAAAGGTGATGCCCAGCTCCTGTTGCAGCTTTTTCAACTCAAACTGCATCTGTTCCCGCAGCTTGAGATCGAGCGCGCCAAGCGGTTCATCCAGCAGCAATACGCGCGGCTGATTCACCAACGCACGAGCAATCGCCACGCGCTGACGCTGGCCACCAGAAAGCTGGGAGGGTTTACGGGATTGCACAAAACCGAGCGCGACTTTCTCTAACGCTTCCTGAGCCATCGCGTGGCGTTCCTTTTTGCCAATGCCTTTCACCATCAGCCCGTAGGCGACGTTATCGAGAATCGACATGTGGGGAAACAGCGCGTAGTCCTGGAAAACGGTATTGACGTCACGCTGCCAGGGTGGCAGCTCGCTGGCCTCTTTACCGAAGATTTTGATGGCCCCGCCGGAAAGCTGTTCGAAACCAGCAATCAGCCTGAGGCAGGTCGTTTTGCCGGAGCCCGAAGGCCCCAGCATCGAAAAGAACTCTCCGTCGCGGATGGCGATACTGACACCATCCACGGCACGAACATCACCATACAGACGCGAGACGTCCTGAAATTCTACTGCGTACGTCATGCTTCACTCCCGGGCGTTAACGACCACCCATAATGGCGATGTAATCTTGCGTCCAGCGGCTGTAAGGCACGTACTTACCGCCTTCAGCGATAGGTGTTTTCCAGAAGGCAATTTTGTCGAAGAAGCTGTAGCCGTTGGTTTCACAGCCTTTGTCACCCAGCAAGGTGCTGGCTTTACAGCCTTCTGGCACCACAGGGAGTGAGCCAAACCAGGCAGACACGTCGCCCTGGACTTTTGGCGTTAACGACCAGTTCATCCATTTATAAGCGCAGACCGGGTGTTTGGCTTCTGCATGCAGCATGGTGGTATCAGCCCAGCCGGTGACCCCTTCTTTCGGGAAGACGGTCGCCACTGGCTGGTTATCGGCTTTCAGACCGTTCGCCTGATAAGGCCACGAGCTGGAGGCTGCCACACCTTCATTTTTGAAGTCGCTCATTTGCACGGTGGCATCGTGCCAGTAACGGTGAATCAACGGATGCTGATCGCGAAGCACTTTCAGCACAGCGGCATATTGTTCTTCAGTGAGCTGATACGGATCTTTAATGCCTAACTGTGGCTGCGTGGCTTTCACGAACAGCGCCGCATCAGCGATATAGATTGGCCCGTCATAGGCCTGTACGCGGCCTTTATTGGATTGACCGTCCGGTAATTTTTGTTCGACAAACACCACTTTCCAACTGTCAGGGGGTGTCGGGAAGATTTTGGTGTTGTACATCAGCAGGTTTGGCCCCCACTGATACGGCGTGCCGTACACTTTGCCGCCCACGTTAAACCACGCCCCTTTTTCCAGACGAGGATCGAGGGTTTTCCAGTTGGGAATCAACGCCGTGTTAATCGGCTGAACGCGCTTGCCCATAATCAGACGCAAAGAAGCATCGCCGGAAGCCGTCACCAGATCGTAACCGCCTTTCGCCATCAGGCTGACCATTTCGTCAGACGTTGCGGCTGTTTTCACGTTGACCGAACAACCGGTGTCTTTTTCAAACTGAGTCACCCAGTCATAGTTTTTATCTGTCTGGCCGCGCTCGACATAACCGGGCCAGGCAATAATATCCAGACGCCCTTCGGCTTTACCGAGCGACGTGGGTGGTTCGGCGGCTTGTGCTGTCATGATAGTCAAACCCAACGCGCACAGGCTGCTGCGGGCAAATTGTTTGCTCATCGTGTTGTTACTCCTGTCAGAATTAATCAGGCGGCAGCCGTGCCGTAAAAATATGTCCCCTTAATAACCGTAGACGGCGGAATGCTGGCGCACAGGGTCCAACCCGGAAATTTCACCAGGTTGTGACAAAGGGCGCATTACGCTGAAAATCCAGTCAGTTATCTGAACTAAATGCAGTATAGACAAGGTGTCAGGCGGGATATGCAAATATGCATATTTCCTATGAACAGCCCCAACGAAATAATGCGTCGATTATCAGCAAAATAATTGACGGGTTATTTTCATTTCGAGAAAAAGATATTCAGGAAATAAGAATGTTTATTCTCTGATCATGTCGGTAATCAGTTGACCGAGGATTTTTACGCCCTGCTCTTCTCTGTCGCTCCAGCCCCAGGCAGTGTTAAAGCGAAAGAACGAGGCCCAACTGTCTGCGGTGGAAAACATTTTCCCCGGCGCGATGCTGATTTTGTGTGTCAAAGCGCGCGCGCCAAGTTCTCCGGCATCCACGCCCGGCGGCAATTCGAGCCACAAAAAATAGCCGCTGTCGTTATGATGGATTTTCACTTCGGCAGGCAAATGGCGTAACAACGCCTGCCAGGCCTGATGTTTGCGTTCCGCGAGCTGACGGCGCAAACGGCGCAGGTGCGCGTCGTAACGTTTAGTGCCCAGATAATCGACCAGTGCCATTTGCATCGGCGAGCTGGTTGAGAGCGTGCTCATTAACTGTAGATGCTGAATTCGCTGCGCGTGTTTGCCTGCTGCCACCCAACCGATACGAAAGCCCGGCACCAGACATTTCGAAAATGAACTGCAGTGTAACGTCATATCGTCGCGATCCCAGGCTTTGGCGGGCAGCGGTTTTTCGCGGCCAAACCATAACTCGCTGTAGACGTCATCTTCAATCAACACCACGTTATGCTCACTGAGCAACGCGACGAGCTGTGCTTTTTTCTCCGGACTCAGGGTAAAGCCTAACGGATTCTGGCTGTTGGTCATCAACCAGCAGGCTTTCACCGGGTACTCTTTCAGCGCTTGTTCCAGCGCCGCCATGTCGATGCCTTCTTTTACGTCCGATGCCACCGACAACGCTTTCAATTTCAGCCTTTCGAGCGCTTGCAGAGCTCCATAGAAGCACGGATTTTCGACAATCACCCAGTCGCCGGGTTCGGTTACCGCTTGCAGACTAAGATTTAATGCCTCAAGAGCTCCGGCCGTAATCACAATCTCGTCGGGAGAGATATTCATGCCCTGCAAGGCGTAGCGGCGGGCAATGGCATGCCGTAGCTCGGTGTTCCCCGGCGGCAGGTTTTCAATCACGCTCATGGCCGTCGCGGTTTTACTGACCTGCGCCAGCGAGCGATTGAGTTGCTGTAAAGGAAAGAGTCGGGGATCAGGGAAAGCCGAAGCGAACGGCAACACGGCGGCATCGCGGCTGGCCTGCAACACACCAAAGATATAGGTGTTGATATCCACGGCTTCATCGCGCATGACCTGCGCAGGCGGCAGGGCTTTCTGGGCTTTCACCGGACGCGGGGCAACATAATAGCCAGACTGCGGGCGAGCAATAATGCGCCCCTGGCTTTCCAGCAACTGGTAGGCATGGCCCACCGTCATAAAACTCATGCCACTGATCGTCACCTGTTTACGCAGCGAAGGGAGCCTGTCGCCTGGCTGCCAGACCCCAAGGGCTATCTGTTCGGTGATCTGCTGCGCCAGTTGCTGGTATTTTTTCATGACGGCCTTCCGGGCTTGTTATAACAGATGCATATGAGAATCACTCTACCACAACTGTTATACATCAGAGCCAGAAAGATCAGCTTTCATCTGAACTTTGACACTCTCGCCATCACTCAGCATAATAATATATTTCAATTGTCATCATCACTGATATTGTTGTTCTTCGTCGGTAGAGACAAGCGCTTTACCTGATTATTACAGCGCACCTTTCCTCCTTACAATAAAAATAAACAACTGCAATGGCGGATTTATTTATTCGTACAAATACGCCTCTTTTCCATTCCTGGCAAATAAGTGTATCACCGCCTTCTGGCGGTATTTTTATACGAATGAGTGGGATTACACTTCTATATAATTTACTGAAAAACAGGGGAGGATTTAAAGATAAGAAAAAAGAGAGAAGACAAGCAACGGCCTTCTGCCCTGAACTGCCTGCACATAAAGCCAGTCTGACCGTTGCTTGCCTTGAATGACTTCCCAGCCACTCAGGGGTGCCCGTCATCGCAGGCTGGGAAGTAAACCAGAAACTACCCCCTCGTTACACTGAGGGCAGTTATTTTTCAACTGGGCACCGAGGGAACCAACCTATCGAAACTGAATGCAGCAGCACTTAGTATTGGAAGATGCCCATGTGAAAAATAACTTTCCTTGAATTAAATGGCATTCAATTGAGTGCAAACAACGGACTACCCAATGAAAGAATGATGACTCAACTTAATTTATTTTCGCTCATGCGAATGCCACCTAATGACTTAATAATGGAGGATATTATCTCCGTTGTTAAGTGCTATAAAGAATAGCGAATGTCTCATCAAAACTCAATAGAATGGCTCGTTCGGATTTTTAGTAAAAAAATCGCATTTTTTGATTGTCATTTTCAATAATAACATTTATCCCTTGCTGACAAACTGTTATAGCTAAAACCTAAGTTACTGTGTATATCACCGAAGACTCGCCGCCTTTAGCCTACAACTGTTATGGTTTCTCTTCGGAGTTCAGCATATGAGTGCGGCGGGGTTTAAGGCCTGAAGGTTGAACTTTATCCGTTTAAACAGGTGGCGATGGGGATGAAGGCGCTGGTTGCTTAGCGGATTGAGGGTAATAAAAGAGCCGGGAAGATATAAATTCTTACCCGGCTTTTATTTTAGTTTTTCAATTCAGAGATCCAATAAAGAAAATCGTCATCTGTATATAAATAATCTCGATCAGTTGAGGGTAAGTCAACGGCACCTAATAGTTTTAAATATTTCAGTGTTATTGAATCTTTTATTCTCAGAGAGTCATCTTCAAAAATATTCACAGCCCATTCAGAAACATCAGTTCTCTTTTCCGTGCTGGACAGTAAATTTAATATTTTATTTATAAGATCAATGCGTTGAGGTTCTATGTTCACAATTTCATCGTCTCCCTTGATAATTCCCATCAGCATCGAAGATATGGTGGTTTTTCTCGTGAGTAGGCGGTTTAGGGGCGGCGCTTCTAACATTTCCAGAACCATCTATTGTTTCATACCATGTTCGCTTATTACCTGTTGAAGGATCCCATTCTCTGACCAATCGGGCGCCAGTCATTTCGCCTGGGGTTCTGGATGGTGTCATTTCACCATAAAAGCGATAGCGACCATTCTCTAATTCGCTTACTCCACCACTACCGTACTTTTCATATTGGGTATAATAATCCTTGAGCTTCTGATAATTAGCCGCGTTGTGTGCGCTATTATCAATATCCTCTTTGCACAACCCAAGTGGATCTATCCACCTCAGCGGATTCGCCACATACCCGTAAGGATTAACCCCACCCGCCAGCCCACTAGGATCATAGGAACGATCCCGACGCCATCGTACTTTTTAACACGCCACGACCCGCGTTCTGCCTCGCTTTTTAAAGAGCCAATTTCACATATTTAACAACACATTAGCACGCAACGCCCGACGCGCACTTTGACGCCGGAGGCCAGTATAACGGCGACGGCCGCTGCCGTTAATGTCTTGTTTTGTCCTTGTCTTTTTTTGTGAGCGCCATCATTACCCCTTCATGTAACCCGCGACGGGGCCGCAGCAAGCAGCGGCTTCGGTGCGGGTTGGCCGGGCGCGGGCTGGCGAGGCCCGCTGGCGGCGGCGACTGCGGTGGTTAAGTGACGTGACGCGACCGACAGCAGAGCGAAGCTGTGCGCTGCGCCGGGCTGAAGTGCCACACGCGGGGGCGCCCGACATAATGCAGATTATGCGAACCCGGGCCGCACACTGCGGGCCGGGTTCGCCTGACGTGGCCACCCGGCGCGGGGGCGTATAATCTCCTGCATTAACCCCCGCGCACACCGCTGCTGTCCGGGTAAGAGGTGCGCAGGGAGGCGCGCCTTTTGCCCTGTCCACCGCACTCCGCGGGCTCACACGGATCGCTGCCTAACGCTTCCGTTTTGCCCTGCGCCGCTGCTCCGCCGGATGCGTCTGCGCATGCACCTGCTGAAGATGGCCTATCGCCACCCGCGTGTACACCTGCGTGGTCTCCAGTTTCTCATGCCCGAGGATCGCCTGGATGTGCCGCGTGTCCGCGCCGTTCTCCAGCATCTGCGTTGCCATGCTGTGCCGGAAGATGTGGCACGCCCCGGCCTTCTTCAGCCGCGCCTTGTCGCGGATCTGTTCGCCCGCCATCGCGGTTAAGGTGCTGCGGGCCAGCCCGTGCCCTTTCTGGCTGAGGAACAGGTGGCCGCTGTCGGCCCGGTACGCCAGCTGCGCGCGAACGTCGTACAGATAGCGCTCCAGCCATTGCAGCGCCGCCTGACCCACCGGTACCACCCGATCCTTATGCCCTTTTCCCTGCCGGACGTACACCACGCCGCGCGTGAAGTCCACGTCCGCCAGCATCAGGTTCGCCAGCTCCATCCGCCGGATGCCGGTGCTCCAGAACAGTTCGAGGATGGCGCGGTTGCGCAGCCCGAGCGGCGTGCCGGTGTCGCTGCTGCCCAGCACCTGCCGTGTCTCGTCCTCGCTGAACACCTGCGCCGGAAGGTGATGATCGGGCTTCGGCAGCGCCAGCAGATCGGCGGGATTGTAGAGGATGATGTGGCGTTTCAGCAGCCAGCGGAAGAAGCTCCGGAAGGCGCTGGTTGTTTAGCGGGTTGAAGATGATAAAAAGGCCGGAAAGATCTGACGACCTTTCCGGGTTTTTGATGTATAGCTAATCGGGCAATGCTATTTTTTCAGCAATTATTTCTATAATATCACCTGATTGCATTTCTATATTTAAACTCATATTGCCACATGAGGAGATTCCCGACTTAGCGGAATTAATACTAATGCTTTCTCCCCATTCGTTAAGTCTTGGGATTTTTATCAAAATCAATCCATCAATACGAATGGAAGCCTCTAAAGATTTATTATTTAGCAACGCAATCTTGGCTATTCCAGTAGCCCACTCAACGTTAATGTTTAGCAACGTAAAATCATGCATTTATATATACCCTCTACGGCAAATTAAGCCCAAGGTGGGCATCTGGAGATTCAGGTGGCACTACGTTCCCATTAATATCAAGCCGCTCACCCTGTGGATTATTTACGTGGCTGTGAGGATTAGGCCCATCGGGATGAATCAATACCCTCTGTTTCGATGTTACAGGATCTAAATATGCACCTTTACCCTTCATAGGGTCTGGGCCTTTAGGTATTAATCCCGACTCCCTTGCTATTTTATCAATTTCAGCAGGAGTTTTTCCTCCTATATTTTTTGGATCTATATGAGGAGGTTTTGTAACAGTACGAAGAGGATCTTTATTTTCAATATCCTTTTTGCACAACCCTAGCGGATCGATCCATCCCAAAGGATTAGAAACATACCCGTAAGGATTAACCCCTCCCATCAGCCCTATGGGATCCGATGAGATGTACTGCCCCGTCTCGCAATCATAGTACCTGAACCGGTTGTAATGCAATCCCGATTCCGCATCCTCATATTGCCCCGGAAAACGTAACCGGCATGTGGGGACATCGTCCTTATTGATACCTTCTTCACGGCCCCAGAGCTGCTGTTTCCCCTGCCAGACAATGGTGCCCTCTTCGGATACGACCGACCGTATCTGTCACCACATAATGCAGTTGCCCTTTTTCATAACGCGCCAGCGGCGTGAAATTGCCCGGCTCATATATCCAGTGAATGGCGTTTTCGTCAAGTTTTCCACCAGACGACCGTTGACATCGTACTTCCAGGTGATGCCGTGCGCATTCACCACCTTAACAAATTTCCCTTCTATAGCGCGGCAAGGGATAAGGGTATAACAGTCATTAATAAGTAAAAGTAGCTGGGTGAATTATTTAAACGCCAGCTACATTATATTGTGATGATAATTTCAGACTCTACCTCTATTAATTAAGAGACTTTAGAGTAGATGTTTTTTGGGGACTTAAATAGATACTCAACCCATAATCCAGTTTTCATACCAAACCCCCTAATTATTAAGTCGTTATTAAATGTCATTTCACAAATATCATTTAATTCATCCGATTGCTTAACCCACTTAGCCAAATCATGATCATAACAGGTGATGTTTAAGTCATCCCAAAATTCAATATGTAGGCTACAGTTATCGAACTGCTTCACATGATCACCACTTTCTAAAACAGCACCATTCAAAGATATAATGCAATGTGATTTATCAACCCATTTAGTTTCAAGAACTGAAAAATCAGGAAATGATAATTTATTTGTATCTTTCATAGATATGATATTCATGGTGTTATTTGCCTTATCTCTATATGTGCATCAGGAGAACGAAAATCGACAGCTTTTAGATTTGCATCTAACGGATTTCCTTTTGAATCATATATATGTAAATGATCATATTTTGTGACTTTATCTGCTGGATGAACTTTAGCCATCACATTTCCATTTTTATCTACAAACTCCACAAATCTACCATCAGGGCTTTGGCCTTTCACTTTTAATCCAATTGACTTAAGGTCATCAATAATTTCTTGCCTGGACTTGTTTTTAATATCACGAAGATAGTCCTGTATACTATTTTTGGTTAATCTTGGATTAATATCTGTTTTACATAACCCAAACGGATCAACATATTTCAGCGGATTCTGTACGTATGAATACGGGTTAGTTCCCCCCGCCAGCCCTATCGGGTCATAGGAACGATCCCGACGGCATCGTACTTTTTAACACGCTACCGCCCGCGCCGTTACTGCCTTTCCGGCCACTGCTTTTTACATCTTTAACAACACGTTAGCACGCAACGCCCGACGCGCACTTTTACGCCGGTGGCCAGTATAACGGCGACGCCCGCCGCCGTTAATGTCTTGTTTTGTCCTTGTCTTTTTCTGTGAGCGCCATCATTACCCCTTCACGTAACCCGTGCCGGGGCCGCTGCTTGCTGCGGTTCCGGCACGGGTTGGCCGGGCGCGGGCTGGCGAGGCCCGCAGGTGGCACACCTGCCAGACCGGGGTTTGCTTTTGCATGACCACGCTGAACCCG
>NZ_JBLFJW010000057.1:0-14162 GCF_047713085.1 Pantoea sp. sgz302252
GTCATCAATATCAATGCTGAAAATGGTGTGGCCTTCTATTCCGACGGCAATGCCAACAACCGTATCATCAACAAAGGCCAGGTTATCCTTGGCGAAGGTGTACCAGACAGCGCCGATAACACTGACGATTTAGCGTCGATGGTTCTGGAAGGCACGCTGAGTGGAATTACCAGCATAACATCTTCTGGCTGGGTTGAGTCAGGCACGGTGGCGACCAATACGGGAACCCTCGAAGGCCCTGGAAATATTGATGTCAACGGTACGCTGGAAAACCAAAGCGGAGCCAGCATCACTGCAGCTCTGAATATCGCTAACGGCACACTCACCAATGCCGGTGACATAAGCAGTACCATCCTGGCAACGGGTACCAGTACCCTAAATAACAGTGGGACAGTCGACAACGGCGTTAAGCTGCGTGACTCCAGCCGTATGACTAATACCGGCACAGTGACGCTGGGCAGCGCTGCGGATGCCGGTAACGCCAGCATGATGGAGATGAAAAACAACGCGGTATTTGAGAACTCGAGCACCGGCACGCTGCTGGTTGATAACAACAAAAACGCCATTCACCTCAATGACAACAGCACCCTGAAAAATAGCGGCACGATGGTGGTGTCCGACAGCAGCCATGCTGGCGGGGTGAACCTGTATGGCGGCACAACCAAATTTATCAATGATGGCACCGCTACGGTTTCCGGTGGTAAATCACTGGTGGTTTCGAGTGGTAATGCCGCAGCGGGCAAGTCGTGGTTCTGGAACCAGGACGACGGCGTGGTTGATTTCACTGCCACCACCAGTGGGCTTGCGGCTGTTAATCTGGGTGGCTCAAATTACGTCGGCATCAACGACGGGGAAATGGACATTCACGGCAACAATGCCGTAGGTATGAAAGCCGGGAAAAACAGCCAGCTGGTCAACAACGGCACCATCAACCTTGGTGAAGAAGGCAATGCCGCGGGTGAAAGCGGCCTGATTGCGATGCAGCTGAATGCGGATGCCACGGCGGATGCGGTGATGGAAAACAACGGCACTATCAATATCTATGCCGATAATTCCTATGCCTTCGATCGCATGGGGGCCAATGGCCGCATCATCAATAACGGTGCCGTTAACATTGAAGGCACCGGCAGCGGTCTGGTTAAAGGTGGCGAAGGTTCCGTTGAAGGGCTGAACGGCGATAACGGCGACAGCACTGAAGTGCATGCTGCCACCACCGATCGTCCGGTTGATCCGACTGCTACGGCATCTGTCTCCACAGATCCTGTCCGCACCAGCGTCAGCTATTACACGGTCGGCACCAATGCCAACGGGACGGCGGGCACCATGGCCGGCAACAACATGGACCTCGATGATGTCAAAGTGGATACCGGCTTTACCGCAGGTACTGCTGCCACCACAGAAACGTTTGATAACGTCTTTGTCGGCAATGACATTCAGGGCGAGCAAAACGTGCAGTCGACCAGCGTGGTGTGGACGGCGACCGGCAGTAAAGACGCCAACGGCAACGTTGACGTCACCATGAGCAAAAACGCCTACACCTCGGTGGTGGATGACAGCAGCGTCAACAGCGTTGCAGCGGCACTTGATGCGGGTTACACCAACAACGAACTGTACAACAGCCTGAATATGGCAACGTCTTCAGACGTCACCAAAGCCATGAAGCAGATCAGCGGCAGCCAGGCACTGAATGTCGCCCGCGATGCGCGCGTGCTCAGCAACCGCTTCGATATGCTGGCCGATGCGGCACCGGAAATTAACAACGGTCTGTCATTTAACGTAGTGGCGAAGGGCGATCCGCGTGCAGAACTCAGCAATGACACGCAGTACGATATGATGGCACTGCGTCAGAAACTGGGCTTCGGTAACAACCAGTCGTTAACCATGGAATACGGTATCGCGCGTCTGGACGGCGACGGCAACGTCAGCGCCGGTCAGGATGGCATTACCGGCGGTTACAGTCAGTTCTTTGGTCTGGATCATGCCATGCCTATCGGTGAAAGTGGCCTGTCGTGGAACAACGGCCTGCGTTATGACGTGCATCAGCTCGACAGCAAACGCGGCATTAACTACGGCGATGTGAACAAACAGGCCTCGGCTGATACTAAGCAGCAATATCTTGAGTTGCGCTCTGAAGGCCGTAAAACCTTCAACCTCAGCGAAGGGCTGGATATTGCCTCGTACGCCGGTGTTAAGCTGCGCCACACGCTGGATGACGGCTACAAAGAAACCGGGGCAGGTGACTTCAACCTCAACATGAACAGCACCACTGAAACCGCCGTGGATTCCGTGGTCGGCATGAAGCTGAGCTACGCCGGTAAGAACGGCTGGGCAGCAACAGCGACCGTTGAAGGTGGCCCGAACCTGAGCTACTCAACCAGCGGTAAAACCGCTTCTTTGCAGGGCGCATCCGGGCAGAACTTCGCCGTGGATGACGGTCAGAAAGGCGGCGGCATCAACAGTATGGCGCAGGTCGGCGTAAAATATCATGCCGGTAACACCGCGGCGTCGCTGGAAGCCTTCCACTGGAAAGAGGACGGTATCAGCGATAAAGGTCTGATGGTGAACTACAAGTTCAACTTCTGATTGTAAAACTCAACGGCCCTGCTTATCACAGGGCCGTTTTCAATTTAAGAGTCCATTCTGAAGATATCAATCACTCTCAGTAAGTCCTTCGCGTTGGTTTTATAATTAATGTAGATGTCAATTTCCAGTTCCGGTACAGGGAGCAGGGTGATGTTTTTTCGCCAGTGTTCATTCATGTGCTTACAGAACATCTCGGGAATAAATCCAATGGCGTTGTTTTTCTCAATAAATAACAGGTTGAGATTTAACGCCGTGCTTTCGAATGCAACCCGAGTACGGTTTTTTATAATGTTAGCGATGAACAGATTATTTTTTCTAATTGACTGATAATGCGAATGATTATTGTTGATTGTCACCCATGGGAGCGTTAATAACGCATGGTCACTATTTTTCCTGTCAACTGGGTCTGCAAGTTGTGGGTTACGATGGTTGTAGGCAATATAAGAATTCATTTTATATAATTTGATGCTGATGATACCGGGGCTGAAGATTTTTTCATGCGTAATGACAATATCTGCTTTTCTGAAAGAGAAAAGTTCCGCTGCCATATTCCCGTCAACCACTGTGCTGATGTGCGTTATCTTAGGCAGAGAGCCTGTGTCCTGGGCCTTCGCGTATTTATAGATAAAATCCAGCATCGGGCCATCGGGCGCATAGATAACAATTTCTTCTTTCTTCTCGGTGCTGAACATTGAGCCATAGATGTCACTAAAGCTCGACTGTAGTGCCGAATGTAGCTGGGTGCAAAAAATAGTGGGTTCTATTCCCTGACCAACCCGAACAAAAAGTGGGTCGTTAAAATGTTTTCGTAATTTATTGATTCCCTGAGTCACGTTTGAAGATGAAGTATCAAGTTCTTGCGCCGCCTTTTTTATGCTGGAGTGTTTATACGCCGATAAAAAAAGAGGCAGGACATTAAGGTCAAAATTCCGGAGATTACGTAAGTTTATCATCCCACACCAATCTTTATGATTATTCTGTGGACACATGAAGGTATGGAGGAGCTTGTCCCCCACCAGATATTATCCTTAGGATTATATCATTCATAACTTCATTTTTATAAATAAATTTCTTCAAATTCGAAATTATTGTGCGCTTATAGCATGGAGGTTGACATTCGAGCTTGATGCCGTAAATATAAGAGATATCTTACTTGAGCGGAGCAGCGACGATGGAGAGGTTGTTGAATATTATAGATGCGAAATAAAATGTCTGTATTTGTACTCCTGCCGTTCAGTACATTTATACTGCAATAAACGGCAGGAGGCGCAACGTTTACTGGGCCACACGGTTTTTATGGCTTGTGCTAGCGCAATACCGGCAGGTAACCAGACGATGCTAACCTGGGATCACTTCGTTTTTACGTAACGTCAACACTTCAAAACCGTCGGTGGTAACGGTAATAGTGTGTTCCCACTGCGCCGACAATTTTTTGTCGCGAGTGACCACCGTCCAGCCGTCTTTTTGGTTTTGATTTTGCTACCGCCCTGGTTGACAAACCATAATTTATTGCCTTTCTTGTTTTGCTTATCGATAACGTCCATCAATTATTCGCTATTGGCACGCGGGGCGAAATCGTCGAATAAATTGAGCTGTGCTACACCCTGGCATCACCACAAATACTGCACTCCGGCGGTCAGGCTCCAGGCCCGGCTTTGGAGCCCACCACCGCCTTCGCTGTCGTCGTCACCTTTTGACGTCCAGATTTTCTCATCACCATGTTTGTTGGGGTACCAGGTGTAGGTCGCGTCGGTAAAGACTTTGGTATGCGGGGTGAGCCAGTAACCGGCATTTATCACGCCAGCCCAAAGTTCGGCATTGTTGCTGCTGGTGGAAGAGGTGGAGTCGGCCTGATAATGCACATCATGATCGGTGGCATCCACCCAATGGCTGTATTTGAGCAGGCCGCTGAACTCAAACTGGTTGAGGGCGTAGTAACCGACAAGGCCGAAATAGGGCGTTTTAAACACCTGACGGTAGCCAACACCGGGGTCATTATTGAACTTCCCTTTCTGGCGAGGGAGATTGGGATCGTAGTTATCGTTGATGTCTGTGCCCGCATAATCGTAAGTACCGCCCCTTGATAACCAGCTGGTGCGGTTTTCCTGATAACCCGCGATGGCGCCGAACTTATAATTCGGTTGATTCCACGCCCAAAAGCGCAAGCTTAAGTCGTATTCATTGGCTTCATTCACCGTGGCCGGGCTGTGGGAACTGTCGGTGTAATGGCTGGAATGAGGGTCCTGCCAGTCGTAATCATCCAGATGACCGCTGCCAGAGGCAAGCGTGGTCCAGCCTCTGGCGTTCAGACTCAGCCACGATAAAATGTCATAGTTGGCTTCGGCTTTGATGATAGCCGCGTTCTTCAGCTTCCAGTCCAGGCGGCTGACCTGTTGACCCTGAAAATAGACAAATTCCTTCGACTCTCCGCCCAGATAGCCCAGCGAGGCATTCAGCGACAGTCCATCGTACTGATACCTCGTTGGTTCACCGGTGGCATAACTGCTGGCGAGGGCAGGAGCCGCTACGGGAACACAAATCAACCAGAGTGCCGGATAGAGTTTCATAAGAGCCCCGCTCAGGAGTGAATGAAAGCAACGCCGCAACAAACTGGAAGAAGTATAGAAATGACGGCTCAAAATACCATCAGATGCAGGTATGAGTCTGAGTCGTCAGCATTGATGGCGCTGTGGTTGAGTGATCACCGCCGTGACGGCTCGCTGTTTGTTGATATCCACCACGCTCATCCCGTCCAGACAGCCCCACAGCTCTCGGGTGTTTTGTGGGGGGATGACGATGCAGTCTGGCATCACTCTTATTTTAATCGGCATGCCGTTTAGAAAACCGGTTTGGGTAACCCGTCGCCCTGAAGTAGGGCATAGCGGTTGCGTATTTTCGAATAGATCTCGCAGCAGGTCGCGCTCGATTCGGGTGTATCTGCACTGGCGTGCTTTGCTGTTGCTGCATCTGTGGCTTTGCCGTGCAGGCGGCGGGTGCTTTTTTTTGCGAGTTACCTCGGGAAACTGTTCTTTATTCGCGGATTGCTCAAGATCTAATAGCGTGGCATTGGTGTTATCACGTTAATGCGGGTGGTGGCTTCGCCTTACGCCAGCCTACCCGATACGCCTGTTTTTTGTAGACCCGACAAGCGCAGCGCCGCCGGGCAATGGCGCGTAAAAAAGGCGGGTTATTCACCACCTTTTCAGGCCAGTTTGAGATCTTCCATAAATTTGGGATTTCGTTCCAGCAGACGTAACACCTTCAGCGCGATACCGGTGGGAATTCTGCGTTTCAATTCCCAGGATTGTACCAGCGCCGCGCTGGCGCCAATCGCTTCAGCAAACTCGTGCTGCTTCATACCAAACGACCTTAAACAACTTCCGTAAAGAAATGAAAAGACTTTGAGTTTAGTATAGCGCTATGCCAGAATTATGACGTGTTTAACCACTGAGGACAATTTCCATCCGCAAGGACGAGAAGCAACATCGCGGATAATTGTAATTTTATGGACATCGTGTTCAACATTCGTACTACCACGCAATCTTCTGTTTTTCCTTCCTTTTCTCTGCTATCTGGTGAGCAGCACTGGCGCTCTGCGCTGTAGTCTTTTCCTTCGTTTGAGCTAAATCTTAATCACTTTTTACGGTTTACACGCAGTGGCAAGCTGCTACGGATTATATTCTCAGGCAGGAGAAGAACCATGTTTTACTGGATTTTATTAGCCCTGGCGATCGTGGCTGAAATTACAGGTACCTTATCAATGAAATGGGCGAGCGTGAGCGATGGCCATGCTGGCTATATTTTAATGCTCGCCATGATTTCACTTTCTTATATATTCCTTTCTTTCGCAGTGAAGAAAATTGCGCTCGGTGTGGCGTATGCGCTGTGGGAAGGCGTCGGTATTTTGCTGATCACGTTGTTCAGTGTGACGCTGTTTGATGAAAGCCTGACGCTGATGAAAGGCGCAGGGCTTGCGACGCTGGTGGCGGGTATTGTGCTGATCAAATCCGGCACCCGCAAAGCGAAAAGTAACCACGAAGAGGTGAGCCATGCAGCAGTTTGAGTGGGTTCACGCCGCCTGGCTTGCAGGCTCGATTGTGCTGGAAATTGTCGCCAATATTTTCCTGAAATTTTCGGATGGTTTTCGTCGCAAAACCTACGGCATTTTATCCCTGGTGGCCGTGTTAGCGGCGTTCAGCGCGCTGTCGCAGGCGGTGAAGGGTATCGATCTCTCGGTGGCGTACGCCATTTGGGGCGGTTTCGGCGTCGCAGCGACACTGGCGGCGGGCTGGATCTTGTTTGGGCAGCGCCTCAATCACAAAGGTTGGATCGGTTTAGCCTTATTATTAGCCGGTATGGTGATGATTAAACTTTCATGATGTGACGCTGCCCGCGTTTACGGGCAGCGAAAAATGCTGGCTGTATTACGCTATGTAAATAGGGTGCATTTCCCCAGTGCCAACCGCGTGCATGAGGGTCGCGAATGTTTAATCCATCTCGCTGGCGTAATATCGCCACAGCCAGAACGCTGTTTGTGATGCTTTTTATGGCGGGCATCGGGCTTATCATTTCTATTGTCTCTCTGCTTTACCTTTCCCAGCACCTGATCAGCAGCAAAACCAACGCCATCGATGCCCATCGTTCGGCGCTTTCCGTGGAGGGCGCGATTCAGACTTCGGTGAATCGCGTGCTGTCGCTGGTGGTGGATAACGCCATCTGGGACGACGCCGTGCATAAAGTCTATCCGCCTGAACTGGATACCCGTTGGCTGTACGACACCTGGGGCGCGGGCTTCAAAATCAATAATCTTTATGACGGCACCTTTGTGCTGGACCAACATTTTCAGGTGTTGTGGGGCTCGTTTCACAGTCAGCCAATGAGTGAGCACAATCTGGATTTTTTGGGTGAAGGTCTACAGGCATTAATCACCCAACATAAAGCGGACTTAGCCAGCGGGAAAAATATTTTCGCCGGAATCACCCAAACCCGCGAAGGTACCGCGTTTATCGGCATTGGCCTGATTCGCCCGATGACGGGGCGTTTGCAGGTTTATGATGCCACGCGGCGCTATCTGGTGATCACCCGCCATATCAACCCGGGCATTCTCAAAGATTTGGGCAACACCTTCCAGATTGCCAATCTCAATCTCACCAAAGCGAAAATTAGCGAGTACAGCGTGCCGTTGAAAAGCTCGGGCGGAAAAGTGCTGGGCTATCTTAACTGGCAACCGCGCCTGCCCGGTGCGGAAGCGGCGATGGCGGCCTCACCGGAGATTCGCAAAATCGTGGCGCTGGCGGCGGGGCTGATCCTGCTTTTTATCCTGCTGAGCAGTCTGGGCTTGTACAAACTGGCGCGTGGGGAAAAACAGGCGCGGGAAATTGCGCTGACCGACTGGCTGAGCCATTTGCCGAACCGTCGGGCACTGATTGAACATCTGGAAAATGTCAGCCATCGCGATGGCGAAGCGTTGAAAACCGTGGTGTTTATCGATCTGGATGGATTCAAGGACATCAATGATATCTACGGGCATGACGTGGGCGACACACTGATTGTGCATATTGCGCACACGCTGCAGGCGCAAGTGCCGCAGGGCGGGATGCTTGCCAGACTTGGCGGCGATGAGTTTGCGATGACAGTGAGCGGCAGCGAGTCAGGGCAGAAAGCTGCGGCTTTTGCGGGCAGCGTGCTGGATTACCTGACTGCGCCGATTCGCCTGGGTGAGCGCACGATCCACATCAGCGCCAGTATCGGGATTGCCAGCGGTTCGCTGGAGAACCGTTCCAGTTCCGAGCTGTTCCGTCGGGCGGATATCGCCATGTATCACTCCAAAATCACCGGCAAAGGCCGCATTACGCATTACGATGCGGAGCTGAACAGCGCCCGCGAATACCAGCTCAGTATCGAAAATGACATCCGCGACGGGCTGGAAAATGAAGAGTTTGAGGTCTGGTATCAGCCGATTGTCGATGCACGTTCGCAGGTGATGACGGGCGTCGAAGCGCTGGTTCGCTGGCCGCGCAGGCCGAAAGGCGAACTGAAGCCCGACGCTTTTATCGCCATCGCCGAAACCAGTGGGCTGATTTATTCCCTCGGGCAGTTTGTGCTGCGCCGTGCGTGCTCGGATTTGCAGGCGCTGGACGATCTCAAGTTGTCGGTGAATATCTCCCCGGCGCAGTTTCGTGATCCGGAATTTGAAAACAAAGTAGCGCGAGTACTGGATTCGTGCCGCTTTCCGCCGCACCGTTTGCAGTTAGAGGTCACGGAAACCTACGTTCTGGAAAACCCTGAGCGCGCGCGTTCAGCGATTTCAAACCTAAAACTGCTGGGCACGGCGGTGGCGCTGGATGATTTCGGAACAGGCTATTCAAGCATTGGCTATCTGCGACGTTTTAATTTCGACACCATCAAGATTGATAAATCGCTGGCCGGGCTGGTGGATAACGATGACCAGGCTGCCGCGCTGGTTGGCGGTACGATTCGAATTGCCAGTGCCCTGGGAATGACGGTGATTGCTGAAGGAGTGGAAAACGAGAAGCAGATGAAGTTATTGCGGCTTGCCGGGTGCGATCAGCTGCAAGGTTTTTGGTTCAGCGAGCCGATGCCAATCGCGTCGCTGCTGCAGTTACGCCAGCAGCGACAGTGTTAATAGGCATTTTTTAACTGGATAATTTGTCGTAAAAGAGGGCGAGAGCCAACATTAGTGATTCTAAACCTATTACTCTAATAGCTTTTATTATCAGCGCTTTCTCAGTAAAGAAATATAAGAGGTATCCTTGGTCCCATTGATAGTCACAATAACCTGATTTGTTCGTATTTCAAAACTACTTTTGCTCCTTCCACCATCAAAACCTAGTTGCTCAAGGAAATATCTTAGCTCACTTTCTTCGGGACCACTTGAAGTACAGTACCAACGTCTATTTAAAACAACATAATCATAAGTTAACTCGGGGCAATATGCATAACCATAAAACATTCTAAACATTAGAACATAAATATCATACTCTATAAACCATTCGTCAGTTACTAAGGAATACTCAAGCGATCCAATATTATACTGATGTTTTCCAGGTAAAAATTCATATTCTTTATTTAGAGTGTAAAAAAACGAGTAACTCTTCCCCGGTTTTATTTCCTCTCTGTTAGACCTAATATATTTAATGCCGTCGCTTTCATACTGACAATGTCTTCCTAAGTAATCTAGTTTAATATTGTCCGTCGTAATCAAAAATGCACTGTCACACATACTACCGTGCGAAGGCAGAAAATTCCTATGAACATAATAACTTCGACCGCTTTTGTTATAAAATCTGACCAGTGCCAGTACCTTGCCCTTGGATTTTTGGACAGAAAGAGTTACATTGATATTATTGTTTCTTTTGACCATCTGATTGTCAAATATGCTAATGCTATAATATGGATAAATATCTCTAACAGTGGAATCTGAATTTTTCTTTAACAACTCCCGATACGATAAAGAATCCTTTAATAAATATAACTCTGGTTCATAAGTAATATTAACATTTCCAAACTTGTCCTTTCCATATCCATATTTTATTGACGCCACTCCGCCGATAGAATAGACTTTAGGAGCATTGGCTGTGCAAATCAATAATATAACCACAGCAACAATTTCTAAACTCTTGGCCATATTTTCCACCATCCTTCAAGGTGTCACTTCGAAATACCGCTCAAAATTATATGCATTCTCAAAAACCTCAACTGTTCCAGCTTTTTTTCAACTTACCTCATTTATTAAAATATATAAAGCATATAAAAAATTAATATGGAAAACTCACCACGTCACCATTTATTTTAACCATAATGTTATTTGCCCTGACGTAAATGGAATAGTTATCACTAGTTTCTATCAATTGCCACATGGGGAAAAAAACATTTTTGTGAAGTTGGCAAGTGTTGTCCCAAGGCATTTCCCCTAGAAAATATTTTATATTGTAACTATCACATTTTTTTTCTTTGTTCAGCGTTAAATAAAACACATTATTGAGAGATTTTAACGCGAACCAATTTGGCGTTACTAACTTAAACCATTGTGAACTTAATGTATAATTTCTTAAACCAGGTAAAAAAGCATACATGTCGTTTAGTGTAAAACTTACTGATACTTTCTTACCAGGCATTATCCTCAGCCATCCGGACATATCAATATCAACATCCAAATCAAACGGACAAGAACCACTCAGGTAGTCAAGACTCACGTCATTTGATGTGATGATAAAACTCTCCCCACACAATCCATCGTAGATTTCCCCATTACTTTTTTGAAGACGCATTGGGTAATATTGCTTAGGAAGAAAATACGTTTTATTGCTTTCGTTACTAAAAATCAAAGTAGCAATCACATTGTCATTGCGTTGATGGACTGATAAACTAACAACAATATTTTTTATTGAATTATCTTCGTGACCATCATCCTCTCTTAATACTACACCGGGATAAATTACTGGTTTTCCGTCAGTGTGTCTTCGCTCATAGCCGAATCTGTATTTTTGTTTAAAAACAAAATCAGCAGCCATAGTTCCTGGATACAAAAAACAGGTGAAAAAGAATATTATAAAACTCACCAAAATACGGCTATGATTCGCATTTAAAATGTTACCCTTCATAATAACTATCCATCCTTGAAGCGTCCGGGGTAATTATAAATTTCATACTGTTCATACTGACCATTCAGCTTAATGGCGCTGCACCTGCAGCAACTGGATGAAATGGACTGAATACCCTGTGCATATAGCGATGAGGATCTGCCATACTCTTTGTTCACCTGTGCTAATGCTAATACCCACTTTTGGTACTTCTTAAAAAATGATAATAGGATGTATTTTCATCAGCATCAATCGTGATTGATACCTGATTTGTTCTTATCTGGAAGTAATTATTGCTATTATCTCCATCAAAACCAAGATCATTCATGATAGACTCCAGATCGTTTGTTCTAAATTCATATTGTGGGCACAACGACTGTTCCTTTATCACTATTGGCAACTCGGTTTTTATCGGACATTCTGAACGTCTGTTGAAAATACTAAACATTGTTGCATTTGAAATCACCTCGGTGAACCACTCTTTTGTCACAACTTCATATTCAAGCGAGCCTACTTGATATTGATGTTTCCCCGGTAGAAATTCATATGCCAAATTCAACTTAACAATAAATGACAGTTCATCTCCAGATTCAATTTCCACCCAATTATTTTGTAGGTCATTGCCAAAATCACAAGAATGGCCCAAATAATCAAGTTTAATATCACCGGTGGTTAGCCTGAAATCAGAACCACACATCACGCCGAATGAAACAGGACCGGCAAGACTAGGTAGCCCCCCTCTATAAATAAAATAACTGCGTCCGCTTTCATTATGAATTTTCACTTGAGAAAGCACATCGTGTTTTTTTTGCCAGACCTTCAGGGAAGCAACTATGGCACGATCTTTTTGAGTTTGATTATTATCCCATTCATTAACGTCATAATATGGATTAAGATTAGCCGTTGTAGCTCTGGGTTGTCTTTGCATAAGCTTATCATACGCGTAAGAATCCTTCAGGGGATAAATCGCTGGATCAAAAGTTGAAGATTTATCGCCCCAATATATTTTCCCATATCCATATTTCATAAATATAATATCAGCAGCATTGACGCTAGTTGTTAATACAGTATTAAATATAAAAAGTAATAATAACTTTCCACTTTTAACCCTCAATTTCACACTCCTGATTCGTGAGTTGAAAATACAATTCAAAATTGTAAGCATTTCTGAAAACATCAACGCTATGCTGAGACCTAAGTTTTTCTCTATATTCAATATAGATATTTTTACCTCCAGTCCCTTTTTTATGCTTATAATCATCAGTATTAGGTAAATCGTCGGTTCCAACCCCTCCCCACTCCCCCCTAGACTTTGCTTTCTCTTGCTCATCAGCCAATAATGTTTTTTTGGGTTCAACCCGATAAAAGTGAGATATTTCATGACACAGTGTACTCACCTTCGATTCTTGCCCCATTAGTTTTTTTGTGCAAAAGTTATGACCTATATGTATTTCAAGTTTTTCGCTATATTGATCTGGGGAACAATGCCAAGTTGCCGTCCTTTTTACATACGCTGAATACTCACTCGTATAAGTACGATTTACAAAATTACCATATTTATACACTTTTTTATCTGGTACAGGCCCCAACTCAGGAGCACACGGGTCCTCTGGGGATACCTCAATACGATTAGAATCAACATGCAGGCTGCTCATTATAGTAAGCATCCTGTCTACTGCTTTGCGCATAAATTCAACCACGGTGGTTGTTTCTTTCCCCGTTGACGAATAGGTATTTTTATTTTCCATATCACATATATTGAATTCATGCTCGATAAAAACATCACCTCTCACCCCCATAATCTCATAAAATTTGTCTTGCTCTTTCTTCCCCCACTTTTCCAGATCGTGTTGTCTCTTTTTTAAAACCTTTAAAGCACAAGGTATGGCCTCATCCATCATTTTAACAAAATCATTCGTCACCTTTATTGTTTTGCCATATTTCTTGTTGTATTTCTTTGCTTCTATGGCATCCTCTACTGTACAAGCTCTCGTTTCTGACATTACCTCTCCTCCAAACGATTCATTATCATCTAAAAATTTAATTTCAACGTTCAACTAAAATAATCATATCTGATATATATTACTCATAAACCCCACCTTCAATCATATCAATAGCCTGGTCCAATAATCTGATCCTGACTTTTTGCTTAGTCTCCAGGGTATACTTCTCCGTATATCCTTCTTCGTCTATTTCTCCATCCTTTTTTGTGCCATCTTCAAAAGTAGCCGTGTAGCGAGTTCCTGAATAAGCGATACCCGTATCATCTGTATAGCGAAGTTGAAAAACATAATTATCTGAGTCATCCTGATCTTCAGAACCATCTCCCCCACCAGAATCATCACCATTTCCCTGACTGGCACCCTCGTCAGAATTCTTGTCATCAGAACCCGACGTTTCACCATCACCCGATATTGTCAAAAATGAGGGGGTTAATGTGGTTACCGGTGTTCCCGGGCTTCCGCCGCTGTTTAAATTAATTATCGGTCCCATAATGTCCACGCCGGTTGCACTGATGGCGATAAAAGAGCTTCCCACCTTGAGAGTGATTTTCATGCCGCTTTCCAGCACCATTTCACCCTGTGCTTTCATCCCCAGCGCGCCATTAACCTTCTGCGCCAGATCGCCTTTTACTTCGAGACTCTGTTTGCCTTCCACCAGGCTGATATGGTCCCCGCTGGTTTTGTGCTCCTGCTTCCCTTCGATGGTGACTTTCCGGTCTTTGGCGACGTACAACCCTTCGTCGTGACTGACGTTGACCAGCCGGTCATTTTTCACTTTCAGTGTCTGATTGTTTTCCACCTGAATACTCTGGTCATGCCCGACGGTTATCTTCTGGTCATTCCCGATTGTTTCGCTGTGATCGACTTTGACGTCTGTGGTCCGGTTATTCAGCACCTCCGTATCCATATCCTTCTGCGCATGGAGATAGACCTGCTCTTTGCCGGTCGCATCCTCAAACCGCAGTTCATTAAA
>NZ_JBLFJW010000058.1:0-10701 GCF_047713085.1 Pantoea sp. sgz302252
TGCCGGCCGGCTGGACGTTCGGGACGCCGGTGAGACAGGCGGACGGGAGCTGGTCGGTCACCCTGAGCGAGGGGGCGGTGAGTACGGGAATGGACCTGTATGAAGAGGTCAGCTATCAGGGCACCGCGCAGGTGCTGGCGGAGCATGATGTGGCCACACTGCGCACCCCCCTGGGGCAGTGGGCAGCGCAGTCGGCGAAGATGAACGGCCTGAGACTGCTGAGCTATACGGAGTATGACCCGAATGATGTCAGCACGGATTACCGTCTGTACCGTGACAGCTACCGTGTGGAGGATGTTCCGGACCTGAGCGTGGATTATCAGGCGGCCTCCCTGTATATCCGGGGTACGGCTCTGGGTGAGAATGACGTGGTGGTGCGGGTGCGGCTGACGCCGGATGACACGACGCAGCGGGTGGTGATGAGTGCGTTCCAGCGTTTTCCACAACTGAGCGGGTATGCAACGGCGTCGCTGACGGTGAACGGCGTGGCGGAAGAAGGCGTTCTGGTGGTGTTTGACAAAACGCAGCCGGTGACGACGGTGGCCGTTCAGGCGGGCGTGCTGAATGAGGATGGCACGGCAGACTGGCAGGTGAGCACGACGGTGAGGGCGGTCTGGAGTGAGAGCCGGCAGGAGCCGCTGCTGACGCTGGATGACAATGCGCCGGCAGACTGGCAGTTCCTGAGCATGCAGGCAACCGGGAATGCAGGGGAGTTTACCACCCTGCTGACCGGGGATCTTCTGGCACCGGGCATTGTGGTGCGTGGGGCAAGGAACATAAAAGCTGACTGGACCTGTAGCCCTCCTCTGGTGGCTCTGGACAAGCGAACATTGCAGCCAGTTGTGGCACAGTGGCAGTATGAAGGCGAGGGCGAAAGCGAAGTGGTAACGGCGAGCCGGTTCACCGATCAGCGTCCGGAAAAAAAACTGACCGTGTGGTCATCGACATCTCGTCAAGTGCTCACCCTGCGGCCACAGAATATCTCAGTCAATTGGATGAAAACTGACAGTGCATCCACCGCTCTGCTGAACCGTGGCAATGTTGTCGCCTGGGGAGACAGTCAGGATGGTGGTAGCGTGCCGCCAGATATCGCTTCCCGCACAGATCTGTCCAGTGTATCCGGAAACGTATACGCTTTTGTCGCACTGAGCACCGGAGGCAGCGTCGTGGCATGGGGTGACGATAATTATGGAGGAAGTGTCCCCTCAGCTATTGCTTCGCGAACTGACCTGGTGAGTGTGGCAGTAACTGATACTGCCTTTGCCGCCCTGACAAATGGCGGGAGTGTGGTGGCCTGGGGAGAGTCCAGCTTTGGCGGCAGCGTACCATCGGATATTTCTTCACGCACTGACCTGGTGGAGTTACGGGGTACTGGGCAGGCCTTTGCAGCCCTGACTGCCGGAGGGAGTGTGGTGGCCTGGGGAGAGTCCGGCTTTGGCGGCAGCGTACCATCGGATATTTCTGCACGCACCGATCTGAAAAGTTTGTTTGCAAACTTCAGCGCTTTTGCAGCCCTGACCTCCGGAGGCAGTGTCGTGGCATGGGGCTACGGTGATGCTGGAGGAAGTGTTCCCTCAGCTATTGCCTCACGTACGGACCTGGTGAGTGTGGCAGCAACATTGGAGTCCTTCGCAGCCCTGACAAGTGAAGGAAACGTGGTGGCCTGGGGAGAGGGTGATTCAGGCGGAAGCGTGCCATCGGGCATTGCTTCACGTAACGATCTGGTTAGCTTGTGTGGTAGCGAAAACGCCTTTGCTGCACTGACTGCTCAGGGTGGCGTAGTGGCCTGGGGAGATGAAGCTTATGGCAGCAGTGTTCCACCAGAGATTGCTTCACGTACCGATCTGGTGAATATCGCGGCGACAGCCGGTGCTTTTGCTGCACTGACCGCCTCGGGCGACGTTCTTGTCTGGGGGGACGCGACCAACGGTGGCACGATCCCCTCTGATGTGGCCGACATGCTGACGAACGTGGTGGCAATATACAGTGGCTATATGATGTTTGTCGCCCTGAAATCCGATGATACTGTGGTTGTCTGGGGGGGCGGAGAGGCCGGAGAAATGGCGAATATTCCGGCTGAGCTGCAGGGGAATATCTCGTACCTGGAATAAATCATTCCGATAGCGTCCTGGAGGTTTACCAGAAACAGAGGCAGGCATAGCACGTTATGCCTGCCAATATGAGGAGCATCTGCTCGCTTCAGCTATTTACTGTGATCCGGAAACAGCCCCCTGTTTCCGGATTTTTAATACACATCGTACACGTTCTCGACGCCACCATTACCTACTGATGATGAATTTGAAGGACATGTTGGTGATATTGTAAGAAGAGTTAAATTCATTACTCAAAATATTGCCTGTTATCCTGGTGAGAATGAAATATCAGCACTGGCTGAAAGTGTGTGAAATACCCTGGCAGGCGAGCAACCCATTTTGAAATGTTGATATTATTTGATTGCACTATAACATGATTTATTCTCTTTAATGACATGCTCAATCTTATTGAAGTCTGTTTTTCTGCTTTTGTATTCTTCTGGAATTTATATTTGCAAAGTAACCCCTGCATCTAAAATCATTACCATGGCTGGTGCATTGGACTCTTTCATTTAGGCGTTGCAGCCTGAGACGCACCAACAAATCCTGATCGCGGTAATGCTGACATGTGCATTTCCACCGGTTCTCGCATCTGAGCAAGATTGCTGGTTATATTCATTCATCAGTTACCTCGAATTGAAATTTTACTCGCATTGTCATATGTTCGTTGCTAACATCAAGCTTAATAATCTATATTACTACCTATCGTTGTTTTGGTCGAATGCTGATTCTACGGGGTTTGAAGGATCAGAACTGTATATGTTTGATGTTATAGTTCTTTTTTAGACTAAGACGTATGGCCTGACTACTGGGCCAATCGGTAGCATTTCTTTACTGAACGGGTTCAGGCCAGGTTAGAGAGGGGACAAGCAATGAACCATCAGCTCGTGTATAAAAAAATATCATTCAAAATGATGGCATGGAGCCAGATTGCGTTGCAGTTAATTTCTTTATTTATCTTCAGCTTTACCATTCAGGCCCAACCTTCGTCGCCTCCTGTTCAGAATGTACTTCCTCAAAGCGGCACGTTAAATACGATCGCTAATAGCCTCTCCAGCGGAGGGGGCGATGGTCTGAAAACAACAGCTCAATCGATGGTAACCGGAAACACTGCGTCCTCAGTTGAAAAATGGTTAAACCAGTTTGGAAATGCAAAGGTACAATTACAAGTTGATCAAAATGGGAACTGGGATGATAGTTCTTTGGATCTGCTAATGCCGCTTTATGATAATGAAGAGTCAGTTCTTTTCACGCAACTTGGTGTTCGCTCCCCTGATGGGAGAATGACGGGGAATCTGGGGATAGGCGTGAGAACCTTCTATTTAAAAAACTGGATGTTTGGCAGCAATGTTTTTTTTGATAACGATTTCACGGGTAATAACCGTCGGGTTGGGATTGGTGCTGAAGCCTGGAGAAGTTATCTCAAGTTATCAGCTAATACTTATTTTTCTACAACTGAATGGCACGATTCCCATGATTTTGATAATTATAATGAAAAACCTGCTGATGGTTATGATGTCCGCGCCGAAGGTTATCTTCCCGTTTATCCACAACTCGGAGCAAAAATAGTTTACGAAAAATATTACGGCAACAAGGTTGCATTATTTGATACGGATCATTTGCAAAGTAACCCTTCGGCTATAACTACGGGATTAAATTATTCTCCAGTACCCATGGTCATGCTAACTGTAGATTATAAAAAAGGTCAGAATGCGCTACAGGACACACAGTTTGGTGTTAATTTCCGCTACGAACTGGGGCAACCATGGTCCTGGCAGATAAATCCTGATAATATTCGTCAGGTTCGCAGTCTGGAAGGCAACCGCTATGGTCTGGTTGAGCGTAATAATCAAATTATTATGCAATATAAAAAGAAAGATGAACAAGTCCTGAATGCGCTAGCGCTCCAGGTGATAGTTAATAACAGTCCCTCCGATGGTCTGACGCCGAATACTGCACAGGTTTATGCAACAGACAGCAGTGGTCAGCCAGTGAATAATATCGTTATAAACTGGACGGCTACAGGAACAACCAAACTTGCTGCGACAACGTCTGTAACCGATCGTAATGGTTTAGCCACAATTGAATTCACTAATACTACGCCAGAAACCATACAAATTACTGCTCACAGCGGGAGTATTTCTGCAACCCAAATTAGTCAATTTACAAAAGTTGTTGTCAATAATATCACTTTAAAAATAACAAAAGATAACAGTATTGCTGATGGACAAACAGCTAATCAGGCGCTCGCTGTCGTGACAGATATCAATAAACGTCCAATTGTAAATACCGAAGTTACATGGAAAGTCGATAACCCCGCCAGGCTAAAAAACAGTCAAACCATAACTGATTCTAATGGGCAGGTCACGACAGAATTTACTTCAACAGCCGCAGGGCCCATTGTCATTAATGCCACTGCCGGAGGATACACTGCCTCTCAATCAAGCCACTTTGCTACCAATCCCGCTGGTATTATCCTGCAAGATATCAAAGTAACAAAGGATGGTTCCCCTGCTAACGGGACAGACACCAATACAGCAGAAGTTTATGTCAGGGACAGTGGAGGAAATCCAGTCAGTAACATGACGGTAAGCTGGAGCGCAGATAAATCAGGAGTCGTATTTACTTCGCAGACCATGACTGATAGCGCAGGTAAAGCAACCGTAGCTTATTCAGATACTGTTGCAGAGTCGATTCAATTAACAGCACAGATT
This sequence comes from Pantoea sp. sgz302252, assembly GCF_047713085.1. Taxonomy (NCBI): domain Bacteria; kingdom Pseudomonadati; phylum Pseudomonadota; class Gammaproteobacteria; order Enterobacterales; family Erwiniaceae; genus Pantoea; species Pantoea sp. sgz302252. The sequence goes on from NZ_JBLFJW010000058.1 coordinate 4,808, forward strand.
GCAAACGGCAATAAGCTCAGTGTTGCGAGTGTATTCGTTGCGGATGTTGCGCAAGAAACTATTAGCAACCTGCTCGTCACGTCAGGTGCGTTAGCTAATGGCGTGACCACCAATCAGGCTACTGTCACTGTTGTCGATAATCGCAACCAACCTGTACCAAATGTGAACGTTACATGGAATATCGATGGTACAGCTCAACTCAGTGCAACAAGCGGAAACACTGGGCCAGATGGCACTCTGCGAGTAACGTTTACAGACAGAAAAGCAGAAACTGTCAATGTTAAAGCATTATTGGCTAATGGTAGTAGTCGTACTCAATCCAGTACATTCATCGCCGATGCCAGCACTGCGAGAGTAGCCACCTTAGTCGTGACCAAAGATGGAAGCTCAGTGAATAGCCCTGAAGCTAATACTGCCGAAGCGACTGTCACCGACGCGAATGGGAATATATTAGCAGGTCAGACAGTCAGCTGGTCATCTGATAAATCGACAGTTCTGTTAACACCAGCGAATACCGGCCTGACAGACGCTAACGGAAAGTCGACGGTCACTTATACTGATTCAGTCGCAGAAACGCTGACTTTAACGGCCTCAACTAATGGCAGTACGCTTAGCCAGCCATCCTCTTTTACCGATGATTCGATCATTGCGGGGTTAGTTGTCACTACAAATAATGCGCAAGCTGATGGCTCACAATATAATGAGGTGATGGCCACCATTCAGACCCCTTCTGGACAGGCGCTTTCCGGTAAAAATATAAGTTGGAGCGTTGATTCATCTACTGCTTCGCCCCAAAACAGCACGACCACTACGGACGGTAACGGAGAAAGTACATTAAGACTAACAGATACCACAAATGAAAATGTTAGAGTGACTGCGCGGCTATCAAACGGTAAGAATAGCAGCACAACAGTGACTTTTACCCGTGTGTTGCAGTTGACGCTGACTCCGGGTTCTGCTTCAGGCACGGCAGGATATCTGAAGCAACTGCCAGTAACGGCAAAAGTCACAGACAATAATAACCACCCCATCAGCGGTATCACCGTCAATTGGAATACTGGAAACTCAGATCTTACCGTTACCCCCGCGTCGGGCGGAATAACCGACAATAATGGCGAAGTTACTTTCCAGTTTACCTCGAGTTCTGCAGGAAGTTTCACACCTGAGGCATCTATACTGTCAGGTACCACTACCATTACGCGCCAAAGCACTCTCACTTTTACCGAAGATGTCAGTGCTCCAATTACATTCACATCAACACCTGCCGGTGGCACGGTACCTCGTTCAGAAATAGCAGATGGTATTAAATTCACAGTACCTCCCTGGGCTGGCATGATCAAAGGCCAAACGCTAGATTGCCAGTACGACTATGAAAGCGACACTAAACGCCTTTCCGTGGACGTTGTCATTGATGATGGGAATTGGGGGCAGACTATAACGCTCGTTACCCCGGGGTTACCGTCAGCAGACGCCCCTGTGAATGACGGCAGATTATTTTGTGCTTACATTAGCTTAGATGGAACATCAATCCAACGCTCTGCTAATGTTGCTTTAAACGTAACCCGTTAATATTGCGGAATGGACTGCATCTCAAAAGTTGGACACCCAACTTTATGGGGTCAGTCCATTTCCCGGGCTTTAGAGTCACGGTTAAAAGCACCACTCCTTGAAGATGAGACGATGCTGCACCATTCGCACATACGTTCTTAGTGGTATCATCTCTGGTTAAGAGGTCAAAACCAGAAAAACACTCTGCGTCACATGGGCGGATTCATTGCTAAGTGACTATTTGATCTGCTGGGTTGTACGTGAATATCACATCCTGGTTCTCTGTTGTTGGAAGCGTAATTTTAATGATTGGGATGATAATTTTATTATCATTATAATAGGTTTGCTGGTTTTCCTGGGCATTGCCTAGCCCCCCCTGAATGTAAAAGAAAGCCTGGATGGGAAGTTTATCATCAGAAACCCCTCCCCATGTTTGCAGACGGAGTTCATTCGGTGTGGTGAATGACTCGGAAAGAATTAGGTTTATACCTAATAAATTTTGATAAAATGCATCAGCCACATCATAACCTCGATTCAAAGGGCTATCCTGGCTCACGATAAAACCACATTGATAAGTATGACTGTGCCCACCGGATACATAGTGGTCATACCATTGTGTTGCAGTGTAGATATTTTGGTATTGACACTCTTCGCTTGCCGTTCCTTCGCCGCTATATATACCACATCCTGAATCGCTTCGATTATCTGTAGCTCCATCGATGGGAAATGCACAAAGTACATCGATAATTACATTCCCAGGCATACGATCATTGGTTGGATAAAGAATATAGCCATTATCTCTACTATAAGCAAAGCGATCAAATTCTGCATCTTGTCGAAGATAAGAAAATGATGTTCCGCCACTACTAATATTCTTGCTATCAGGTTCCCATGGTTTTTCTTTACCAGGATCTGTTGCACGAATCTGTACACCAGAACACAGATACGCAGGCATGTCAGAATGATTGCAAAACTTCCGTGTATCATTATATTGAGCAGTAAGCACTGCTGCAACATCTGTTACTACCTGATCACTTTCGTTATAAATAAATGAAGCGGTATCACCAGGCTTTTGAGGTAGTTCCAAATGTATAACAGGCAAAAAAGCTCCAGTAGTATCATAATAGCCTTGTTGCTCTTCCTGTGCCAATGATAGCGCAGTCGTTGTCGTATAGAAAAATGCCTGCAAAGGTAAGTTTGTTGGTGTTTCTGATTGCGACCATGTTGGCAACATAATTTCATTGGGTGCACTAAAAGCATCATTTTCAACAAGACTGATACTACTTATTACCTGCTGGAAATCATTCGCTGTGGTTAAAGTAAAACCACATTGATGTGTTTTTTTATCGTTATCAGGAACAGAGTTGTAATGGGTGTACCACGATGATGAGGTTGTAATATTCATCTCCTGACAGGGAATGCTCTCATCAGGATATTCTGGTGTTGGACCACAGCCATGAGCATTCCTGCTTTGCGTATCGGCACTTACAGGAAAAGCACACAGTGGAGTAAGGACATTGCTATTTACTGGAGAAAGTGCGGAGGGATAAACAATAAATCCATGATCGTAACCACTATTTAAAGAATTAAAATTCACATCCTCTCTTAGAAAAGAGAATGACATTCCTCCCAGCGCTTCCTCTTCATCCGTGGGAACCCATGGTTGGGCAGAAGCAGATGATGTCACACCATGCAATAACACACCTGAACACGTGAACACCGGCTCATCAACATTCTCACATACGGATGATTGCAAACTATAATCTGCAGCTAACTCTCCTGCCACAGTATATCCTCGATAGCTGAGCCCACTTGCAACTGAATATCCGGAGCAACAAGACAGGATCAAGATATAAATGAATGTTTTCATAATGTATGACCTCAATCAAATAGGCACACTGCAATAGTGTGCCATTGCATTTATCAGAAAGAATACGAGATATATCCGTTTAACGTGGCGGGAACATCGCCTTGAGATCCTCCGGATTCAGTATCTCCCCAAACAATAACGGTATTGTCATTTTTTAATGCAATAAATGCCCTGGAGTTGGAATAAATAGCTTTTACATTTTTCAAACTAGCACTAACGGATGATGAATCACCGCCATATACAGCATCACCCCACGTATAAACAGTGCCGTCACTTCGCAGTGCTGCAAAACTATAACTGGTCCCTGTTATTGCAATAACGTTGTTTACACTCGGAGTAACTCCACCATGCGCTTCATCGCCCCAACAAACAACTGTGCCATCACTTCGTAAGACAGCAAAAGCCGAATAGGTTGATTTAATATCTACCGCATTAGACAGTTCGAGATACTCAGCAGGAATGGCTCCGCCTTCATCACTATTTCCCCATGCAATAATCTCTCCGGTTTTTCTAAGACCCAGGAAAGCACTTTGTGTGCCACAAAGACGCATGACATCTGTATATCCCATGACAACTCGGGCATCACCCCCACCATTCTCATTTCCCCATGCAGCGATCTGACCACTACCATGCAACACAGCAAAAGCGTCAAGGGTAGAATAGCAACTCGTAATTCCAGATAATCCCGTTATTGTTGTATCTGGAGCACCACCACTTGATGCATCACCAAATGCGAATACCTGTCCAACACTGTTTACAACTGCGGCTGCAAATTCTGTCATCTGCAATTGCACAATATCATTCATCGCAGCAATATTACTGGGAACGGATAAATCGAGATCAGGGAATTCATCATCAACGACCGTAGACCCCAGTCCCCAGGTCTGTATATAAGGTGAAGAAGTGGCTCGCAGTAGAAATGTACCTCTATTTGAGCGAAGATCGACGATATCAAATCGCTCGCTAATATTTAATGGTATAACTCCCCCACGATCTTCATTTCCCCATGCGAAAGCCGACCCATCCGAGCGAATAGCTGCAAAAGCACTGGCAGTAGCGCACATCCCTTGAACATTTTTGTTATCCGTCCCGGCAGGATTAACACCGCCACGTTCTGGACTTCCCCAAGCTACAACCGTCGCATCATTTTTTCTGGCAGAAAAAGCCGCTGAGCTGCCAGGATCATCATCGTACCATCCACCCGATCCCAGAATATTGCTAACATTCAGCCCTACGCTCAAATAACCAGCAGCACTCACTGTAAGCTCTCGTTCCGGATAGATATCGGTAAATGATGAACCTGAGTAAGTTTCCATATCATCGGTATATTGCCAGGATGCAATAACTGGGGATGAAGTGACAGGATCCATAGCAACCAGGCGGCTGAGAATATATTCACCATAACTGCGATTACTGCTCCTTGCCCCCATGACCACTAGCGACTGACTGGTAACCTGAATGGTTATCTCTTTACTGTCTTGTCCCAGGATCTGCGCGGTTACTACCGCCGTACCATCTTCTGTCGAGCTCAGTTGAGCGCTTGCCTGTCCCTCTACATTCGTTGTCGAACTCGCTACATTCAGAATTCCGGATGTAGTATTCCAGTGCACTGTCACTCCCTCCGTAGCGACTTCCTGAGCATCCAGCACCAGAGCGGTCAGTGTTGCCACATCTGTTCCGTTATCTGCGATGGATGCTTTGTCGCTGGTCAGGCTCTCAATATGTAATGAACCCGGGAAGGCACCGGTCAGCAGGGTGGTAAATTCCCCTGCATTCCCGGTTGCCTGCATGCTCAGGAACTGCCAGTCTGCCGGCGCATTGTCATCCAGCGTCAGCAGCGGCTCCTGCCGGCTCTCACTCCAGACCGCCCTCACCGTCGTGTTCACCTGCCAGTCTGCCGTGCCATCCTCATTCAGCACGCCCGCCTGAACGGCCACCGTCGTCACCGGCTGCGTTTTGTCAAACACCACCAGAACGCCTTCTTCCGCCACGCCGTTCACCGTCAGCGACGCCGTTGCATACCCGCTCAGTTGTGGAAAACGCTGGAACGCACTCATCACCACCCGCTGCGTCGTGTCATCCGGCGTCAGCCGCACCCGCACCACCACGTCATTCTCACCCAGAGCCGTACCCCGGATATACAGGGAGGCCGCCTGATAATCCACGCTCAGGTCCGGAACATCCTCCACACGGTAGCTGTCACGGTACAGACGGTAATCCGTGCTGACATCATTCGGGTCATACTCCGTATAGCTCAGCAGTCTCAGGCCGTTCATCTTCGCCGACTGCGCTGCCCACTGCCCCAGGGGGGTGCGCAGTGTGGCCACATCATGCTCCGCCAGCACCTGCGCGGTGCCCTGATAGCTGACCTCTTCATACAGGTCCATTCCCGTACTCACCGCCCCCTCGCTCAGGGTGACCGACCAGCTCCCGTCCGCCTGTCTCACCGGCGTCCCGAACGTCCAGCCGGCCGGCA
>NZ_JBLFJW010000059.1:0-10566 GCF_047713085.1 Pantoea sp. sgz302252
AAAAACGAGTGGTGGCTCCAGGGCAGAATGAAAAATATTATCTGGCCGGAGCGCTGCACAGTGGTACGGGAAAAGTGAGCTACGTAGGTGGCAGCAGCAAAAGTTCATCATTATTTATTAGTCTGTTAACGCATCTGAAAGCGACATACCGGCGGGCGAAAACAATCACCCTCATCGTGGATAACGACATCATCCATAAAAGCCGTGAAACGTTGCGCTGGTTGAAATCAAATCCCAAGTTCAGGGTAATTTACCAACCGGTTTACTCGCCGTGGGTGAATCATGTTGAGCGGCTCTGGCAGGCGCTGCACGACACGATAACCCGGAATCATCAGTGCCGGACAATGTGGCAACTGCTGAGAAAGGTTCACCATTTTATGGAAACAGTCAGCCCATTCCCCGGAGGAAAACATGGTCAGGCAAAAGTGTAGCGGTATTAAGCGCAGCTATTTAGAACTGGAAAGCAAAGTACGGCGGTATGGAAGCTTCTGATATCAAAAAGATGAAAAATCTTGAGGACGAAAATCGTCGTCTCAAACAACCGGAACGCTCAAAAAGTGCGTGGAACGAAAACTGGTGTGCTTATAGTTCGGGATCCACTCCAGTTTCAGGAGCCCTCGCAGAGGACTCCTCTGGGATAAAGCGAAACCGATAAGGTTCTTCTGGCACAGCGCCAGCGAAACCAGATAATACTGGCGATACATGTCTTTCGACAGAGAGGAATAATCTCACATGATTGCTGGTGTTTAGGTTAATAATCATCTACAACCGCATGCTTTCACATAATTATTACGCTGGTTAATTAATCCTACATATCAGGACTCGAGTGTTCAAAACCAGCACACTCTTATAGCTCATTTTAATGATTAAATGCCATTATTATTCTTTACAATGGTACACAAAGAAATCTCTGATCAAATTTCTCTTTGGATTTATTTTGCATGACAATGACTACACTTAATCGAAATAAATTGTTTTATGAGGAGTATACCATGAAATATCAGATTTTATTATATGTTGCTGCTTTCTCATTTTCATTATGGGGAGGGGGAGTATCTTATGTTATAAATAGAGATGATAGTGAACAAGGAGTACGCATCAATGGAATATTGTCACATTTAATTGTCGCCTCATTTACTGGCGTTGTGAGCGGTTTGATATGCATGGACGCAGATCTAACAGCATTAACTGTTCTCTCAGCATCTTCGATTTCATCTTCAATTGGATTGCCATTACTGAGAGTATTTCAGGCACATATACTTACGGTTATTGCTAGTGAAAAATATCCACACACATAGCTATCCCAGTAAACATGTGTGTGGGTGAGTATCATGAAATTAATTATTAAAGCATGCAGCCTCTCATATAATATGATAATTTGAGAGGTTTTTTTATGTAATGTAATTAGTATATTGATGTTGTCAATATCTTTTCAATCATCTTCAATGAAGCTATATTTTTTATTTCTTTGTTTATATACAAACGATGTTGCAATGTGATGTCTGGTACTTTAATTTTTCTTGTTTGTGGTAGTTGAAAGCATTTCGTCATCTCCTCTGACATAAACAGCATCGCTTTCCCCGTTGCGACGGCATATAGTGCCGAAGAGTAATCTTGCGAGCTTTCTTTAATTGAGATTGATGGAAAGGATTCTGATATTAAGAAACTAAGTATGCCTTTCATCTTACTTGAGTGATCACGTGCACTGATATAGAGTGGAATATCTTTCATACGACACCTGTTTTGTAAATCACTGTCAGAAATTGACGTTGATGCTAAAATATAAAGACATTCATCTTTTATAGATTTCATTTTGACATTTTGAGGACAATGATATTCCTTGTAGCTGAATAATATTGTTTCAGTTTTTTGTGCAACAGATGATAGCTCTTCTGGTGTTATAATTATTTGTCTATGAGTGAAGGCAATGTTTAATTCTTTTAGCTGCTGAATATAGTGCTGGTAAAGACAATGAGGTATCCCAGCACCGAATAAGATCTCTATACTTGGAGGGCAGCCTTTGTTTAGATATTCTTTTTCCATTGAAGAGAGGAGATCATATGTTGGTTTTATTCTTTCATAAAATTTTATAGCGAAGGGGGTAGGTTCAAGAATATTATATCTTCTGGTAAACAGTTTACTATCTAACCTGGACTCAAGTTCATAAATCAGTTTAGCTAGAGGTGAACGCGTGATGCATAATTCTTCAGCAGCAGTATTAATACAACGTGTTTCCATTGCTACCATAAAATAACGTAATTTCTTTGAGAGTAATAAGTTCATATGAAAATCTCATTCAGTTCAAGCGTTAATGTAAGGTTATTACAAAAGAGACAAATTATTGGGCCAAAATGAGGTTATGGTTTGAGCAATAACTGATACATTCATTTTGTTGATGTGCATGTTCAGTGATATCAATAAAAAGTAACGTAGGTAATTATTCTCAATGCTTGTGTTTTTTTTGTAAATATAAATAATTTAATATGATAAATTGGCATAAGCACAAATAGCACATCTGAGATGCAAAATTAACATTTAGAATTTTATTCATTAGGTATAGTGTGCTGCAGCACTAGTTAATGGCAAAGGATTTTATACACTATTATATTGATTTTTATTTATGTTAATTTGATACGTGGCATTTATTTTTGTTCAGCAATCGATTTTAGTGGTAAAAAAATGTTTCCAAACCATCCAATTTTAACAAATGTAAATACATTTTGTGCTTTAATTTTACATATTATGCTGTTCGTTCTTAGCACATCTCCAGTTTATGCAATTGAAGGAAAGGTAGCGCTAGTCTCTTCAGAAGATCCAGCAAACATTTGTCAAGCACACTCTGGCGTGCTTTCCCTTCCTGTTTGACCCACAGGAGCTTCCATTCCACAGGACTCAGTACCTGCTCGCAGCTGCCGTTCAGCGTTTCTTCACTCAGACCTCTCTGGCACAACGCCAGCACTCGTACCGCGATGAACGCCAGAATGACGGCCATACGCTCAAGGTCATCGTGCATCTGCGACGCCTGGTTGTATGGCTGTAGCTGACACATCTGTGCTTGCCGTACAGCCTGTCTGCACGAGATGAAGCTATTGAAGGGACTCACCGTCGCTCTTTACGTATTCCTGGAACTGTTGGTGAACCTATCAATCCGGAGGTATGGGAATGGTACAACTCAAAGGAATGTATTTTAGCGGCGATGGCGTCTGTCGAGACAAAGATGGATATTGTTGGATTACGTGCCGTGTTGATGATGTATTCAATGTATCAGGTCATCGATTAAGTTCAGGTCTGGTAAAATTTTGCGGTGCATACTACGGAAAATAGCCATAGGTGATATTAGATATATGGGAGGCTTGTCCACCCTTGTCAATTCTCAGGTAATTGAAGAATTGATTGATTTCTCAGCAAATCACACAAAAAAATATCTCGCATAATCATATGCAGGTCATACGAGGTGATTTTTTTTCATGTTAAACATCTAATCACTATCTTTGAAATTATTTTTTGCAGCTAAAATGGCTTATTTTCGCTCAAAGAGAAAATAAGTCGGAATCAGATTGAAATTCTCCCCCCCTTTGCAATTACGTCTCTATTTTGCACATCTTTTTTCCTTTTTTTGCCCAATTTTTTTATTCATGAATGAGTACACTTTTTCTGTCGAAACATGTTGTACGCCCTCTAGGTTTACTGCTCTGACTCATTCGACAACATATTTTCACAACCGACCAACTAATTCATTTATGAGGAAGTATTTATGGCTACTATCGCCACTATCGTTCTGAGCACTGATCCAAATCCTGCAACTGTACCTGCTGATGGAACCACAACTATCACCTGTACCGCAACTGTAACTAATGACGATGACTCCCCAGCAGCAGTGGATTCTGTTATTAATTGGACTTCAACTGATACCAATGTTGTATTTGCTGCGGCAACTTCAATGACAGATGCATCAGGTATTGCCACAATGACAATCACCAGCTCTGTCGCTATCCCAACAGCGGATATTGTTGCGACTTCGAATGATGTATCTACTGCTACTGCTACTACCAGCGTTACTTTCACTGCTGTAGTCAGCGAATACACCGTCAATTCTGTTAGCGCTGATCCGATCGTCGCAGCACCTGGCACAAGTGTCGTTGTTTCTGCGGCACTCGTCGATGCGACAGGTGCTCCAGCACCCGCCGGTGAGACTGTGACCTGGAGTGCCGACGATATGTCTATCCTGGACGCTCAAACTTCAGATACCGATGATAGTGGTATCGCGAATGTTACTGTCACCTCCCCGGCCAGCGGTGTTCTGGCGGTCACGGCAACGGTGGGTACCAGCTCAGTGCCTGCAGTTGTGCGTTATTATGACGCTAGCTTGCCACAGCCTTTTGTCCCTAATGGTATGGATAATGAGCTTGATCAGTATGACCTGGCTGAGGATGTGCAGGTCATCATTAACGAATATGCGAATGCGGCTTTGGGGGATATCGTTATCTTCCATTGGGATGAAATCCATAGTTATACCGTTGAGATTACCGATCTGGAGACTGACTTCCCTATTTCTCTGAATGTTACAGCCAATTTCCCTCCTGCATGTTTGGCCGACGGCGATTATGAACTGTTCTATGAACATACTGATATCGCAGGCAACATTGATGTGTCCACTCCGCTGGATGTTTCTGTTAGCGGCGGTAACCTGCCGGGCACATTAACAGAACCGAGTTTCCCTGAAGGAACTGATGGGTGGATTAACCTTAATGAAGCCAATAGTGACGGCGGCACCCCAGTTAATATGATGTGGAATGGCTTAGCTGTCGGAGACTCGGTACATCTGGTTTGGCAGGGCTATGATCAGAGCGGTATCGCAATCTCTGCTTCGCTCTATGAAGTTGACCACCTTGTCACTTCAGAGGATTTCGCAGCAGGAAGCTGCAGCGAAATTGTACCAACTGATTACATTATGCCAATTGTCAAGGGGACTGCCCAGGCCTACTACCAACTCACTCCTGTCTCGGGTGAAAGCGATCAATTATCGGTCGCCGCAACCATCAATGTGGACGTTCAACCATAAAGCCTGATTTCTCTGGCACAACCCCGGAAACGGGGTTGTTTTCTCTCTTAAACAATAAGTGGGATTATTATGAAAACAGATAATCAGGAAGCAGATGTACTTGTACCCCCATCACTTCCCCAAATGGCGGAAGACGGTGTTATTGATAAAAATGATTTAGTTGAAGCAGGGGGGGTGCTTATTGTCATCTCCGAATCTGAGCATTCTGCCAAAGGTGACTACCTGACCCTCTACTGGAACGGTTTTCAGATAGGATTACTGTATATAGATGTAGATGATCCTTCCAGCGAGTTCCCCTGGGAGGTTACTGTTCCTCAACAAATGGTTACCGATGGCAGCTACCCGCTATGGTACACCCGGCTTGACCAGGCAGGAAATACTGCGGCATCCGCTATTGTTACGGCATTAGTGCAAAGCACTGATACCGGTACCTTACCCGCACCGACCTTTCCTGAAGCTATCGCAAATACGCTAAGCAGTGATGCTGTCGTGGATAGCAACACTCCCGTAAAAGTTCCTGCATATAGCAATATCACCGAGGGGGACTTTGTATCCGTGTACTGGGTGGGCTCGGATGTCAATGGCAATACGATACCTGACAGCGTTGATACGCTGACGCATACCGTAACGGCTGCAGAAATTGTAGATGGTTTTAATGTTTTGATTGATGCTCCCTTCGTTACTTCTGTTGGTAAGGGTACGGCTACAGCCTGGTATGCCGTACAACCTGTTAGTGGTGGCCTTCCGGTTAGCTCTGTCAGCGCGACTGTGAACATCGATATGACTCAGACCACACTTCCGGCACCTCTGTTTCCGGAAGGAAACGATGGCTGGATCACATACAGCGAAGCTGTAGATGGTACTCCCGTAAAAATTCCGGCCTATACAGGGATTACTGCGGGGGATGCAGTGACCATTGTCTGGCAAGGTTATCAGAACAACGAACCAATCAGCGATACGCAAGATGTTCAACTCCATACTGTCGTAGCGACTGAAGTGGAGACAGGCTTTAGCATTCAGGTTCCTTCTTCTGCGATCACCCCCGTGGGTATCGGACAGGGACAGGCCTATTATTCTGTCGTATTTTCTAATGGTGATAATGGGGTTTCTGCTGCAGCAACCGTCAATGTTGATACTACCCACACCCAACTGCTTACCGCACCGGTATTCCCCGAAGCAACAAGTGATGGAGTCATTGATGAAACGGAATACGCTGATGGCACGCCAATGCAAATTAGCTATCAGGGCATGGCTGCCGGGGATAGTGTAAGCCTGTGGTGGCAGGGATACCTTGAGGATGGCGTCACACCGATTTCGGGTACTGCCTGGAGTGCAATTCATACAGTCCTTGCCCAGGATATTCAATCAGGAAACTTTACCGAAATAATCCCACCTGAATTTATTTCTCCTATCGGCAATGGCTACGCTATCGGACATTACAGCGTGACATTTATCGCTGGCGGAATGTCAGAATCAAATCCAACAGAGGTAATTATTATGACTCAGGATACAGATCAGCTCTATCTAAATGCTGCTACAGGAGCACCATTCTGGGAAAACACCAGTACATTAATTAAGCCAATGAATACTCTGACAGTATCAGGACCGGCAGGGGCTAATGTAACGATTTCTCTCACAGGGATTGCTTTCTTCGATGAGAACGGTGAGAGTGTCTGGTCGGGTAATTTGGACCAGCAGGGACTCGCAGTATTACATGTTTACAGCCTTATTCAAGGGGCTGTTGTTGTGAATGCCAATATTACTGATAATCCATCTGTTGCTACTCAGGTAGATATGACATTTGGAAACTATCTGCCTGGCACGGGCGCACTATCAGGATATGCCGTGACGACAGGCGTTGCTGCAAATGGTCGTTCAGCGGCAAGTGTTTATATCAACACGCTAACCTCTTCTGACATTAGGATAGCCAGAGTAGATATTACCGATAGCAACGCATCCTTCATAGGATATCCATGGCCAGTGGCGGATGTGCAACTTTATGATGATGGTACCGGTAGCGTCGATTTGACAGATCTGACCTCAGAAAGTGTGACGGTAACGATCAGTCTTCCGGAAGCTCCCGGCTCTACTGTTGTCACCAGCACTGTTTTCGTATCGTTCCCTCCGGCCTTGTAAGATAATAAGAGTCTCTCCTATGAACCCTATAAAATCGAATACCAGCTTATTGGTTTTTTACTCCTTACCAAACTATATTGGCAATAATACGCCAGTTAATCATGGTGAATCCGGTATTATTGCTTCAGATGCAGCTGACTGGTTTGAACGATCCGTATCGGTAGGGGACAGTATTATGCGCCCCTACATCTGGAGTAATGTGAACCCCGGAAATCTGACACAAAGCTACTCAGGCCACACTGAAAGCTACGTCAGTGCCAGCCTTCCGGTCCTGGAAACAGCTTACCCATCATCCCAGTACCCACTACAGTATCTGGGTCTGGACAATACTCTCGCCGTTCCGGTGATTGTCGAACTGGAAGGTCCCTTCGTCGGCCTGGACACTTACGCAGCGACCGCATTCGTTCCCGGTAGCGCAACACAGCAGACAACATTAGCTGCACCAAATATTCCCGGAGCACTGGGGTTTATTGGTACAACGGCGGGGAGTTCAACTCATGTAGAACTCATATTTGGGAAATTTAATGACACCAATGGTCAGGTCGAATGGAGCACAAACGGAAGTTTAGATATGACCAGGGACGGCACACAATTGGTCTTCGGCAACATGACCGGTCTACCGGAGGGCTGGACCTTCCATACGCCGGTCAAACAAGCGGATGGAAGTTGGCGAGTAACCCTCAGCGGAGGTGCTGTATCCCATGCTGGCGTTTTATATAACCAGCAGGATTATACGGGGAGTCACCTTAAGTTTTCCGCGCATGAATCGATTCAGGTTAACTCCGGCGCAGGCTGGCTATGGCGTTCAGTGCGCCTCAGTGAGTTGCCTGTACTGCTTTACTCATCTTTCAACGTGGTGGATACCTTCTATCACTATAACAGCTATCAGCTCCTTCGTTTGACCCAAGACACGCCGGATTTTAGTGAAGTATTCACCGGAAGTTCGCCAGTACAGTTGTTGTCCCTGGATGAGAGCGATATTCAGATTAACGTTCAGGTGAACACGACTGATAGTAATGATGCTGTACTGGTGATGAGCCAAACCTATCCGTTGGCATATACCAGCGCAGCAATTCGAACTCAAACCGGTGTGCTGGCAATATTACCTTCATCAGGTGCTATGCAAACCATTAATGTGCAATACGGTAGCCTGAACGGTGATGGAACAGCAACATTCAATGGTCAAGGATCCTTGACGGTCAGTTTAGTGAACGGCGTACCGGTTATTACTCCTGATGCAGACATCCCATTCGACTGGCTCTTTGGTACGCCGATCCAGCAGACAGATGGTTGCTGGCTGGTAACACTGAATGACGGGGCAGCGAGTTCTGGACTAAGCATGTACCCACAAGCAAATTATCAAGGAACGGAGGAAAAACTGGCAGAGCATCAGGCACACACCTTACGTACCCTGAATTACCTGTGGCAATACGACTCTGCAAGAATGAACGGCCTGCGTCTGCTGGGCCACACGGTATTTGATCCGAACAATACCCTTTTTGATTATCGATCTTATCGTGACAGCTATTATTCGCAGGATGTGCCAGATATTAGTGCAGATTACCCACTTTCTTCGCCCCAAATACAAGGCATTGCTCTAGGGGATAATGATGTCGTCGTGCGGGTACGACTCACACCCAATGATCCTGGCTCACGAGTTGTATTGAGCGCCGCACAGAACTGGCCTTTATCAGAAACGTACGCCATGGCATCACTGACTTTAGAGGGTGTGGCGCAGGAAGGCGTTCTGGTCGTTTTCGACAAAACGAATAGTGCTGCCCCAATCGCAGTAAATGTTGGGGTGCTTAATCAGGATGGCACAGCGGATTGGCGAGTGAATACGGAAGTAACGGCTGTGTGGAACGAAGCATTGCAGCAACCATTACTTATACTTGATGAGAGTACAGTGCCGGAAGACTGGCAGTTTGTGGATATGCAGCCAGGAAGTGAAGCAGGAGAATTCGACGTGCTGCTGACGGGGACATTCCCCTCTGCCTGGCATATAGAAAGCCTGAACTATGATAAAAGCACTATCTATGATACAGGGACGGACGCAGCCACTCTGACAGCAACAGTAGTAGATGCAAACGGGGTTGCCGCAGAAGGGGTAATAGTGAGCTGGAGCACCTCTGTGGGAACACTGAGTGAGGCTGAATCAGTGACAAATGCCGCAGGGCAAGCCACTACGCAATTAACATCAACAGATGACGGTACTGCTTTGGTAACCGCTACGCTGGATAACGGTAGCACGGCTCAGGCGAATATTACTGTTTCCTACATTTATATCGATAGCCTGTCCAGTGATAAGAGCAGCATTGTTAATGATGATGCTGATTCGGCCACCCTGACCGCAACGGTGGTGGACAGCAGCACGAACCTGCCGGTCTCCGGAGTGACCGTGACCTGGAATACCACCCTGGGTAACCTGAACATCACCAGTTCGGTGACTAACGGCAGTGGTCAGGCGAGCACACAGTTAACGGCGGAGCAGGAAGGGACTGCCACCGTAACGGCACAGCTGGATAATGGCAACCGCGCCACACTGACCATTACCGTGGAGGATAAATCGGTCAACTATGTGGTCAGTAGCCTGACCAGTGACAAGGACAGCATCGTTAATGATGGTACTGATGCGGCGGCGCTGACGGCAACGGTAGTGGACAGCCGTACGAACCTGCCGGTCTCCGGAGTGACCGTAACCTGGAATACCACTCTGGGTAACCTGAACATCACCAGTTCGGTGACTAACGGCAGTGGTCAGGCGAGCACACAGTTAACGGCGGAGCAGGAAGGGACTGCCACCGTAACGGCACAGCTGGATAATGGCAGCCGCGCCACCCTGACCATTACCGTAGAGGATAAATCGGTCAACTATGTGGTCAGTAGCCTGACCAGTGACAAGGACAGCATCTTTAATGATGGTACTGATGCGGCGGCGCTGACGGCAACGGTAGTGGACAGCCGTACGAACCTGCCGGTCTCCGGAGTGACCGTAACCTGGAATACCACTCTGGGTAACCTGAACATCACCAGTTCGGTGACTAATGGCAGTGGTCAGGCGAGCACACAGTTAACGGCGGAGCAGGAAGGGACTGCCACCGTGACGGCACAGCTGGATAATGGCAACCGCGCCACACTGACCATTACCGTGGAGGATAAATCGGTCAATTATGTGGTCAGTAGCCTGACCAGTGACAAGGACAGCATCGTTAATGATGGTACTGATGCGGCGGCGCTGACCGCAACGGTAGTGGACAGCCGTACGAACCTGCCGGTCTCCGGAGTGACCGTAACCTGGAATACCACTCTGGGTAACCTGAACATCACCAGTTCGGTGACTAATGGCAGTGGTCAGGCGAGCACACAGT
>NZ_JBLFJW010000060.1:0-10229 GCF_047713085.1 Pantoea sp. sgz302252
CCCTTGTATGTTTAAAGTCACTTCAGTTACCCGTCATCAGGCGGGTACACTGTCACTGTGTTTGACCTGATGTCACAGCCTGTCCACCCTCTGGGCCTGTAAGCCCGCGGGAGAGCTTCTGGCGTGACATCAGCTTTCCTGTAAACCCGAACAGCTGCCAGGGCGGCCGATGCCAGCCCGTATCTTACAAGGCCGGGAGACATGAAAATGACCGAATATTCTTTCGTCGGCGTCGATATCGCCAAAGAGACTTTTGACGTATTTATCAGCCCGTCAGGCCAGTTCCTGCATCTGGAAAACACGCCTGCCGGACATCAGCAACTTCTTGCGCAACTGACGCCGCTGAACATCAAACTTGTCGTGATGGAAGCCACCAGTCGCTACCACAACCTGCTGGCTGTCACCCTTGAACTCGCGGGTGTCCCGGTTGCTGTTGTGAACCCCAGACAGGTTAAAAACTTCGCCCGGGCCCTCGGGACGCTGTACAAAACAGACCCGAATGATGCGCGAGTCATCTGCGAGTTCGGCCGCCGGATGGAGCCGGATATCCGGCCAGCACCGGATGAGCAGACTCAGCGCCTGGCCATGATGGTGGCACGTCGCCGCCAGTTAGTGGATAACCGGACAATGGAGCAAAACCGCTATGGTACCTGCGATGATGAGCTTATCCGGATGGGCATCAGGCGGCACATAGACTGGCTCAACGGAGAGATAAAAGGCACGGATGACGACATAGACAGGCAGATACGGGTCATGCCGCTGTGGCGGGAGAAAGTGAAGTTACTGGAAGAGGTCAAGGGAATAGGGAAGACAACGATGGCGGTACTGTTGTCGATGCTGCCGGAGCTGGGGCAACTGAGCCGTCGAAAAATCAGTGCACTGGTGGGCGTGTGTCCGTACGCGCATGACAGCGGAAAGATGAAAGGAAAGCGATGTATCTGGGGCGGTCGAAGTGCAGTGAGGGCAGCGCTGTATATGGCGACGCTGTCAGCGGTGCGTCACAACCCGGTGATAAAGGCGTTCTTTGAGAGACTGAGAGCGAAAGGGAAAGCGTTTAAAGTCGCGATGACGGCATGTGTGAGGAAACTGGTGACAATCCTGAACGCAATGCTGAGAGATAATGCAAAATGGGTGGCAGGTTAGCTGCCACCGGTTGACTTTAAACACAGCTGCTCTCCCACGGGGCGAGGGAGCAAACACTAAAACGCTTCTTTGACAGAAGCGTTTGCTGTTTACCTCGGGCAAAAAAAAGCCAGCGGTTAAGCTGGCTACAAAAATAATACTGGAAGCAATGTGAGCAATGTCGTGCTTTCAGGTTCTCCGTAGGGGTCTCCCTGAACGCATGGCGATAATAATCATTATCATTCGCACT
The DNA here is from genome assembly GCF_047713085.1 of Pantoea sp. sgz302252. NCBI lineage: Bacteria > Pseudomonadati > Pseudomonadota > Gammaproteobacteria > Enterobacterales > Erwiniaceae > Pantoea > Pantoea sp. sgz302252. The sequence continues at coordinate 1,373 of NZ_JBLFJW010000060.1, forward strand.
TGTCTAGCGATTTTTAACAAAAAGCAGCAGTTGACGAATTTTTGTGATTCAGAGAGGGCGAAAACCGCAACAGCACCAGTCCCGCCTGCCCCATGGCGAAAGTGGAAAAAAACCGGCGCAAATCAGTCCCCTCTCCTCTTTGAGGAGAGGGTTAGGGTGAGGAGAGAATCAATACCCCGCCGTCAAATCATCCACAGAACGCGGGTCTGAAGCCCCATACAGCGTGCCGTCCGGGCCGACCATAATACTTTGGGTGCTACCCATCGCTTCTTTCAGCGCCACCTTCTGCCCTTTCTGTTCCAGCAGCTTCAGCGTGTCCGGGCTAAAGCCCTTCTCCACTCGCAGCTCGTCAGGCAGCCACTGATGATGGAAGCGCGGAGCGTTGGTCGCTTCGGCTACGTTCATCCCAAAGTCGATGGTATTGACCACCATTTGCAGCACGGTGGTAATGATTCGGCTGCCGCCCGGGCTGCCCGTCACCAGCCAGGTTTTACCGTCTTTCACCACGATGGTGGGCGACATCGACGATAACGGGCGTTTATTCGGCCCAACGGCGTTGGCATCGCCGCCTACCAGACCATAGACGTTCGGCACGCCCGGCTTGGCAGAGAAATCATCCATCTCGTTGTTCATCAGAATGCCGGTGTTTCCCGCCACGATCCCTGTTCCGAACGTGGTGTTGAGGGTATAAGTCACCGCCACCGCATTCCCGTCTTTATCCACCACAGAGAAATGCGTGGTCTGATTGCTTTCATACGGTGCCAGCTTGCCCGGGCGAATTTCGCTCGACGGTTTGGCTTTGTTGACGTCAATCTCGCTGGCGATGGATTTGGCGTAATCCTTGCTGGTCAGCGCCTGCCACGGCACTTTCACAAAATCAGGGTCGCCGAGATATTCCGAGCGATCGGCGTAAGCATGTTTTTCGGCTTCAGCCATGATTTGCATCGCATCGGCGCTACCAAAGCCGTATTTGTGCATATCGAAGTTTTCCAGAATATTGAGGATTTCAACGATATGAATGCCGCCAGAAGAGGGAGGAGGCATGGAGAAGACCTGGTAACCCCGGTAATCCCCGCTGATGGGCGTACGTTCGACGGCTTTGTAGTTCGCCAAATCCTCTTTGGTCATCAGCCCGCCGTTTTTCTGCATTTCTTCGGCAATCTGATCGGCAATGGACCCTTTATAGAACGCATCCGGGCCATTTTCGGCAATCATTTCCAGGCTCTTTGCCAGATTCGCCTGTACCAGTTTGTCGCCTTTTTTCAGCGGCTCGCCGTTTTTCCAGAAGATGGCTTTGCTGTTCTCATGATTGGGGATCACTTCGCTGCCGTAGGTTTTCAGGTCATCGGCCAGCGCATCGTTCACCACAAAACCGTCTTTCGCCAGTTTGATTGCCGGACGCACGACTTTGTTGAGCGGCATTGTGCCGTACTCTTTCAGCGCTAATGAGAAACCAGCAACGGTGCCTGGCGTGCCGGAAGCCAGGTGTGAAGTCAGGGATTTTTTGCTGTCAGGGTTGCCCTGATCGTCGAGGAACATATCGCGAGTGGCCTGAGCGGGCGCCATTTCACGGAAATCGATCGCCGTCGTTTTGCCGTCTTTGGTGCGTAACAGCATAAAGCCGCCACCGCCAAGATTACCGGCCTGCGGATGCGTGACCGCCAATGCATAACCCACAGCTACCGCGGCATCTACCGCGTTACCGCCCTCCTTCAAAATATCGACTCCGACTTTCGTCGCCGTCGCATCTACCGAGGCCACCATGCCCTGTTGGGCGCGAACGGGGTGGAAAACATCTTCTTCAACGCCGTAAGACACCGCCGGGGCGGGTGCAGATTGAGCGGTTGCGGAAGGGGTCGAAACGGGCGGAGCCGAGACAGGCGGCGGCGTGGCCCCGACGGTGAAACAGCTTCCTGCCAGCAGAGCCGCTATCGCCGCCCCGCGCCAAAAACGAGTTTCAATCATTGTTCTTCTCCAGGTGAAAGGATTTATGCTCCCGCTTAAGCCTGGTTCACAATTCTTAAAAAATCATCGTGGTGCGCGAATGGGGGTAAACTTAAAGGAGCCCTCAAAAGGGGAGGAGGAAAAAATGAAAAGGTTATTACTTCTTGCGGCGCTGATGCCGTTCGCCGTGCTTGCACAGCCGTTAAACCCGACCAACAACCCGAATCAGCCGGGGTATGTGATCCCCAGTCAGCAGCGAATGCAAAATCAGATGCAGAGCCAGCAGATCCAGCAAAAAGGGATGCTCAACCAGCAGTTGCAGACCCAGACGCAGCTTCAGCAACAGCATCTGAAAACGCAGTTGAACGACAATCAGCAGCGGGTGATCAATGCCCAGCCGGGGGAGCAAATGCTGCCCAACACCAACGGCGGGATGTTGAGCGGCAGCAGTAGCGACAAAATGTTGAACAGTTCGTCGCAGCAGCACATGCTGCCGCAGACGCAGAACGGCGACCTGCTGAGTACGCCGTCCAATCCGCAGCCGCTTTCTCGCTAGCGGAAATCTGGCCCGATAACATCAATCGCATCGGTACAGATGCAGTCCACGCCCCAGCGCAGCAGCTCTGCCGCACGCTGGGGTTTGTTGACGGTGTAAACCAGAATATGCAGCCCTGCCGCTTTCAGCATGTTCACTCGCGCTTCGTCCAGCAACCGATGATTCAGGTGAATCGACACGCAGCCTAAACGCGTCGTCAGCGCCTGCCAGTCATCACGCCAGTCGTCCAGCAGCAGTCCGCGCGGCAGTTCAGGCGCAGCTTCCTGAGCGGCTTCCAGCGCATCAATTTCAAAAGAAGACAGTAACGGCGGCGTCATGCCTTGCCACAGTTCGCGGGCAGCTAACGCGACAGTTTTGCCGGTCAGCGGGCCAGTGCCTGTTGTGGGTTTGATTTCGATATTCGCCATCATGCCATGCTGGCGACAACGCTCCGCCACTTGCGACAGCAGAGGCAGCGGCTCGCCTTTAAATTCACTGCTGAACCAGCTTCCCGCATCCACTCTCAGCAGTTCATCCCAACGCAAGTCGCCCGCCACACCCCAGCCGTTGCTGGTGCGCTCAAGGTTGTCGTCATGGAGCAGGAAAATCTGCCCATCTTTCGACAGCCTGGCGTCAAACTCGATCATCGTATGACCGTAGCGTGCGCCGACGTCAATCGCCGCCAGGGTATTTTCCGGAGCCCGCTTGCCGCCGCCACGGTGGGCGACAATGCGCGGATAAGGCCAGTTACTCATACACGTTGTCCTGTTTCACCCTCAAACAGATGCAGATGATTTTCCGGCAAATGCAGCCACAGTGTGCTGCCCGCCTGCGGGCGCTGTTGATGCGGCAGACGCACCACCATTTTTTGCTCGCCCCAGCGGCCGTGCGCGAGATTATCTGCACCCAAAATTTCCAGCGTATCCATCACCAGCGGAACGCCTCCTTCGGCCTGTGAGCTTAGCGCAATATGCTCCGGACGAATACCCAGCATCATCCTCCTTCCAGCATAACCGCGATGCTGCCAGTTCATCGGTAACGCCATGCCACTCGCCAGTTCGAAATGGGTGCCCGATGTACTGACATGCCCTTCCAGCAGGTTCATCGCCGGGCTGCCGATAAAGCTCGCGACAAAGCGTGTGGCGGGCTTTTCGTAAACTTCTACCGGAGTCCCAATCTGCTCGGCAACGCCTTTGTTCATCACCATCACGCGCTGCGCGAGCGTCATCGCCTCAACCTGATCGTGAGTGACATACAACGAAGTGGTGTTCAGACGACGATGCAGTTGCTGAAGCTCAAGACGCATCTGCACACGCAGTTTTGCATCAAGGTTCGAGAGGGGTTCATCGAACAGAAACACCGCCGGGTCGCGTACAATCGCACGGCCCATTGCCACACGCTGGCGCTGGCCGCCGGAAAGCTCACGAGGCCGGCGTTTCAACAACGCATCCAGTTCAAGAATGCGCGCCGCCTCTTTCACTTTCTCAGCGATATGGCCTTTGCCCATGCCGCGGATCTTCAGGCCCCAGGCCATGTTCTCCTCCACACTCATGTGCGGATAAAGCGCGTAGTTCTGGAACACCATCGCGATGCCACGCTCTTTCGGTTCCAGCTCCGTCACACGCTGGCGGTCAATCCAGATATCACCACTTGATACGCGCTCAAGCCCCGCCACCATGCGCAGCAGCGTGGATTTTCCACAGCCAGATGGCCCTACCATCACGATAAACTCGCCGTCGGAAACGTCCAGCGTCAGCGGCTGGATAACCTGGGTTTTGTTGTTGTCCCAGCTCTTGGTAACCGCCTGTAATTTCAGTCCTGCCATCTTATTTCTCACTGTCCACTAAACCACGCACGAACGCGCGCTGCATGGCTAAAACGATAATAACGGGCGGGATCAGGGTCAGCAGCATCGCCGCCATCACCTGATTCCACGCGGTGGTGCCTTCGCCGGTGGCGATCATCCCTTTGATCCCTGCGACTGCCGTGCCGAGATTCACGTCAGTAATGATCAGCAGCGGCCACAGATACTGGTTCCAGCCGTAGATAAAGGTGATCACAAATAACGCCGCAAGGTTGGTTTTCGACAGCGGCAGCACGATGTCGCGGAAAAAGCGCATCGGCGAAGCGCCGTCAATGCGGGCCGCTTCCATTAGCTCATCCGGCAACGTCATAAAGAACTGGCGAAACAGGAACGTTGCCGTGGCAGAAGCCATCAACGGCAGCGTCAGCCCGGTGTAGCTGTCGAGCAATTTGAGATTGGCGATCACTTCTACCGTCGGGAAAATACGCACTTCGACTGGCAGCATCAGGGTGATAAAAATCATCCAGAAGAACAGGTTACGCAGCGGGAAGCGGAACCAGACGATGGCGAAAGCCGACAGCATCGACACCGCGATTTTGCCCACCGTGATGGTGAACGCCATGATGAAACTGTTGAGCAGCATCAGCCAGAACGGTGCGCTGTTGGTGCCCACGCCCTGCAACCAGATGGTTTTCAGGTTATCCAGCAGATGCGAGCCCGGAATGAGCGTCATCGGTGTAGCGAAGACCGCTTTGTCATCCAGCGTTGCCGCCACAAAGGCGACGTACAGCGGGAAAAGGATCACCGCAATCCCGAGGATCAGCATGATGTGGCTGAACCAGGTCAGCCCGCGACGATGTTCAATCATTGATAGCGCACCTTACTTTCCACGTAGCGGAACTGAACCACGGTCAGAATGATGACGAGCAGCATCAGCACCACCGACTGTGCGGCAGACGCCGACAGGTCGAGGCCCGCAAAGCCTTCGCGATAAATTTTGTAGATAAGCGTGGTGGTCGCCTGCACCGGGCCACCTGCCGTCGCCGCGTCGATAACCGGGAAAGTATCGAAAAAGGCGTACACCAGATTCACCACCAGCAGGAAAAAACTCACCGGGGCGATAAGCGGCAGCGCGATAGCAAAGAAACGCCTCACCGGACCTGCGCCGTCGATGGCTGCCGCCTCCACCAGAGAACGAGGAATGGATTGCAAGGCGGCGAAGAAGAACAGGAAGTTGTAGCTTATCTGCTTCCACACCGAGACAAACACCACCAGGAACATCGCCTGCCCGCTGTTCTGCGCGTGGTTCCAGTTGTAGCCCACCAGCTCCAGCCAGTGCGTTATCAACCCGCGCCCTGGGTTGAAGAGAAAAATCCACAATACCGCCGCAATCGCAGGCGCAACGGCGTACGGCAGCAGCATTAATGTTTGATAAAGGCGGCTACCGCGTACCACATAATCGACCAGCGCGGCGAAGAACAGCGACACCAGCAGGCCGCTGACTGTCACCAGTCCACTGAATTTCATGGTGGTCCAGAAGGCGTCGAGGTAGTAGCTGTCATGGAACAGGGCGATAAAGTTATCAAGCCCGACGAACTCACTGGACAACCCGAACGGATCGACGCTTTGCAGCGAATACCACAGTGCTTCGCCCGCAGGCCAGATGAAGAAAATAACGGTAATGATCAGCTGTGGCGCGACCAGCGCGTAAGGCAGCCAGCGCGAGCGAAATACCGGACGGGATGATGACATAGGATTACTCAGCGTTATGTCCCCTCACCCTAACCCTCTCCCCAAAGGGGCGAGGGAATGATTTGCTCCCTCTCCCTTTCAGGGAGGGCCGGGGTGAGGGTATTTTCAATTAAGACTTCGTTGATTTCTCAAAGCGACGCAGCAGTTGATTCCCACGCTCGACAGCGGCATCCAGCGCCTGCTGTGGGGTTTTCTTGCCAGTCCACACCGATTCCAGCTCTTCATCCACAATGGTACGAATCTGCGGCATGTTGCCCAGACGCAGACCTTTGGTGAACGGCAACGGCGGCTTGTTCAGCATCTGGCGTGTGGCCGTGTCTGCCCCTGGGTTCTTGTCATAGAAACCTTGCTGGCGAGTGAGGTCATACGCCGCTTTGGTGATCGGCAGATAGCCCGTTTTCTGGTGCCACTCTGCGGCGATTTCAGGTTTGGTCAGGAAGTCGAGAAACTCGGCAACGCCTTTGTAGGTGTCTTTATCTTTGCCCTGCATTACCCACAGGCTGGCCCCGCCAATGATGGCGTTTTGCGGCGCGCCTTTGGCATCTGCGTCGTATGGCATCATCCCTACGCCGTAATTGAATTTGGCGTACTGACGGATATCAGCCAGTGAGCCAGAAGACGCGGTCGTGATGGCGCAATCCCCGTTATAGAACTTCTCGGTCGATTCATCTTTACGCCCGAAGTAGCTGAAATCGCCCTTCTTGTTCAACTCTTCCAGCATGGCGATGTGTTTCACCTGCTCCGGCTTGTTGAATTCGAGCACCGCATCGGTGCCGTCAAAGCCGTTGTTTTTGCTGGCAAACGGCAGACCGTTCCAGGCGCTGAAGTTTTCCAGTTGGATCCAGCCCTGCCAGCCGCTGGCGTAACCGCATTTCATGCCTGCGGCCTTCAGTTTGGCGGTGTACTCCGCCAGATCCTGCCAGGTTTTCGGCGGCTCATCCGGGTTTAATCCAGCTTTCTTGAAAGCGTCTTTGTTGTAATACAGAACAGGTGTGGAGCTGTTAAACGGCTGGCTCAGCAGGTGGCCGGTTTTGGAGTCGGTGTAGTAACCCGACACCGTCGGCACAAACTGTGATTCATCAAACTTGATGCCCGCATCGTTGAACACTTCGTACACCGGTTTGATGGCTTTCGACGCCATCATGGTGGCGGTACCGACTTCATACACCTGCAAAATAGCGGGCGCGTTGCCAGTACGGAAAGCCGCGATCCCTGCGGCCAGGCTCTGTTCGTAGTTGCCTTTGTAAATCGGCACAATTTTGTAGTCAGGGTGCGCATCGTTGAAACGCTGCGCGAGGGAGTCAACTTCTTTGCCTAACTCCCCTTCCATGGAATGCCAGAAAGGTATGGTGGTAGCAGCCATCGCCTGAGAGGCAAACGCCAGACCCAGAGTGACGGCTAAAGCGGTGTGTCGTAACGATGTCATTCGGTTATCTCTCTTGTTATGTCAGATGCGCGAAATCACGCGTTTTATGCTCGCGAGGTAACATGACATGCTCGAATGACAGAAAAATAACCGAAAGATGACGAAGCGGTGACAGCCAGGCTTCAGAGGGGTGATGGAATGGTGACAATTAATCAGTGCGGTCTGGTGCCCTCTCCCACGGGAAGAGGGAGAAAACCGTGCCATCCCCTCTCCTTTGGGGAGAGCAGCTGTGTTTAAAGTCAACCGGTGGCAGCTAACCTGCCACCCATTTTGCATTATCTCTCAGCATTGCGTTCAGGATTGTCACCAGTTTCCTCACACATGCCGTCATCGCGACTTTAAACGCTTTCCCTTTCGCTCTCAGTCTCTCAAAGAACGCCTTTATCACCGGGTTGTGACGCACCGCTGACAGCGTCGCCATATACAGCGCTGCCCTCACTGCACTTCGACCGCCCCAGATACATCGCTTTCCTTTCATCTTTCCGCTGTCATGCGCGTACGGACACACGCCCACCAGTGCACTGATTTTTCGACGGCTCAGTTGCCCCAGCTCCGGCAGCATCGACAACAGTACCGCCATCGTTGTCTTCCCTATTCCCTTGACCTCTTCCAGTAACTTCACTTTCTCCCGCCACAGCGGCATGACCCGTATCTGCCTGTCTATGTCGTCATCCGTGCCTTTTATCTCTCCGTTGAGCCAGTCTATGTGCCGCCTGATGCCCATCCGGATAAGCTCATCATCGCAGGTACCATAGCGGTTTTGCTCCATTGTCCGGTTATCCACTAACTGGCGGCGACGTGCCACCATCATGGCCAGGCGCTGAGTCTGCTCATCCGGTGCTGGCCGGATATCCGGCTCCATCCGGCGGCCGAACTCGCAGATGACTCGCGCATCATTCGGGTCTGTTTTGTACAGCGTCCCGAGGGCCCGGGCGAAGTTTTTAACCTGTCTGGGGTTCACAACAGCAACCGGGACACCCGCGAGTTCAAGGGTGACAGCCAGCAGGTTGTGGTAGCGACTGGTGGCTTCCATCACGACAAGTTTGATGTTCAGCGGCGTCAGTTGCGCAAGAAGTTGCTGATGTCCGGCAGGCGTGTTTTCCAGATGCAGGAACTGGCCTGACGGGCTGATAAATACGTCAAAAGTCTCTTTGGCGATATCGACGCCGACGAAAGAATATTCGGTCATTTTCATGTCTCCCGGCCTTGTAAGATACGGGCTGGCATCGGCCGCCCTGGCAGCTGTTCGGGTTTACAGGAAAGCTGATGTCACGCCAGAAGCTCTCCCGCGGGCTTACAGGCCCAGAGGGTGGACAGGCTGTGACATCAGGTCAAACACAGTGACAGTGTACCCGCCTGATGACGGGTAACTGAAGTGACTTTAAACATACAAGGG
>NZ_JBLFJW010000061.1:0-9831 GCF_047713085.1 Pantoea sp. sgz302252
TTTTGGTTTTGTACTTCTGATTTGGCAGCAGGACAGCAACATCAAACTTGAGTTTGGCGATATCAACGCCGACGGAGACAAGACTCATCATGGCACTCCATAACCTTATGAATAATATCGCCGGACCATCCTTATATGTGGGTGCTCGGGGCACAGGATACCGTTCGGTCTTGAGGCGACAGGGAAACAGGTTACCGGGGCATAATCTCTCCCACGGGCTCAGGGGCACCAGGGCCGGGTGATGCTCACCGGTAACCTCCCGATGATCAGTCGGGGATCTTCTCCGCAGAAACGGAGAAGATCAAGACATAAGGGCCGGGGAGAGGGCATCAGGCTGCAGAGGACAAGCCGCCACCCGGCAAGACAAGCGCGCTACACCGCTTCCTCTTCGGCGACACGAACACCCACCTTCAGCACTTCATTGTCTTCTTTCTCGGCCACCGTCCACACCATGCCAGCAAATTCAACCTGGTCGCCGACAACCGGAGCAGCACCGAGCATGTGCTGCACGATTTCGCCCAGCGACTGTTGGTTATCGCGGAATTCTTCCCCGCCGTCGAGACCGTAAATCAGCGCCACATCGGCGAATTTGGCACTGGCTTCCAGAATGAAGTCACCAAAGAAGCGTTGATCCAGTGCTACCGGCGGCGACTGACTGAACAGCTTGCCGAGCAGTGGTAAATCTCGCTCACGACCGATGATGCACAGCACATCGCCTTCCTGTAACCGCGTGCTGCCCGTTGGGTGCAAAAGTACGTTATCGCGGAACAGCGCGGCGATACGCGTATCACGTGGCATATGCAGGTCGCGCAGGGCAGCGCCCACGCACCATTTGTCGGCGCTCAGTTGGTAGACGAATTGTTCCCAAGGGTTTTCCGGGTGAATATCCAGCCCCACGCGCGAGACAGGCCAACCGACCGGCGGGACGACAACTTTGGCTTTTTTCGCCGCCCAGGACAGCGACGTGCCCTGTAACAGCAGGGAAATCAGCACCACGAAGAAGGCGACGTTAAAGAACAGGCGCGCGTTCTCAAGCCCGGCCATCATCGGGAAAACGGCAAGAATGATCGGCACAGCACCACGTAATCCAACCCAACTGATGAACACGCGTTCGCGCAGATTAAACCCGCGGAAAGGCAGCAGGCCGATGAACACCGAAAGCGGGCGAGCGAAGAAAATCATGCCTGCGGAAAGCAACAAGGCCGGAATGGCTATCGGCAGCAGGTCAGAAGGCGTCACCAACAGGCCGAGCACAAGGAACATGCCGATTTGCGCCAGCCACGCCAGACCATCAAAGTTTTGCAGAATCGCATAACGGTTGCGAATTGGGCGGTTACCCAGCAGAAAACCGCAGAGGTAAACTGCCAAAATCCCACTACCATCAAGCGTTGTGGTGACCCCGAAAATCATGATCCCGCCGCTCAGCGCCAGCAGAGGATAAAGCCCCGCAGGCAGCGAAATGCGGTTGATCATCTGCAACAGCAGGTAGCCGCCGCCCAGGCCAATCAGAATACCTAAACCAAACTGCTGAATAATATGCACCGCAAACATCCAGTTCAGCCCGGCCTGATGCTGCTGGATCATCTCAATCAGGGTGATGGTCAGGAACACCGCCATCGGATCGTTACTGCCGGATTCAATTTCAAGCGTTGAGCCGACACGTTCGTTAAGCCCTTTGCCACCCAGCAGTGAAAACACTGCCGCGGCGTCGGTCGAGCCGACAATCGCGCCAATCAAAAGCCCTTCAATCAAATTGAGCTTGAACAGCCAGGCCGCCATCATGCCGGTCAACCCGGAGGTTATCAGCACGCCAACGGTCGCGAGTGAAAGTGCGGGCCCGAGCGCTACGCGAAACGAACTCGCCTGGGTGCGCATCCCGCCATCGAGCAGGATAACCGCCAGCGCGAGGTTACTGATCATGTAAGCGTAGGGATAGTTATCAAACGGAATGCCGCCAATGCCGTCGATGCCGGCGAGCATGCCTATGGCGAGGAAAATGACCAGAATCGGGATGCCGAGTCGGGAGGAGAATGAGCTCAATAAAATGCTAAGGGTGACCAGCACCGAACCCAAAATAAACAGACTGATTATTGCTCCAGCATCCAACGTTCACGTACTCCCGGATTTCGCGCGGTTTGAAGAGCTAAAACGTTACCATATTCGTACGTGAAACGATGGATTTATCAGAGATATGAATAGTTTTTTTATTCAGCGATAACCGGATGTCCGCTCAGGGAGAGTGTCGTGGTGACGCCGTTATGCACTAAACGGCCTTTTGCACCCAACGGCAGCGTCACGGTGCGCTGCTCATGGCCAAAATCCAGCCCGCTGAGAACCGGGATAGCCAGACGTGACTGAAGATAATCGACCATCACGGGAATGTCGTAGCCGTCGTCATACTCATTGGGCTCCGCACCGCTAAAGCTGCCCAGCACAATGGCGTTCTGGCGCGACAGAATACCTGCATGGAAAAGTTGCAGCAGCATGCGCTCAACGCGGAACGGATGTTCGTTGATGTCTTCCACCACCAAAATGCCGTTTTCGATCTTGGGCAGCCACGGCGTACCGATAAGCGAGACCAACAGCGCCAGGTTGCCGCCCCAGACGGTGCCTTCCGCTATGCACTCTGGCCCGTGTCCTGCCCATTCGAGAGTGAACTCCGGATTGCGCAGGGCGCGCCAGAAGTGATCGACGGTGAAATCGTTAAGCGTTTCCGCACCGAAATTCCCCGCAATCATTGGTCCGCTGAATGTAATCACCCCTTCGCAAAGCAAAGCCATCTGAATGGCGGTGAAATCGCTGTGACCGCAAATCAGCAAAGGTTCCTGCTGCTGGCGAGCAGCAAGCGCAGGCCAGTCAATTTTATCGAGTAAGCGACTTACCCCGTAACCGCCGCGCACGGGCATCACTATCGTGTTGTTTCCGGTAAGGGTTGCCAGGGCGTTAACATCCTCTGCTCGCTCGGCCTCGGTGCCAGCAAAACGCTGCTGGCGACGGGTGACAACCTGCTGATTTAGCACCTGATGGCCTTGCGCCTCAAGACGCTGGATACCGAGAGCCGCGGCCTTCTGGTTAATGCAATAGCCCGATGGCGCGATCAGATGAAACAGATTCATGGCAATTCCTTGCAGAGAATGAAACGGTTATCATGCCGCCTGAAGAACGCGTTGTCATTATGCGCGGCACATTTCCATCAGAAGGATAGATGCGTGAAATTAAGAGGGTTTGCCATTCTGGCTGTTCTGCTTGCGGGCTGTAGCTCAAAACCGAAATACGATTATACCCAGCCCCCTTACAATCCCACTGTGCCTGTCCAGCAGGCGATGCAATGGATGCCAATCAGTCAAAAAGCTGGCGCGGCCTGGGGGCTTGATCCGAAATTCATCACCGCCATTATCGCCGTGGAATCTGGCGGTAATCCGAATGTCATCAGTAAATCCGGAGCGGTCGGCCTGATGCAGCTCAAACCTTCTACTGCCGGGCGCGAAGTTTATCGCTACATGGGCTGGAGCGGTGATCCTTCTGTCAGTGATTTAAAGAACCCTGAGCGCAATATTTCGATGGGGTCGGCTTACTTCAGCATTCTTGAACACGGCGTACTGGCAGGCATTAAAGACCCGGAAGTGATGCAGTACGCGCTGGTAACGTCTTATGTGAACGGTGCAGGCGCGTTGCTGAGAACCTTCTCTTCCGACCGCAAGAAGGCTATCTCCGAGATTAACGACATGGATAAAGAAGAGTTCTTCGATCACATCGTGAAAAACCATCCGTCACCGCAGGCCCCTCGCTATATCTGGAAAGTGCAAAAGGCCATGGACGCGATTGATTAACGGACTTTATTGGCGCGTTCTCGCGCTTCACGCTCCAGGGCGAAAATAATGCGCTGGAGCGTGCGCTCGATAGCGGGGTTGACGTTAAGAAAGCGGAAACTCAGGCGCGGCGTGCTGATAGTCTCATTTTTGCTGTCCACCACCTTCCGTTCGCTCAGCGAAATCAGTTGAGCATCAAAATGAAATTTTCCCCACTCGCCCATGTCCAGTTCCAGCTGTGGGATCATCAGACCATCTTTCAGCAACGCAGGCGGCGCTTCATCCATTAACACCCCCATGCCGCCGAGTGACAAATCGCACAGTCGGAAACGAATTTCGCTTTTATCCGGCAGCTTCGCTTTGCAGTAATAAACCGGGTGGAGTGGGGCGGCAATACGGAAAAATTCCCGGCGCTGAACAAACCACAGCGAAGGCGGGACCGGCATGGTGAACGCAGGAAGATCGAGAAACTGGCCGCTGTTAACCTTCGGCACCGTGAATTCGACTTTTGCCCCCTGAGTCTCAGCGGACAGGGTGATGTTTTCCGCGCGAACCACGGCACGGTTTTCATATTCCTGGCTGCCGTAGTCAATGATCAGCGCATGTGGGGAGATATCGAGAATGCGGCTGATAAACTGGTTTGTGCCCCACGACACGCGCAACGGAATACGATCGCGATGGAGATCGCGCAATACGTTCAACACTGCCAGCGGACTTTGCTTAAGAAATTGCTCATTGTAATGACTCACGCCTGATAGCTCCTGGATGACAGACTATGGGTAAACTATCGGCAGTGCGTTTGAGAACTTAATACAAACAGAGTAAAAAAATCTGCGTTAAATATTTGACAAGTTTACCCACATTTTAGGAATGTTTACCTATACTTAAGGGAACCGGAGCGCACAATACGCACGTTTTTTCTATGGCTATTGTTTATTTGGAGGAGGGTTAAAATGGGTATCATTGCCTGGGTTGTGTTTGGACTGATTGCCGGTGTGATTGCGAAACTGATTATGCCGGGTCGTGACGGCGGCGGCTTCATCCTTACCTGTATTTTAGGGATTGTGGGTGCGGTAGTCGGTGGCTGGCTGGCAACCATGTTTGGTATGGGCGGGAGCGTCACTGGCTTCAACATGCACAGCTTCCTGGTCGCGGTGGTCGGTGCGATTGTGGTGCTGGTGGTGTTCAGATTGTTGCGACGCAACTAAGTTACTATTTTTGTTGAAAAGGGCAGCCTGCGGGCTGCCCTTTTTTATGCTTCATTGCCCGGCGGCGCTTTGCTTGCCAGGCCTACAAAGCGGGATAATTCGTAGGCCGGTGCAAACGAAGTGCCGCCCGGCAGAGGCAAGCTTGCGATTAGAAATCATATCCCACGGTGGCGATAACAGAACGTTCCGCGCCCCAATAGCAGTTGTTGGTGCCATAACAGCCTGAAAGATACTCACGATCTGTCAGGTTGTTGGCATTCACCTGCAACCACGCGCCTTTCAGGGCTGAAGTCCAGGCCCCTAAATTCGCACGTACCATGGCGTCAACCAGGGTGACTGACGGCAGGCGTTCGGTGTTGGCATCATCTGCCCACTGCTTACCGATATAACGCACACCGGCGCCAGCGCTGATGCCGAAATCAAACTGATAATGCGCCCACAGCGAAGCCATCTGATCGGGTGTCAGCTGCGGCATATTGTCGTCGGTGCCATCTTTGGTATCGGCAAAGCGCAGGCGGTTCCAGGTATAACCGGCAATCGTGCTCAGACGCGGGGTAATTTGATTACGTGCTTCCAGTTCAATGCCTTGTGAATGGACTTTTCCGGCTGGCAGGAACGTGGCTGTGCCAATATTGGTATCACGAGTCGCCACGTCTTTTTGGGTCAAATCATACAGCGCGAAGCTGTACATATCGCTGGTGCCAGGCGGCTGGAATTTAAGCCCAGCTTCATATTGTTCCGCCGTAGTCGGCTTCAACAGATTGCCGTCCGGGCCGACCAGCATCGCCGGAGTGATCGCCTGGCTGTAGCTCAGGTAAGGCGACAGACCATTTTCGAAGGCATACAACAAGGAGCCGCGAGTGCTGATGTGATCGTCAGAACGGCGTGTGGAGGTGCCAAAGGTGTCGCTCACCTGCTGCGAAACAATGCGGTCATAGCGTGCAGACAAATCCGCATGCCAGCGATTCCAGACCATTTCGTCCTGCAAATACACACCTGCCTGATAATAGCGACGGTTGTTGTCATCGCTGTAGGTCACGGTGTGCCCGGTTTGCGGGGTGGAGTAAGTCCATGGATTGAGCGGAGAAGCGCCGCCTGCGCCGGTCCATAAATCGTTCCGGAAACGATGGTATTCGCCGCCCAGCACCACGGTGTGAGCCACTTCGCCAGTCGTAAAATCAGCCTTAATACGGTTATCCGTCGACCAGCCATCCAGAGAACCTTTTGAGCCGCTATAGCCGCGAGCCAGCATGTCGCTGCCATCAATCCAGCCCACCTGATAAACCTGATTCAGGTTCACATCCGAATGGGTATAGCTGCCGCTGGAGTGAACAGACCAGATGTCGTTGAACTGGTGATCGAACTCATAGCTGTAAATCTGCTCGCGACGCTGATAGCCATCGCCCGCGTCACCTTCGTTGGTGTGATTGCTGAGCTTGCGTCCGTTGTGCTCATAGCGGGTGCCGTCGAGCGGCAAAGAACCGTGATAGCCGCCGGAGGGATCTTTTTGCAGATAAGCGCGAAGCAACAGGCTGGTGTCTGAGTCTGGCTGCCAGAGCAGGGAAGGGGAAATGGCGTACCGTTCTTCGCGGGTATTGTCGAATTGCGTATCGGTATTACGGGTAATGCCAATAATACGATAAGCCCACTGCTCGTTAATGGCATCAGTGTAATCAAAAGCCGCGCCTTTGGTATTTTGCGTGCCGCCAAACGCCTGTATATGGCCTTCAGATTTAAACTGAGGGCGCTTCGAAGTGAGATTGACCAGTCCGCCTGGCACGCTCTGACCGTAAAGTGCGGAAGACGGGCCTTTAATCACATCGATTCTGTCGATAAACCACGGGTCGATTTGCAGCACGTTATGACTGCCGCCGTCACTCATCAGGCGCATACCGTCGAGGAAAATATTATCGACGTCGCCGCCGTGGAAGCCGCGCAGGGAAATCGCGTCAAATCTTGTCGCTGCGCCGCCAAAGGTGCTGTAAACACCTGGCGTGTAGCTCAGCGCCTGGCTGACGTTAGTGGCACCCTGATCTTCCATCTGCTGGCGAGTCACCACCGAAACAGATTGCGCAGTGGTGATCAACGGCTGATCGGTTTTGGTCGCGCCGGTAGAGGTTTTGGCGGTATAGCCTTGCGTAGGTGCTGTCGCGGATTGTGCAGGCTGCGCGGTTACCACTACGGTTTCTTCCGCCAGAGAAGAGCAGGGAAATGCCAGCGCCAGGGCGCACAGCACCGACGAGCGTTTGAAAAGCAAAGTGTTATTCATCGCATAATCCTGAAAAACGCGGCCTGGCACTCCTGTGCGCCACCGTGTCAAAGCGTGTGAAAATGTCATTTTTCATTAAAAATAATGCGAATTATTATTGTTTGCGTTAACTGAATCAAGCGAAGAAGAGTGTAGAAGGAGGCGGCTACCAATATTGGTAGCCGGGGAAGAGCAGGGCGGTATACCGATAACATGCTCCACGAAACGAGTCAGGTTCTTTTGGCCAGGTAATTGATCTGTTTGACCTGTCTATGTGTCGTGATAACACAATGTATTACGTTACTTGAATAGGATTGAGTTAATGAAAAAGGTTCACAATTTTATGGGTACCGTCAGCACATTGCCCCAGGTGTCGTGGTCTGCATGCCACGCCGTACTGCCGTCTTCGTTTATCAGCGCCTGCGGCAGGCCCCGGTAGTCGCAGTGGTACAGGTGGATTGTGCGTACCGGCGTGTACACCGGGTCCATCTGCCGGGCCATCTTTCAACGTTCAGTCCGCAGCCTGCCAGCCACTGTATGGTTTCTTTGCTGACGCACTGGCGGTGGATTTCCTGCGCCAGTACATCAAGCTTCTTTGTCAGCACTGGCCGCAGCGTGATGCCAGTGCCCACCTCCGCCAGGCAGCGACTGACGGGCAGTCATCCCTGGAATGTTTGGACCACAATACCCTTTTATCAGTACGTTAAGATCTCGTTTTCTGTTAAATAACTAATTTCGCCATCAATTCAAACACTGATATTCATGGCACTATTATTTTATTGGCATCTTCTAACCAACAATCAAGTGATTTTATTCTTACAATACTTTCATCATCGCCTTTATATAAGGGATTTGGTTGCCCAACTGTAGTAATAAAAAAATCAACTCCATTTGGGCACTCGATGAAATCATAATCAATTATATAATCACCAGGAATGATCCCCGCCGGGGATATTTCTAGGTGGTATACATCTGAGAAAACAAGAAATCCACCAATTAGATTTTGTTTATCATCATACCCCCATTCCTCTTGTGGTGATAATCTGGATATGGAATCTATTTTTATTCTAACTTTCAAGTCCCTGCTATTTATCTCCAAAGCAATAATGGCACGATCGCCGAGATATAGTCTTTCAATCAATTTTTCACCCTCAAATTAATACACTTCACCAGAACATATGTTATCTGCCGAGTCAGAATCCATTTCACCTTCAGCAGAAAGTGCACAATAACATTGTGTAAACGAACCACTTTTACATGATCTCAATGTAAATATATGCAGTAATGGCTGTATAGTACTGAGAACTCCAATGCCTTTGATACTGAAGTGAGCCTCTTTGCTATCCCATTTTACTACGTTACCATTGGCATCAAGAGAAGCTCCCTGACCAGTCTCATGCGGGCCTGTTCCGGGTAAATGAGCATGGCCATGTGGTTTTTGAACACTTTTATGGCCTAATGGGTTTAGTCTGTACGCATTTGAGCCATTCTCATAAAATGTATGTGTATCAGGACTATTTAGTCTTTGCGGTGGATAAGGCCCAGTTGAACCGCCCATAGGCTCCATCATGACATTCCCCTTAGGATCTGCGATAAATCGACCAACAGGCTGCCCGGTAATAGGATCTACCGTGCATTGCTGGTTAGCGGCAAGACCAAGCGGGTCTGTAAAATGCAGTGGGTTAAGTGGATACGTATACAAATTCCACCCACCCCGTAACCCAATCGGATCCTGGGTAATATACCGGCCCTGTTGTGGGTCGTAGTAACGGTGACGGTTGTAATACAGCCCGGTTTCTTCATCGGACTGCTGGCCCGGCAGACGGATAAGCTGTTGCAGGTTTTGTGGATTATCCTCGTGCAGCAGATTGCCCCATTCGTCATATTCCGCCTGCCAGGCGAGGCTGCCGTCCATGTTGATTAACGCCAGCGGCAGTCCGCGGTGGTCGCAGTGGTACAGATGAATTTTCCGATCCGGAATATAAACAGGCTCCATCTGCCCGGCCATCTGCTCCACCGTCAGCCCACAGCCTGCCAGCCACTGGCGGATGTCCTCGCTGACGCCGTTCTGCTGAATTTCCAGTTCAAGCCTGTCCAGCAGCGAGGTCAGTTCCGGCGGCAGCGTCACGCTGCCTTCCTGTTGCAGCTTTTCCGCCAGCGTGCGGCGGGCCGCTTTTCTCAGCTCCGCAGCCGGTGTTTCGATGCGCAGCAGTGGCGTGAAGCTGCCCGGCAGATAAATTGTCTGGACGCGGGTGCCTTCCGTTTCCGTGGTGGTCAGGCGGTCGCCGTCCCAGCCGTACCACACCGTCTGCTTCAGTTCCGGCTGGCTGCAGCTGCCGTCGTGGAATACTGTCGCCTTCCACACCTGTTTGCTGATGCGTCTGCCCGCCGGGTCGTAACGGTAGCGGCTTTTTATGTGGATATAGCCATTTTGCCTCTGTTGATACTCCACCAGCCGGTGCTGCAGGTCGTACCGATAATGGTGTGTGTGGCTGCCGAATTTGCGGATGGCCCGTTCGTCTTTCTCTGTCAGATTGCCGTGGTGGTCGTGGTGGTAATAAAAATG
>NZ_JBLFJW010000062.1:0-9323 GCF_047713085.1 Pantoea sp. sgz302252
CTAGGCTGGGGGTTCAGTAAAGCTTTCAGCTTTGAGTCGGTTCTAAAAACCCCTTTTGATTTGTTAAAACAGGTTGCGGTCTGGCAACTGCAAACATTCAACAAGAAATCAAAAGGGGGTCCCAATGAGGGACGAAAAGAGCTTAGCGCACACCCGATGGAACTGTAAATATCACATAGTTTTTGCGCCGAAGTACCGAAGACAGGTGTTCTACGGTGAAAAACGCAAAGCGATAGGCAGTATCTTAAGAAAGCTGTGCGAATGGAAAAACGTGAATATTCTTGAAGCGGAATGTTGTGTGGATCACATCCACATGCTTCTGGAGATCCCGCCGAAAATGAGTGTATCGGCTTTTATGGGGTACCTGAAGGGCAAGAGTAGCCTGATGCTTTATGAGCAATTTGGGGATTTGAAGTTCAAATACCGTAACAGGGAGTTTTGGTGCCGAGGGTATTACGTTGATACGGTTGGAAAAAATACGACCAGGATACAGGAATACATAAAGCACCAACTGGAAGAGGATAAAATGGGTGAGCAGTTGTCGATCCCCTATCCGGGTAGCCCGTTTACGGGCCGTAAGTAATCCATAGATGCAAATGTCAGATCGTGATGCGCCTGTTAGGGCGCTGCTGGTGACAGAGCCTTATAGGCGCATATGAAAAACCTCCGGCTATGCCGGAGGATATTTATTATGCAACGCCTGGCGGCGTTTCGCTTCTACGGGTCTACAAAACGCGTAGGCCGGATAAGCGATAGCGCCATCCGGCAATTTAAGGCTTTTTCGCCACAATCACCGCCCGCAGCGGGGCAGGGTAGCCTTCGATGGTTTTGCTGCTGTCGTTCGGGTCGAGGAAATCGCCCAGCGATTCGGTGGTCATCCACTCGGTACGACGCTGTTCTTCGGTGCTTGTCACGTTCATATCGACGATACGCACATCCACAAAGCCGCATTTTTCCAGCCACTGTTTCAGTGCCGGTGCGGAAGGAATGAAGTAAACGTTACGCATCTGCGCGTAGCGGTCACCCGGCACTAACACGGTGTTTTCGTCGCCTTCCACCACCAAAGTTTCCAGCACCAGTTCGCCTTCGCTCACCAGTTGATCTTTCAACTGCCAGAGATGCTCCAGCGGTGAACGGCGATGATAGAGCACGCCCATCGAAAACACAGTGTCGAACGCATTGAGCGCTGGCAGTTGTTCAATGCCGAGCGGCAGCAGGTGAGCACGCTGATCGTTGCCCAGCAATTTACGCACCGCCTCAAACTGACACAGGAATAACTGCGTCGGATCGATACCAACAGCCAGTTTTGCGCCCGCGCCAATCATGCGCCACATGTGATAGCCGCTGCCGCAGCCAACATCGAGAATAGTGCGTCCGGTTAAGTCAGACAGATGGGGCAACACGCGGTCCCACTTCCAGTCCGAACGCCATTCGGTATCGATATTGATGCCATACAGCGAAAACGGCCCTTTGCGCCACGGCATCAGATTGCGCAGCAGCACGTCCATCCGTTTCAACTGACCTTCGCTTAACGGCTGTTCGCTTTCGGCGGTGACGCTGTGCAGCAAATCCAGTTTCCACGGCTGAATTTCAGGCATGAATTCGACCGCGCGGGTCCATTGTTTCATCAGGCCATGAACGCCTTCTCGCTGCCAGGCACCAATCTGTGCAGGCAGCGTTTCCAGCCAGCGTGACAGTAGCGGATCTTTAGCAATGAGCTGATAGAAATGGCCAAACTCAATCATTCGTCAGCCCCGGCTTTCAGCGCAATCAGCGAGCCAAAGTTGAAACACTGGAACCACAGTTCGCTGTGAGCAAACCCGGCGGCGTGCAGACGCGCTTTGTGTGTTTCGACAGAATCGGTGAGCATCACGTTTTCCAGCATGCTGCGCTTCTGGCTTATTTCCAGCTCGCTGTAGCCGTTGGCGCGTTTAAAGTCGTGGTGCATGTTAAACAGCAGTTCGCCGACATTGTGGTCTTCGAAACTGAATTTCTCGGACAGCACCAGCGCCCCGCCTGGGTTCAGGCCTTTGCAGATTTTTTCCAGCAGCGCCTGACGTTCCGGCGGCTCAATAAACTGCATCGTGAAATTGAGGACCACCATCGAGGCGTTCTCAATCTCAATGTCGCGAATATCGCCTTCGATGATTTCCACCGGCGTTGGGGCTTTATAAGCGTCGATATGACGACGGCAGCGCTCTACCATCGCGGGCGAGTTGTCTACGCCAATGATTTTGCAGCCTTCCGTGGCAATGTTACGACGCACGGAAAGCGTGGCCGCGCCCAACGAGCAGCCTAAGTCATAAACCTGAGTATTCGGCTTAACAAAGCGCTCGGCCAACATACCAATCATCGAGATGATGTTGGAATAACCGGGCACCGAGCGTTGGATCATATCGGGGAAAACTTCTGCTACCCGTTCATCGAAGGTCCAGTCGCCGAGGCTTGCGATCGGCGCGGAAAAAAGCGTGTCGCGATGGGACATAACGTGATTCCAGAAAATAAAAAACGGCGTATTGTGCGCTAACGCAGGGAGAAAACCAACTCCCACGGCAGATACCAGAGATTTGCCAGCACCATTAGCGCAAGCGAGCACCAGGTGGCACTCATCGCTGAACGACGCCAGCGGAACAGACGGTGATGGAAACCGTAGTAATGCATCAGGCGCCCGACAATCAACAGCAGCCCGCAGACGTGCACCATCCAGGTTTCGGCGCCGTTCATCTCCATAAACAGCAGCAACAGCAGGCCGATGGGGATGTATTCCACCGCGTTGCCATGAATACGAATGGCGCATTGCAGCTCGCTAAAACCGCCGTCGCCATAGGCCACGCGATATTGCAAACGCAGGCGAACCACATCGAAAGAAAACTTAATCAACAGCAACGCACCTAACACGGCGTATAGCGCGCTTACCATACAAACTCCCTTTTAAACTGGCTGACAGCACTGACTATTCGAGGAAGGATAACTCAAAAAAGCGAAGTTTGCTTTGGGATAGCGGGTGCGGAACCGACTTGTGGCAGGACGTCTTGCAGACTCTTCCACAGCGTATCGACCAGTTCCGGGGCCTGGGCAATATCCGGCGTATGCAGAAACAGATAAGGCGTGGTGGTTTGCGTCCATTTAGGCAGGGCTTTAAGCCAGACGGCAAACAACGCCTGATTTTGTGCCATATCGTCGCTGCCGATAAAACGCACCATCGGATTACTGGCGGTCACCACCGCATGCACGGGGACTTTCGGCTTTTTACGCTGAGCGTCAATAATGGCTTCATTGTGTGGCTTCGCACTGTGCACCGGACGGCTGTCCAGAATCACCCGGTTCACGCCTCGTTGATGAAGGCCGCGATTCAACTGCTGCTCTTCTTCGCCTTTCATAAAGAAAAGCGGATGGCGAACTTCGACGCCGTAGGTGAACGCTTTGGGCAAACTATCCAGAAAATGCCACAGAGCAGGGAGGTCGGCTGGTGAAAAAGCTGCGGGCAACTGAAGCCAGTATTGCCCAAGACGATTTTCCAGCGGCGACAGGCGATGAAAAAATTCGGCGGTCAGGTCTTCGCAATGGCGCAACGCAGCCTGGTGGCTGATGGTGGCCGGAAATTTAAAACAGAAGCGAAAATCATCGGTGGTTTGGTCACGCCAGCGCTGAACAATCTCGGCTTTTGGCAAGGCATAGAGCGTGGTGTTGCCTTCCACACAGTTAAAGTGGCGGGCATACTCTTCCAGACTGGTTATGCCAAGCCGCACCCATTTCGGGTGCGACCATTGCGGCAAGCCGATGTAAATCATAACGCTTTGAGGATTTCCTCGGTGCTGCGCACGCGCCCCAGACGAGGGAAGATGTTGGTCATGCTGCCCTGATGCTGTTCCGCGGTTGCTGCGCTACAGGCGTCTTCCACAATCACCACGTTGAAGCCCAGTTCCCACGCGTTACGGGCGGTGGATTCCACGCCGATGTTAGTGGAAATGCCACACAGAACGATAGTATCGATACCGCGACGGCGAAGCTGAAGCTCCAAATCGGTGCCGTAGAACGCGCCCCACTGGCGTTTGGTGACTTCAATATCCGTGTCTTTTTTACCCAGCGCTGGTGGGTAGGTCATCCAGTTTTCCGGCAGCGCGTGCGCTGGAGCCTGGGCATCGACCAGCGTTTTCACCGCGTCGCCGCCATCTGCGGACCAGCCGACGCGAACCATGACAACGGGCGATCCCTGCTCGCGGCATTTGGCGGCCAGTTTTGCCGCTTTCGCTACCACATCATCAGCAGCGTGCGGGCCACCGGCGAAGGACAAAATGCCTTCCTGAAGGTCAATAACCACCAGTGCCGTTTTCTTTGCGTTCAGTTCCAACATCATTATCCCCGTAAAATCACATCATTAGGACGCTAACAATACGATGAGTCGCCCCGTGTGCGGGCCACAAAATTTGTTAATTTTTGTGAGTACACCCGCTTTACGTACAGCAAACGTACGCCCGGTGCGCGACGGACTTATCGCGCGGCAGAATTTCCAGTATAATAGCCCCCTTTTTTCATCCAGTTGTGATATTAAGCGAAAGCTGCGACAAGTGTGCCTGCGGCTAAGTTAAAGGAACTCTCATGCGTACAGAATATTGCGGGCAGCTCCGTCAGTCCCACGTTGGTCAGCAGGTCACCCTGTGTGGTTGGGTTAACCGCCGCCGTGACCTCGGCAGCCTTATCTTCATCGATATGCGTGACCGTGAAGGCATCGTTCAGGTGTTCTTCGATCCGGATCGCGCCGAAGCCTTGAAACTGGCTTCCGAACTGCGTAATGAGTTTTGCATTCAAATCACCGGGACCGTGCGTGCGCGTGATGCTAAAAACGTCAACAGCGAGATGCCGACCGGCGAAATCGAAGTGCTGGCGTCTGACCTGGTTATCATCAACCGTTCAGAATCGCTGCCGCTTGACTCGAACCACGTCAACACCGAAGAAGCGCGTCTGAAATACCGCTATCTCGACCTGCGTCGCCCGGAAATGGCAAACCGCCTGAAAACCCGCGCGAAAATCACCAGCTTTGTTCGTCGCTTTATGGACGATCACGGGTTCCTCGATATCGAAACCCCGATGCTGACCAAAGCCACGCCGGAAGGTGCGCGTGACTATCTGGTGCCAAGCCGTGTTCATAAAGGCAAATTCTACGCACTGCCACAGTCTCCTCAGCTGTTCAAACAGCTGCTGATGATGTCCGGTTTCGACCGCTACTATCAGATTGTGAAATGCTTCCGTGACGAAGACCTGCGTGCTGACCGTCAGCCTGAATTCACCCAGATAGACGTTGAGACTTCCTTCATGACCGCACCACAGGTGCGTGAAGTGATGGAAGCGCTGGTGCGTGACCTGTGGCAGGACATCAAAGGCGTGGATCTGGGTGATTTCCCGATCATGACCTTCGCTGAGGCTGAGCGTCGTTACGGCTCTGATAAACCAGACCTGCGTAACCCGATGGAGCTGGTGGACGTTGCTGACCTGCTGAAAAGCGTTGAGTTTGCCGTGTTCTCTGGCCCGGCGAACGATGCAAAAGGCCGCGTGGCTGCACTGCGCGTGCCTGGCGGGGCGGCACTGAGCCGTAAGCAGATTGACGACTACGGTAACTTTATCAAGATCTACGGCGCAAAAGGTCTGGCTTATATTAAAGTCACCGAGCGTGCGAAAGGTCTGGAAGGCATCACCAGCCCGGTAGCCAAATTCCTCAACGCTGAAATCATTGAAGCGATCCTGACCCGTACCGGTGCTCAGGATGGCGACATGATTTTCTTCGGCGCAGACAACAAGAAAGTAGTTGCTGACTCCATGGGCGCACTGCGTCTGAAGCTGGGCAAAGACCTGAGCCTGACCGACGAAAACAAATGGGCGCCGCTGTGGGTTATCGACTTCCCAATGTTTGAAGAAGACGGCGAAGGCGGTCTGACGGCGATGCACCACCCGTTCACCTCGCCGAAAGACATGAGTGCGGCAGAGCTGAAAGCGGCACCGGAAGATGCCGTAGCGAACGCCTACGACATGGTTATCAACGGTTACGAAGTGGGTGGCGGTTCGGTGCGTATTCACAGCGGTGACATGCAGCAGACCGTGTTCGGCATTTTGGGTATCAACGAGCAGGAACAGCGCGAGAAATTCGGCTTCCTGTTAGACGCTCTGAAGTACGGCACGCCGCCACACGCGGGCCTGGCATTTGGTCTGGATCGTCTGACCATGCTGTTGACCGGCACCGACAACATCCGTGACGTTATCGCCTTCCCGAAAACCACAGCAGCAGCCTGTCTGATGACCGAAGCACCAAGCTTTGCGAATCCGGCCTCTCTGACCGAACTGGGTATTCAGGTTGTGGCGAAAGAGCCAAAAGAGTCTGCGGAGAACAAGTAATATGCCCTTCAAGCTTCCTGTTTCGGTTCTGGTAGTGATTTACGCGCAGGACACGAAGCGGGTGCTGATGTTGCAGCGGCGCGATGATCCTGATTTTTGGCAGTCGGTTACCGGCAGCCTGGAAGAGGGGGAAACCGCGCTGCAAGCCGCCGGGCGCGAAGTCAAGGAAGAGGTCGCCATTGACGTTGCCTCAGAGCCGTTGGCCTTAATTGACTGTCAGCGCACGGTAGAGTTTGAAATCTTTACGCATTTACGTCATCGCTATGCGCCGGGCACTGAGCGCAATACGGAATCGTGGTTCTGTCTTGCGCTGCCTCACGAACGTCAGGTTGAGATAACTGAACATCTCGCCTCACGTTGGGTCGCTGCCCCTGAGGCGGCCGCGCTCACCAAGTCGTGGAGCAACCGGCAGGCGATTGAAGAATTTGTAATTAAAACGGCCTAAGGCCGTTCTTTTTGGAGACGTTATTTATGGCAGGTCACAGTAAATGGGCCAACACCAAACACCGCAAAGCGGCACAGGATGCCAAGCGCGGTAAGATCTTCACCAAAATCATCCGTGAGCTGGTTACCGCAGCGCGTCTGGGTGGCGGCGATGCCGGTTCCAACCCGCGTCTGCGTGCGGCAATCGACAAAGCGCTGTCTAACAACATGACTCGCGATACCCTGAACCGCGCGATTGCTCGTGGTGTCGGTGGTGATGAAGACGCGAACATGGAAACCATCATTTATGAAGGTTACGGCCCTGGCGGCACGGCGGTGATGGTGGAATGTCTGTCTGACAACCGTAACCGTACCGTGGCGGAAGTGCGTCATGCCTTCAGCAAAACCGGTGGCAACCTGGGCACCGACGGTTCTGTTGCTTACCTGTTCAGCAAGAAAGGCGTTATCTCCTTCGAGAAAGGCGATGAAGACACCATCATGGAAGCGGCGCTGGAAGCCGGTGCTGAAGACGTGGTGACCTATGACGACGGCGCGATTGATGTCTACACCGCGTGGGAAGAAATGGGTGCGGTGAAGGATGCGCTGGAAGCGGCTGGCCTGAAAGCGGACAACGCTGAAGTCACTATGATCCCGTCAACCAAAGCCGATATGGATGCGGAAACCGCACCAAAACTGCTGCGTCTGATCGACATGCTGGAAGACTGTGATGATGTGCAAGAGGTTTACCACAACGGTGAGATCTCTGATGAGGTTGCGGCTACGCTGTAATGGCGTGGGCTAATCTCACAACAACCGGAGGCGCGTGATGGCGATTATTCTCGGTATTGATCCGGGTTCACGCGTCACCGGGTATGGCGTGATTCGCCAGGTCGGGCGGCAACTGAGTTATCTCGGTAGCGGCTGTATTCGAACCAAAGTGGACGATTTACCGTCGCGTCTGAAACTGATTTATGCCGGTGTGTCGGAAATCATCACTCAATTCCAGCCTGATATTTTTGCTATCGAACAAGTGTTCATGGCGAAAAATGCCGACTCAGCCCTCAAGCTTGGTCAGGCACGTGGCGTGGCGATTGTGGCGGCAGTCAATCAGGATTTGCCCGTTTTTGAATACGCAGCCCGTCAGGTGAAGCAAACCGTCGTGGGCAACGGTGGGGCGGAAAAAACGCAGGTCCAGCATATGGTGCGAACCCTGCTGAAGCTGGCGGCAAACCCGCAGGCGGATGCCGCCGATGCGCTGGCCATAGCCATCACTCATTGTCATATCAGTCAGAACGCGGTGCAGATGAGCGACTCAAGGCTCAATCTGGCGCGCGGAAGATTAAGATAGATTAAGATAATAGAGGCTGGATATTTATCCAGCCTTTAATTGCAGACAAAGAAGGATAAAACCAGACTGCTGACAAAGTCCTGGTCGAAAGGCCGGGACTTTGATCTAATAGGGTCAGTACAATTAATGGACTGACCGCCATGCTCAGAGAACTCTCCCCGCAGCAGTACCAGTTTGAAACCATCACCCTCGATGAACTGGTCCCTGAAGACCACCTGGTCCGCAAAATCGATGCCGCCATCGACTTCGAATTTATCCGCGATGCGGTAAAGCCTCTCTACTGCCCCAATAACGGCAGGCCTGCCATCGACCCGGTCCGCCTGATTAAAATGATGCTGCTGGGCTATCTCTTCGGCATCCCGTCCGAACGCCGTCTGGTGAAGGAAATTCAGGTCAATGTGGCCTACCGCTGGTTCCTGCGTATGGGCCTGACCGAGAAAGTCCCCGACGCCTCCACCCTCAGCCAGAACCGCATTCGCCGCTTTAACAACAGTGACGTCTTTGCACAGATTTTTGACCATATCGTGATGCAGGCCCTGACGCAGGGGATGGCTAACGGTCGCGTACTCTACACCGACAGCACCCACCTGAAAGCCGACGCCAACCCGCGTAAAGCGGTGAACGAGCTGCGCCCGGAAGGGGTCAGCGAATATCTGGCGGAGCTGAATGCCGCGGTGGAGGCCGACAGGAAGAAGCACGAAAAAAAGCCGCTGCCCGCCGCAAAAAAGACGCCAGAAAGCGCAGCCGTTAAGAACACCAAAGTCAGCACCACCGACCCGGAGAGCGGGTTCATGCACCGGGACAACAAACCGAAGGGCTTCTTTTACCTCGACCACCGGACGGTGGACGGGAAGCACGGCATCATCACCGACACGTTCGTGACGCCGGGTAATGTGCATGACAGTCAGCCGTTTATCAGGCGGCTGAAACATCAGGTGGAACGCTTCGGGCTGGAGCCGGTGGCGGTGGGCGTGGATGCGGGGTACTTCACGGCCCCGGTGTGCCATCTGACGCAGGAGATGGACATCGCGCTGGTGCCGGGGTACCGCAGGCCGCATAAAGGTCAGAACGACTATCAGAAGAAGCACTTCGTGTACGACGCGGAGAACGACAGATATCTTTGCCCGCAGGAGAATGTGCTGGTCTGGAGCACCACGGACAGAAA
>NZ_JBLFJW010000063.1:0-7357 GCF_047713085.1 Pantoea sp. sgz302252
ATGGTGCGCCGCGTCTCGCTGAGGAGTTGCCGGAGTACAACATCAAAACCATTGCCGCCAGCTTGCGTCGTCAGGGACTGCGGGCAAAAGCGAGCCGGAAGTTCAGCCCGGTCAGCTACCGCGCACAGGGTCTGCCGGTGTCAGAGAATCTGCTAAAACAGGATTTTTACGCCAGCGGCCCGAACCAGAAGTGGGCAGGCGACATCACGTACTTGCGTACCGATGAAGGGTGGCTGTATCTGGCAGTGGTCATAGACCTGTGGTCTCGGGCGGTTATCGGCTGGTCGATGTCCTCCCGGATGACGGCACAACTTGCCTGCGATGCACTGCAAATGGCGCTCTGGCGGCGTAAACGCCGGGAAAATGTCATTGTTCATACGGACCGTGGTGGACAGTCCTGTTCCGGGGATTATCAGAGCTTGCTGAAACGCCATAATCGACGCGGAAGCATGAGCGCAAAAGGCTGCTGTTATGACAATGCCTGCGTGGAAAGCTTCTTTCACTCGCTGAAAGTGGAATGTATCCACGGAGAACGCTTTATCAGCCGGGAATTAATGCGGACGGCGGTATTTAATTATATCGAGTGTGATGATAATCGCTGGCGTCGCCACAGTGCGTGTGGCGGTCTCAGCCCGGAACAATTTGAAAACCTGAATCTCGCTTAGGGCTGTGTCCACATTACGTGGGTAGGATCAGCCAATGGGAAATCACTGTCTAACTGCATACTCAGTTAAATCCAAATACCCTGGTTTATTCTTAACAAAAAACAACATTCGGGAACGATTCCGGTGACAGAGATCTCAGATGTTTTCATTCAGTCCTGTGAAAAACGTTGCACATCACCTGAAGTCAGTATGTGTAAGAAGAGGATTCACAGGCCAGGACGGAATGTCATCGACAGGCTGGTCACTTTGATGTCTGAGCAGGTCTGCATGTTTACCTGCTCCTCGTTTAGGGGCTGGGAAGAAAACATCCGCTAAGTAAGTCATTCATTGTCTGTACTGGATTTTTTTGTCTGGGGGGCCAACAGACATTATTTACCAGACTGAAATAAATGCTGTCGACAGCTTAAATCATCACACTCAATACGAACCACACATACCGCCTTCATCATATTATCGCGATAGCTGAAGGATTTCCCGGGTACTACCTGACGCATAATAATGTTCAGACCATGCTGCATCTCTTCGTGTTTCTGTACTATTGACGCCCGTCCGCAGGCAATAATACTGGAGTATGCGTAGCTGTAATCGCAGGCATCTTCTGCGGGGATCAACTGATGATTACCATCCATCTCCACACTTACAGCCGGATTTTTGCGTAGCAGCTGCATCTTCCTTCCTGTACGCGACCCGTGAAACCAGATTATCCAGCGGGCATCCTTATATTCATAACCAAAATTAACCGGTACGATGTACGGGCTGTTCTCATCATTGAGCGCTATCCGGCAAATCTGATGGGTATTGATGATGGCGAGAATTTCTTCAGGTGTGCTGATTATCCGATCCGGATTACTCATAATTATTTTCCTGTGAATGATTCATACGGTAGCCTGACTGCGGTTGCCCGCAGCCAGGAAAAGGGATTAACCGTGTTTGTTATTCAGTTCAAAGCGTGGTGAGACCAGACCGTACAGTGTCCAGCCCAGGAACGTGACTATAGAGCCGTACAGCATGGCTTCTTCACCCGAAGAGTACAATGCGTAGAAGCTGTAAAGTGCGCCAACGAACGCAATGGCGTTAGCGGCTTTAGCTTTTGACGGTTTCACATTCGCCATCTTCTGGATGATAACAAGCGCGGCCATCGACAGAATGTACGGGATGATGTTGGTGACCACCGCCAGATTAACCAGCACATTAAACTGGCTGTTCAGTGACGGGCTGATGGTCATCAGTGACAAACCGCTCTGGATGACGACAATGGCCAGCATCCCCTGCACCGGAGCGTCTGCGTTGGTTACGCGGGAGAATATCTTCGGAAAATACCCTTCGTCAGCGGATGACTTGAACACCTGAGCGATAGTGAACTGCCAGCCCAGCAGCGAACCGCAGCAGGACATCACCATCAGCGCCATAATCACTTTCCCTACTTCCGGGGTAAACATCTGCGCGAAAGCCAGGCCGAACGGGGCCGTGGAGTGGGCTAAATCCATATTCGGCACAATCCCTGCAATCACGTTGGTGGAGACAATGTAAATCACCGCCGCGCCAAGTGTCCCGCCGAGCACTGCAATCGGCACGTTGCGCTCAGGATTTTCCACCACTTCAGCGTTGGCACAGGCTGATTCCAGACCGAGAAATGCCCACAGTGTCATGGCGATAGAAGAACCAACGGCAGTGAAGAACGGGACGTGGTGCGGGTTCCAGGAGCTGGCGTACAGTGTCGGACTAAACCAGAACCAGCCGATAATACACAAACCGACTACCGGGATAATCACGCCCCAGACGGTAACGCTGCTAATCTGCCCGGTGATGCGGGCACCACCGAAATTAGCGATGGTACACAGCCACAGCACAACAATGGTGGCGAGACCAATCTGGATAGGTGACAGCGTGGCACCAAATAATTCGGTACCGTAGCCGACAGCCGAAATTGCGATCGCCACATTGGCAATTAACAGCGATACGCCGTAGGTGTAGTTCGCCATAAAGTTGCCAGACTTGCCAAAGGCGTACTCCGCGTAGCCACCCATACCACCAGATTTACGGCTGAACATCCCACATTTTGCGAATGCCCACGCCAGTGCCATAGACCCGAGGGCCGTGACTAACCATGATATGATGGAAATCGTCCCTACTTCTGCCAGTTTGGTGGGCAGCATGATAATCCCTGACCCCATCATGTTGACCATCGTCAGAATAGTAAGCTGGACGACACCCATTTTATTGGATTTAGGCTGACTCATAGCTCTTCCCCTTTCAGCAAAGCGCTCCGGGTTTCACGTGGTGTAATGACGTAGCACCACACCTGTTTGCGGCCATCAATTTCCTCTATATAGACCCCCTGCAGTTCCGGAGCGAAGCCCGGCAGCAGGTTGATCCCTTCTTCCAGGGCAGTGAAATAGCGTAATACGGCACCACCCCAGATTTCGCCCGGAACCACGCACAAAACACCCGGCGGGTATGGGAGTGCGCCTTCCGCTGCAATACGACCTTCAGCTTGTGACAGGCGAACCAGTTCGACCTCACCACGCAGATAGGCGTAGTTGGCATCCTGTGGATTTATGCTCACGCGAGGGAAATGTGATTTACGGAACATCTCTTTCTGTAGCTGTTTAACATTGTGACGCGCATATAAATCATGCATTTCCTGACACAACTGGCGCAGGGTATAACCCGCATAACGTGCCTCATGCTGCTTATATATTGACGGCAGCACTTCTGCGAGAGGGGCATCGGATCCCAGCAATTTTTCGAAACGTACCAGCAGTGCGACGAGCTGCTGCAACTTGTCCATATTTTCCGCAGGGGTTAACAGAAACAGGATCGAGTTCAGGTCACATTTCTCCGGTACGACGCCATTCTCACGCAGGAAGTTAGCGAGAATGGTGGCGGGAACACCAAAGGTGTCATATTCGCCGTTGCGTGAATTGATACCTGGTGTTGTGAGCAGGAGTTTACATGGGTCAACGAAATACTGGTGTTCCGCGTAGCCTTCAAAAGCATGCCAGTGTTCGCCGGGAACAAAATGGAAGAAACGCAGGTCGCTGGAGATATCCAGCGTCGCGTAAGACTGCCACGGTTTACCGTCGACCAGTTCCGGTACAAACGGACGAATGTGATGACAGTTATCCAGGATCAGTTTGCGGGCATCAATTCCGTCCATCACGCAGTCCATCCACATATTACGACCGCAAACACCTTCATGCATTCTGGCATTGACATCCAGAGCAGCAAACAGTGGATAGAACGGACTGGTGGAGGCATGCATCATAAACGCATTATTCAGCCGTTTATGCGGCACATAGCGGGGCTGACCTTTGATGTGTCTGTCTTTTTTGTGGATCTGCGACGTCTGGGAGAAACCTGCCTGCTGTTTGTGAACCGACTGAGTGACCAGAATACCCGGATCGTTTTCATTCAAATCCAGTAATAACGGAGAGCAATCGGCCATCATCGGGATAAACTGTTCATAACCGACCCATGCAGAGTCAAACAAAATGTAGTCGCACAGATGACCAATCTTATCCACTACCTGACGGGCGTTATAGATAGTGCCATCGTAAGTACCTAACTGGATCACCGCCAGACGGAAGGGGCGCGTATCTTTCGCTCGTTGTGGTGCCACTTCACTCACCAGTTCGCGCAGGTAACCTTCTTCAAAACAATGAGCATCAATCCCGCCGATGAAGCCGTACGGATTGCGGGCGGTCTCCAGATACACTGGTGTTGCACCGGCCTGTAATAGTGCGCCGTGATGGTTTGATTTGTGGTTGTTGCGGTCAAACAACACCAGATCTCCTGGCGTCAGCAACGCGTTAAGCACCACTTTGTTCGCGGAGGAGGTACCGTTGAGTACAAAGTAAGTTTTGTCAGCGTTGAACACTTTTGCCGCGTGCTGCTGGGCGATGCACGGCGCGCCTTCGTGAATCAGTAAATCGCCCATTGCTACGTCAGCGTTGCACAAATCGGAACGGAATAGCGTTTCGCCGAAGTAATCAACAAACTGATTTCCGGCCGGATGACGGCGGAAAAATTCGCCTCCCTGATGTCCCGGACAATCAAATGCGCTGTTACCCTGATTCACGTAGTCGACCAGTGCGCGGAAAAAGGGTGGACGCAGTTGTGTTTCATAATGGTGTGCAGCGGTTTCCAACTGGCGGCCATAGAATGCAGTACGGGCTTCATTATATTCGAATACACCCGAGAGCCGTGGCAGATAATCTGTCGGAACACGCTCTTCATTCATGGTGGAAATAAAAACGGGTATGCCATATCCGGTTGAATCAATTTCATCGAGCTTCCCTCGCTCAATATCACCAATGGATAACACGACGGCAGCAATATCAGTTAAATTGCTTTCTTCAATACTCACGATATGACGCTGTGTGGAAAAACAGTCGGGACACGCGCGACTTACTGCAATTTTTAATCTGGACATATTTATCTCTTTATTTCAGCTAACAGAAGGTCCTCAGTTTCTAAATTGAGAAACTGATAATTCCGGAAAAAAAGCAAAGTGAGGCCGCTGATAAATAAATCAGTAAATTACTTTTTTCAGGATGCACTAAACCCTGACCAGTCCGGTCACCGATAAGACAGGGTTATGCTGGATAAGCACCGCAGAACACAGGTGTTAATCTGCGATACAGGAGGTCAGAAGGACCTGTATGCTGGAGTGCCTGTAGTCGGTAGACTAACGGGCATTAAAGAAATGAAAATCGAAGGTGTTACGATGGGCAAACATCATCAGATGTGTTACCCGTCTTATATGAGGCATAACTCTGTTATTGTTTTCCATAAAATTAACCTTTAATAAAACTATTTAGGGCGTTGCCATTTTATCCAGGATTAGATGGTGTTTTGTGTCTGAGATCACTAAATTCAGACCAAATAAGAAATAAATAATCGTTAACTGTGAATATCCATTATTCATGAAGGGTAGATGCTCAAGTTATATAATCCGTATTTATATGTCCCGGCCTTATATATGTGTGATGTATTGAATAAAATGATTTTCTACAGGGAATGACCTGTATATTCAGTCACAGAGTGTTATCGGGAGAGACTTGCGTTGTCCTGGGCAGACAGAACCAGGCAAAGGAAAACCGTTATCAGATGATGCTGTGGTGTCTTCGGCTTTGTTGAATAAATCAGATTTCGGGCAAGTATCCCCGTAGCGCGTCGTGTTTTCAGGCGATACGGACGCTCTCTGGCATACCTGCCTTCGTCATTTTGTTCAGTGCACGCACCATGGCCAAAGCCTCTGCTACCTGACCATCGTAGTCACGCAGCGTCAGTGAACCTCCGAACAGTTGCTTTACCCTGTACATCGCCGTCTCCGCTATCGAGCGGCGATTATACTCTGTTGCCCATTTCCACCGCGCATTACTCCCGGTCAGCCGCTGATTCGCTACTGCACGGTTACGGTCTGCGTACTCACCGGGCCAGTAACCCGCGCCTTTTCGGGGCGGGATGAGCGCGCTGATTTTCTTACGGCGCAGCTCATCGTGACAGAGCCGGGTGTCGTAAGCTCCGTCTGCCGCTGCTGCCCTGATTTTTCTGTGAGTCTGCCGGATGAGGCCCGGGAAGGCTTCTGAGTCCGTAACGTTGTTTAGCGACAGGTCTGCGCAGATGATTTCATGTGTTTTGCCATCAACAGCCAGATGGAGCTTCCGCCAGATACGATGGCGCTCTTTGCCGTGCTTTCTGACTTTCCATTCGCCTTCACCAAAGACCTTCAGCCCGGTGGAATCAATCACCAGATGTGCAATTTCACCCCGGGTGGACGCTTTGAAACTGACATTAACCGACTTTGCCCGCCTGCTGACACTGCTGTAATCAGGACAACGCAACGAAATGTTCATCAGGGCAAAAATGGAATCAATAAAGCCCTGCGCAGCCCGCAGGGTGAGCCAGAATACGCGTTTAATCACCAGGACGGTCGTGATGGCAAGGTCAGAATAACGCTGAGGTCGCCCCCGGGATGAAGGCGCTGCTGACTCATACCAGGCCTGAATCGCCTCATCGTCCAGCCAGAAAGTGATGGAACCACGGTTGATGAGGGCTCTGTTGTAGATGTGCCAGTTGGTGATTTTGAACTTTTGCTTTGCCACGAAACGACCAGTGTTGTCGGATGATGCGTGATCTGATCCTTCAACTCAGCAAAAGTTCGATTTATTCAACAAAGCCAATGTCGGCATAACGCAGGCAGGTATAGGGGGTATAAATGAGTTAAATGAATTTGTCCGTAAAGGTTATAAGGTTGTGACGTTAATAAATGATGGGCTTCTTGATGATAGTGATTCAACATTAACAGTACCGACGCACTGGATCGTTTGGGAGGGACCAGTAACAGAAGATTCTTTAGGACATGTTCATCTTGAGTTATTTTCATGGGGTAGTGTTAAAGATCGTATTAAGTCAGGTAAAAAAATACCCTATTTCATTTCACGTTTTTTTGGGGGGATGGTGTTTAAGCCATTGAGCTAATATGAAAGGAATATGTTTAATTCTCCTGATATCATTTTTGTCCGGATGTACTTTACATGCCACTGTTACGCCCGAAGGCGATGTGTTGGACGACGCTATAGTGGGTGTAAATTATTATGGTGAAATCAAAATCACAGGTGGCAGAGCTTATGCTCTTGATCACGACGCTCTGCATGAGCGTTTTGTGGGTTCAATTTCCCCTACCG
>NZ_JBLFJW010000064.1:0-6213 GCF_047713085.1 Pantoea sp. sgz302252
AACAGGAGGTCAGCAGGCGTTGCCGTAATGGCGCGCTGGAGCAGTTGAGCAGGATAGACAGTCTGCTCGACAGAATAAATACCTACTTTGCCCCCGATCCTGAAAACGAGAACAGTACGAGGCAGTATTCCGTTTTCAGTTGTACTGTGGCACCGGTGGAATTAGGCATCTCCTATGCTTATCAATACACCGATGTGGAAAAGGGGCCGTGTCATTTCTTCGGCCTATACGGCAGTCCATTTCTGAAGGCATCTTTGAAATTTGATATTATTCAGTTTATCTGTGCGTACTGTAAAATAGATTCGCTGGTAGCGAAATGCCGTGATTATCTGAGAAAACATGGCACGAGTGTGGAATGTTATATAGAAATAGAACCCGGTGTGAACCTGAATTTTGGGGCAGCCTACAGCAAAAAAAATGACGAATGGACGTTCAATCTTGGCGATGAAAGTTCGCTTTATTTAGGGCTTAAAGGAGTGGTGAGCGCCACATTTGAAGCTGAGGTTTTTGTGGTTGAACTCAAAGCACAGGCAGAGGGGTCAATAGATGCCAAAGCCTGTTTTCAACCGGATCCGCATGAGTATGGGCTGGATTTAGTGTTATGCCATGACGGAGTGAAAGGACATTTTAAGTTTAGTGTTGATGTGCGACACAGAAATGGGAAAATGGAAAATGAAACATCTCCTCAACAACAGAACGGTACAGAAAAAGAGTGGCAATTGTGCAAACCGCTGACTAAAGGAGAGTCGGCGCTACGAGTTAATTTATACGGTAAGGAGAAGGTGTTACAGATCCCAGTTGACTCTCCAGCTGTACACGAACCTTGGGCGATGGGATCTAATCCTAACTGGAATAAATGAAATTAATCTGTTTTTATGCCTGGGAACAAGGAGTGTTTATGAGATATAAATTTCTAGTTTTAATAATGATACTGACCGGAGTAATTATGACAGTAACAACCTTTGCCAGTGAAACGCATGTAAAAATAAGAACTCTGTTCAATATTGAGCAGGCGTTCTGTGACATTAAAACCAACGGTGTAACAGGATTTGATAACCGGGACTCTGCTTTTCACGGTCGGGGTGGAGGCATCTCAAGCACGAACTCATTGTTGTTGATGGAGAATGGTGAAAATGAAATTAGTCTTGAGATTGGGGCTTTAGGATGGTTTTCTCCTGAGGTCAAGACACTGGCAGAACGGAGACGGTTTGGAAAAGAGTCGGGCTGTAGCCTGGATGTCGTCAACTTTGATAAAGAGAATAATAAACAGACTATTTCATCAATTAAAGTGCACATTAACTCTCAGGGAGAGCCTGTGGCATCGCCAGACGATGTACATCCAGTCATACGGTCAAAAATCATTGCACAGCAGATAATATCAGGACATATAGATCCTGGTTATTTCAGTGAGTATTATTATCCGAAAGGCATGGAAGTTTACCAGTTTGTTCAAAAGGTCACGGTAAGTGGTCTCCCTGAATGGGCTTGGGTAAATTCAGAGAAGTATACCGGGAGTGCTGTCCAACTTCAGAAGTTAAAGGCTGCTTATAATGATTTTGCTGAAGCAATTAATAGCCATGATCGAAAGGAATTAGAGCGGGTTAATGATATCGCATTAGATGCATGGTCGAAAACTACTGGTGAGAGCAGAGAAGATATTTTTTTTTCACTTTACCCAAAAGAGGATATTGAAGAAATGAAAATCACAATTCTGCCGATAAAGTGGGAAGATTATGATGTTATTGTGATGAACAAAGGACGTATGGTGCAGATGTATAATAAATCAGACGCCACATACTCACCATTAACATTTAAATACCGTGATGGCAATGGTGGGAAACATATGGACTGCTATGCTCCGATCTTTTCGTTAATTAATGGGAAATATGTCCCAGTAATATAACTATAAAATAATACCTATATGCCATTGTCCGCGAAATCACCTGTTTAGCATTCCTGCGGTGCGGAACGAAAGCAACATAGGTTGTAGCGAGTATCGGTCGTAAGATAGTCAGAGTATATAAAGGTCATATACTTTTTATTTCTGAGGACAAGGAGTGCTTATGAGATGCAAACCGCTGCCATTAATAATGGCATTTGCCGTGGTAATTATGACTGCAACAACTTTTGCCAGTGAACACCCTGTAAAAATCAGAACCCTGTTCAATATCGAGCAGGCGTTCTGCGACATAAAAACTAATGGTGTCACAGGGTTTGATAACCGGGACTCTGCTTTTCACGGTCGGGGTGGAGGCATCTCCAGCACGAACTCATTGTTGTTGATGGAGAATGGTGAAAATGAAATTAGTCTTGAGATTGGGGCTTTAGGATGGTTTTCTCCTAAGGTCAAGACACTGACAGAACAGAGACGGTTTGGAAAAGAGTCGGGCTGTAGCCTGGATGTCGTCAACTTTGATAAAGAGAATAATAAAAAGACCCTTTCATCAATTAAAGTGCACATCAATTCTCAGGGAGAGCCTGTGGCATCGCCAGACGATGTGCACCCTATAATACGGTCGAAAATCATTACGCAGCAGGTTGTTGCGGGGCATATAGATCCTGATTATTTCAGTGAATATTACTACCCTAAAGATATGGAAGTTTATCAGTTTGTACAAAAGATAACGGTAAGTGATCTTCCTGATTGGGCCTGGGTTAAAGCTGAAGAATTTACCGGGAGCGAT
This sequence comes from Pantoea sp. sgz302252, assembly GCF_047713085.1. Classification (NCBI taxonomy): domain Bacteria; kingdom Pseudomonadati; phylum Pseudomonadota; class Gammaproteobacteria; order Enterobacterales; family Erwiniaceae; genus Pantoea; species Pantoea sp. sgz302252. Next base: position 2,685 of record NZ_JBLFJW010000064.1, read on the forward strand.
ATTCAAATTCAGAAATTAAAAGTTGCTTATAACGAGTTTGCTGAGGCGATTAATAACCATGATCGAGTGAGATTAGAGGGGGTTAATGATATTGCATTAGATGCATGGTCTAAAACCACAGGTGAAAGCAGAAGTGACATTTTATTTTCACATTTTACCAAGGAAGAAATTGAGGAAAAAAAGATAACTATTCTCCCGATAAAATGGGAGGATTATGATGTCATTGTGATGAATAAAAGACGCATGATCAGAATGTATAATAAATCAAAGCCAACTTACTCACCTTTGACATTCAGATATATAGACGAGAATGGTGAGGAGCATATGGCTAGCTACGCCCCAATCTTCTCATTAATCAATGGCAAATTTGTTCCGGTGATATAATGCATACAAAGAGGTAGTTATGCCCTTAGCCACAAAATTAAATAAAAAAGGAACTCAGCATGTTAGACCCATCTAAAACTACTGATTCAATATTGCGGATCAATTTATATGGTAAGGCACGCCTACTGCCACCCCCTAAAATCTCGCCAGCTATTTATGTTGAACCGTGGGCTATGGGTTCAAATCCTAAATGGAATAATCGTTAGTTTGAGGTGATGGGTAGGGTTAAAATGAAGTGTAATCTAATGATTTTGATGGCGTTAATGGGGTTAATTATGTCAAACAGTACAAAAGCTGACGACGAAAATAAAAAAATCAGAAGTCTATTCGACATTCAGAGTGTTTTTTGCGAAATAAAGACTAATGATGTAATTGGGTTTAATAATAGAAAATCTGCCTGGCGAGGCCAAGGTGGAGGGGTTTCCAGTACAAACTCTTTAATGATGATGGAAAATGGGGATAATGAAATTAGTATTGAGGTTGGATCATTGGGGTGGTTCTCCGAGAAGAAATTAACTATTGAAGAGCGAAGGAAGTATGATCCAAAGGCTACATGTAAAATTGATTTGGTTGAGTTTAATGGTCAAAACAAAAAAATTTTATCGTCAATGAAAGTAGTTGTAAATAAAGAGGGGGTGCCGGAGGTTGTTCAAAGTAACAATCATGCTATTATCCTAAGGAAAATAATAGCAGAACAAGCTTTACCAGGTCACATAGATCCTGACTATTTCGATGCATATTACTTTCCTCAGGGGATGGAGCTTTACAAATTTTCGATGAAAGTACATCTTACTGGTATTCCTAAATGGTCATGGGTTGACGCTGAACCATTCGATAACAGCACTGAGCAAATTCAAAAATTAAAATCAGCATATAATGAGATGGCTACCATCATTAACGGTCATGATCGGGCCAGATTAAAGAGTTACTATAGTTCGGCTCTGCATATTTGGTCGACCACCACTGGCGAGGCTGAAGATGAAATCCTATTATCTCTTTTTCCAGAGGAAAAAATAGAAGGGGCCGGTATGAATATTATGCCAATTAACTGGAACGATTTCTCTATTCGAGTAATGAATAAAGGGAGGATGATACAGATGTATAATAAATCAAAGCCGACATATTCACCATTAACGTATTATTTTATTAATAGTAATGGTAATAAAGCAATGAATTATTACGCTCCCATTTTTTCACTAATAAACGGGAAGTTCGTCCCAGTGATTTAATCTATGAAAGGAGGGCATTATACTCATAGTAGAAAATTAAATGACAAAGAAACCCAGCATGATGGCTACTATGAAACAGTCATTATTTCCGGTTCTCCGACGGTTTTGATCGATAATTTACCCTCAGCGCGTCTGGGGGGGCGCTCACGCCACACGACAAACCGGAGCATCCGCCACATCCCCGTAAAATTTCTTCGGGTGCAGGGACGGTTTTTATCGACGGGATGCCTGCAGCACGCAGCAGCGACAGTATTGACTGCGGTGGCATTGTCTTCGGCGATGGAACGGTAAATATTGGCTAGATAGCTGAAGACCTGAATCAATTGATATCAGGTCTTCAGGACTCCCGGCCTGCAAATAGTCACTTTGTTATGACCCGCATCCTGCCCGGGAATTCTGCGTGCAGTACGGGGAAAGCGACCTGGTGTTTCTGTCGCGGCTGTGGGCCTGTTCTTCTCGACTTCAGATATCCATCCGGAATGCATCAGCGTTTTTCGCTATGAGGCCAGCGTCGGGCCCTCCTCCGTGGTGAGCCAGGACTACACCTTCAAAGTGCCGGACTGGCCGGGCAGCTACGACCACAGCGCAGAAAACCTGAATGGTCAGTATGAACAGTATGAAATTTACGACTATCTAAAGAGGCCTCCCTCTTACGATTTACGCGAAGACAATATGAGAAGTTGAACATGCAGGCTCAGACAAATTACCTTCATGAGCTTGCCGGATTTATAAAGCAGAATATAACTGACAGCACAATATCAGTGAGTCATCTTGCGGAGGAGTATTTTCTGTTCTGTCAGGCATATGACATTACCGATGATAACTCGGTCAGACAGATGATTAGATTATTGCTTAATGAAAACATTCACGATACGCAGGATATACCTGATAACTGGCTGGAGGTACTGGGCGACACTGCGCAGCCTGGATACCGCCGGGTGCAGGAACTGACAACAGATAAAGGATTATAATATGGCATCACCTTCAACAACTGCCGGAAAAGCGTGCGCCGAATGCGACATTCCTGACCCCTGCATTCTGGACGTCGCGACTGATTTCCCGGGCAATAAAGAAAATCACCACTGGTCAAAAGAAGGCCGGGTGCATTTTGATTTACTTGACGACGGAGAGGGGGCAAAAGGGACCATCACTGTCACCAGCCAGTGCGATCATCAGGAACAGCACAAAGCCACGCTGGAAGAAAGAGCAGGAAATACAAAGATTGCGCTGAAAGCTGATGGCACTCCGAATAATGTTACACTGAGTTATAAAGGAGAAGCCAGCAGGCTGGAGATAACGGATATTTTTCAGACACCGTGGAGGTATCTGAGCTCGATTACGTCACCAAAAGATATTTTTGATGAACCAGCGCATTACAGCGTTATCGTTGACAGCTGTTATGAGTGTGGTACCTATGCAGAAATCGACGTCTATCCCACCCTTGAGATTCGTTTTACCACCGGGTTGAGTTATGAGCTAACGTCCACCCGGCGCAAGCGCACGGTGAAAGAACGCCGTGATGAGCAGATAAAATCACGACAGACCATGGAGAATACAAAACCTAAGAATAATAATCAGCTACGTTCAGGGTGGCAGGATCAGACGGCCGAGTTTGAGTTCATCAATAAAACGATGCTGAATGTCAGTTTCGGTGTCAAAGTTTGCAATACTGAGTTCAGCGAGGAGTATAAACAGGAGGTCAGCAGGCGTTGCCGTAATGGCGCGCTGGAGCAGTTGAGCAGGATAGACAGTCTGCTCGACAGAATAAATACCTACTTTGCCCCCGATCCTGAAAACGAGAACAGTACGAGGCAGTATTCCGTTTTCAGTTGTACTGTGGCACCGGTGGAATTAGGCATCTCCTATGCTTATCAATACACCGATGTGGAAAAGGGGCCGTGTCATTTCTTCGGCCT
>NZ_JBLFJW010000065.1:0-5940 GCF_047713085.1 Pantoea sp. sgz302252
TTTCTGTCCGTGGTGCTCCAGACCAGCACATTCTCCTGCGGGCAAAGATATCTGTCGTTCTCCGCGTCGTACACGAAGTGCTTCTTCTGATAGTCGTTCTGACCTTTATGCGGCCTGCGGTACCCCGGCACCAGCGCGATGTCCATCTCCTGCGTCAGATGGCACACCGGGGCCGTGAAGTACCCCGCATCCACGCCCACCGCCACCGGCTCCAGCCCGAAGCGTTCCACCTGATGTTTCAGCCGCCTGATAAACGGCTGACTGTCATGCACATTACCCGGCGTCACGAACGTGTCGGTGATGATGCCGTGCTTCCCGTCCACCGTCCGGTGGTCGAGGTAAAAGAAGCCCTTCGGTTTGTTGTCCCGGTGCATGAACCCGCTCTCCGGGTCGGTGGTGCTGACTTTGGTGTTCTTAACGGCTGCGCTTTCTGGCGTCTTTTTTGCGGCGGGCAGCGGCTTTTTTTCGTGCTTCTTCCTGTCGGCCTCCACCGCGGCATTCAGCTCCGCCAGATATTCGCTGACCCCTTCCGGGCGCAGCTCGTTCACCGCTTTACGCGGGTTGGCGTCGGCTTTCAGGTGGGTGCTGTCGGTGTAGAGTACGCGACCGTTAGCCATCCCCTGCGTCAGGGCCTGCATCACGATATGGTCAAAAATCTGTGCAAAGACGTCACTGTTGTTAAAGCGGCGAATGCGGTTCTGGCTGAGGGTGGAGGCGTCGGGGACTTTCTCGGTCAGGCCCATACGCAGGAACCAGCGGTAGGCCACATTGACCTGAATTTCCTTCACCAGACGGCGTTCGGACGGGATGCCGAAGAGATAGCCCAGCAGCATCATTTTAATCAGGCGGACCGGGTCGATGGCAGGCCTGCCGTTATTGGGGCAGTAGAGAGGCTTTACCGCATCGCGGATAAATTCGAAGTCGATGGCGGCATCGATTTTGCGGACCAGGTGGTCTTCAGGGACCAGTTCATCGAGGGTGATGGTTTCAAACTGGTACTGCTGCGGGGAGAGTTCTCTGAGCATGGCGGTCAGTCCATTAATTGTACTGACCCTATTAGATCAAAGACCCGGCCTTTCGACCAGGACTTTGTCAGCAGTCTGAACGCTGGCGAATGCCAGCGTTTTTTATTTTTTCTCAACCAGCTGCTTCACGGTATCAGCATACTGTTGAACGAAGACGTCCATGTTGCTGGTGTCCATGTCCTGAGGGTTCACCTGATATTTACCGTTAACGTACATAGCAGGTACGCCTTGCAGCTGCAGATCGGCAGCAGCTTTCTCTTCCTGAGCGACCAGGGATTTCACGACAAAGCTATTCCAGGCAGCGTCATACTCTTCTGCTTTTACGCCTGCATCGATGAAGACCTGGCGGATATCCGCAACAGTCTGAACAGTCTGCGTTTTCTGCACGGCTTCAAACATTGGAGAAGTGATCTTATCTTCCACGCCCAATGCGATGGCCACAGCCCAGGCTTGAGTCAGTTCTTTACCCAATGGGCCCAGGAACTCAACGTGGTACTTGGTCATTTTGGTGCCTTCAGGCAGCTTCTTCTTCACGGTGTCGGACACGTGCAGCACCTGCTCGAACTGGTAGCAGTGTGGGCAGTAGAAGGAGAAGAACTCCAGTACTTGTGGTTCACCAGCAACAGGTTTCTCCAGAGTGGTGTACTGTTTGCCCTCGGTGATTTGCGCCGCCGATGCGCTGAATGCCAGAATCATGCCTGCCAGCGCCAGCAAAATCTTTTTCATTGTTAATACTCTCCTGAAAATGCCTGTTAATACATTGGCGTTAACTGTAATGGGGGTTCCTGAAGAACCCTGACTTGTTCTAAAAACATTTGGGTTTGTCTGCGCCAGTTATCTTCCTCGGCAAGCCAGGGGAAGTTGACCGGGAACGCAGGATCTTCCCAGCGTCGGATTAACCACGCCAGGTAATAAACCATACGCATCGCGCGTAACGGTTCAATAAAGGCAAGCTCAGCAACATCAAAAGAACTGAACTCTTCGTAAGCTTCGAGGATGATATCCAACTGCATTCTGCGTTCGGCAGTATCCCCGTGCAATAACATCCACAAATCCTGAACAGCAGGACCGTTTCGGGCATCATCCAGATCGACAAACATCGGCCCATCACGCCACAGTATGTTCCCGGCATGGCAATCACCATGCAACCTCAGTGAAGTGAAACGCGAGTGCCATTGTTGCATAACAGCATCAATAAGCTTATCTGTCGCGTTGAGGAAATTTGTCTTCAATGAGGAAGGGATGAGTGGCGTTGTTTCAAAAACCTGACGGGGTTCCAGCAGATACTCATTGATGCCCATATCCGGACGAGCAGCGAAACGCTTTTTGCGCCCGGTCTGATGCAAACGACCGAGATAACGACCAACCCATTCCATTTGATCAAGGTTATCAGGTTCGAACTGACGGCCACCCACGCTTGGAAAAACAGTGAAGAAGAAACCTTGCTGAGTCAGTAAGGTTTCTCCGTTGAATGCCAGCGGTGCAGCGACAGGCACATCATCATTTTGCAGCTCTAGTGCAAACTGATGCTCTTCACGGATCTGCTCTGCCGTCCAGCGTTGCGGGCGATAGAATTTCACGACGAAGCGCTTTCTGTCTTCATCCTGAAATTGCCAGACCCGATTCTCATAGCTGTTGAGGGGCGTCAGACCTGAATCCACCCGTATGCCTTGATCGAAGAGGGCATCTACGATGGTATCCGGGTGGAGCGTCTGGAAAGTAAAAGCCTTATCGTTCATCCGATTATCCGGAAATCACTGCGAATGATTCAGGATATCATTTCACAGCGTTTTCGGTGGCACCGCTTACAAGCTTTTACTCTTTAATTACACCGCGAGCGCGCAGCAACGCGGTTTTAAAATCTTCTTCATAATCTTTCTGAATACCCGGGATCACCGCATCTTTCGCGGAATCACGCATTTTCAGGTGATAAATCAGAATATCGTCGGAAAGATCGGTGAGCTCGCCGTCAAAACCTGACTCCTTCGCCAGTTTCTGCAAGAATTGCATCAGATTCAGCTCGGGCTCTTTTTGCCAGGCTGGCTGGAGGAGTTCAATCACTTCGTTCAGACGTTTACATTTCATTCAGTTGCTCCTTACGCTTAAGGATCACACGTTAGCAGGGTCAAACCCACAATAAAAGAGGCGATATTTGTGAATCAACAGCCAAAAGTAATCGGTGTCGTGCTGGCTGGAGGCAAAGCAAGCCGAATGGGTGGACGGGATAAAGGATTACAGACACTTAACGGAATGCCGCTGTGGCAGCATGTTGCTCGCGCTCTTTTAGCCCAGACAGACTCACTGGTGATCAGTGCGAACCGCTCACTCGATATTTATCGGGAAAGTGGTTATCCCGTGACAGAGGACAGCTTCGGTGATTATTGTGGCCCTCTGGCAGGAATGCTTTCGGTTATGCAAAAAAGTGAGAGTGAGTGGTTCCTGTTTTGCCCTTGTGATACGCCCTTCATCCCTACCGTTATGCGTGAACGGTTCTTTCTTAACAGAAAAGAAGCTCTGGTTGTCTGGGCGCATGATGGAGAGCGAGATCATCCCGCCGTTTCTTTGGTGCATCGCAGGGTACTCCCGGCGCTGGAAAATTATCTGAATGCCGATGAACGTCGGGTAATGGCTTTTATGCGGCAAGAAGGTGGCCACAGCGTTGATTTTAGCGATATGAAGTCTGCATTTACCAACGTGAATTCCCTTGAAGAGCTGCAGCGTATGCAGGAGAAACCATGATCCCCGTATTAGCCATAGCCGCCTGGAGCGGGACAGGGAAAACGACTTTGCTAAAAGCGCTTATTCCAGAACTTTGTTCCAGAGGCTTACGTCCGGGTCTAATCAAACACACCCATCATAAAATGGATGTGGATACACCGGGTAAGGATAGTTACGAACTCCGTAAGGCCGGGGTATCACAAACAATTGTTGCCAGTTCCCAGCGTTGGGCGTTAATGACCGAAACGCCGGAAGAGAAGCCGTTGGATCTGAATTATCTCGTCAGCCGAATGGATCATTCAGCACTGGATCTGGTGTTGGTGGAAGGCTTTAAACACGAAGCTGTTCCTAAAATTTTGCTGTTCAGGGCGGGCACTGGCCATCAGGCAGAAGAATTAGTGTTCGATGAGCATGTGGTTGCTGTCGCCAGTGATATCTCTCTGGACGTCAAAGTGCCATGCCTGAATCTTAATAATGCCATTGAGATTGCTGATTTTATTGAGCAGTGGATGGTGGGCAGGTAACTAAAAGTTGAATGGGATGTCTTGATAAGGCTAAACGGATGCATTGGATTATAAATACGCAAAAAACCCCGGCCTTTCGGTCGGGGTTGATGCTTTATTTGATGCCTGGCAGTTGTATGCCGGGCTTCCTGCCCGTCACCCTCCGGGCAGCACTGCGTGCTGTGCAAAATCGTTCCCGACGATTTTGTCCTACTCTGGAGAGCGTTCACCGACAAACAACAGATAAACAAAAAAACCCCATGCTTTCGCATTAATGCCGTTCACTTAAGCCTCGCGTGACTTATAGCTGAACGGATATTTAGGCGGAATATAAAGCACCGAACGCTCGTATCGTCGGTGCTTTCTTTTTTCCGGAAGGATAAAGGCTTTTACATTTTCCCTCATTCCTTTCAGATGCTTAGGTATATTCCCCGTCGCGCCCTTACCACTCACCCTGACCTGCGATATCAGAATATTTAATGCCGCCACGAAACTTATCCGGGTTGGAATAACGCCGGCCTCTCCTGCAATATCCACCATTTCCTTTCTCAGCAGGTTGTACGACACCAGGATCCCCCACAGCTCCTGTTTTACCCCCTCCGGAAATCGGCTCCGCAGTGTGACCTCCCCCTTCAACTGCCGTCTTTTTAGCTCTCCATAGCCTAGTTCGATCTCCCAGCGTTCCCAGTAAATTCGCAGCAAATCTTCGACTGGCCAGGCGACCGGATCGGTCAGCGACGTTAAAAATCCCGTGATTTTCCCTTTACCGCCACCGCTGACATAACTCACCATCCTTGCCCGCCAGACTTCCGGGAGATGAGGCGCAGCCTTGCGAGCCTGAGGTGAAACCGGCATCTCAATCAGCATGTCGTAATCGCTGTATCGTTCGATAACCTCATAGCGGAGTTTACTTTTTACTGGTGTGAGCCAGTGTGTGCAGGCTCCGGCCTGCTGCCATTCCAGGAAAAAAGCCGCGCTGAAATAACAGCGGTCGAACAGGGTCAGCGTATGGTCAGGGGCGGAGGAAATCAGACGATGCGCCAGCGTTAGCTCCCCCTCGGCCACACCGCCAAACGCCGCATCCAGCAACATATGGGAATGGGTTGCCATCAGCCCGACCATCCGTACCTGCGGGAATGTCCCCGTGGACGGTTCGATAAACCCAAAAGCAGCGGCGTTCTCAGGTGAATCGGGCGTGCGAAAAAGTGTTCCGTCAACGCTCAGAACCCGGAGGCCATGGAACGTAGCGGGCCCGAGTGCCGCAGGTTGCCAGGCCTCGTTGCAGGCATGAAAAAGGTAGCGAAGTGGGGCTTCGCCCAGGCGCTGGCGTGCGGCAGTGAGTACGCTGGGGGCAAGGCTTTGATAACCGTCTTCAGGCTGGAGAACAATGTCGAGATGATGGCAGACATCTTTAATGGATAAGTCACGCAGCAACCCCATCATCAGAATAAGCCAGACAGCCTGCTCAGCAGGGAGGCGACGCCTGCGAATGCTGGCCTTCTGGCAGGCGCTTAATGCCTGGTGTATCCAGAGGGGGTCAAGGGAGCGAGAAAAAGCATCCAGCTCAGAGGCGAAAGCATCAACAACAAAATCCATATCCTGTTCAGACATAAAAAAATCCGGGAGCAGAGGGCTGTTCCCGGATTGTCTCTCACTGGCAGGATCGTTCAAGTACTCTTAAATGATCGGCATTA
>NZ_JBLFJW010000066.1:0-5737 GCF_047713085.1 Pantoea sp. sgz302252
TTGAGCTAACCGATACTAATGAACCGTGAGGCTTAACCTTACAACGCCGAAGCTGTTTTGGCGTGAGAGACGAAATTATCAGCTTGAACCAGATACATCATCCCGTAACAAACGGGATGATAAACAGAATTTGCCTGGCGGCAACAGCGCGGTGGTCCCACCTGACCCCATGCCGAACTCAGAAGTGAAACGCCGTAGCGCCGATGGTAGTGTGGGGTCTCCCCATGTGAGAGTAGGGAACTGCCAGGCATCAAATAAACAAGAAAACCTCATGCGAAAGCATGGGGTTTTTTTGTTTATCTGTTGTTTATCGGTGAACGCTCTCCAGAGCAGGGTTACACACTGTCCCTGCACAGATTTTCCACTCCCCGCCCACAGAGTTATTCACAAGCCTTCCCTGCCTGAATACGGTAAACTAGCCACGTTTTTGCATCTGGAAGCCACTATGAATCTCTCGTTAAAACCCTGGAACACTTTTGGTCTCGATCGCTACGCTAAACACATTGTTTGTGCTGACAGTGCCGAACAATTGCTGGAAGCCTGGCAGCAAGCCGCTTCGGACAATCAACCGGCTCTGATCCTGGGTGAGGGAAGTAATGTGCTTTTCCTGGAAGACTATGCTGGCACGGTTGTTATTAACCGAATCAAAGGCATCCAGGTCACCGATCAGCCTGAAGCCTGGCACCTCCATGTGGGGGCAGGTGAGAACTGGCATTGTCTTGTTAAATACACACTGGAACACGGAATGCCTGGACTGGAAAATCTGGCACTCATTCCGGGTTGTGCTGGTTCTTCACCCATCCAGAACATCGGTGCGTATGGCGTAGAGTTACAGCAGGTGTGTGAATACGTTGATTGCATTGAACTAGCCAGCGGTGAAGCGAAGCGTCTAAGTGCAAAAGAGTGCCGTTTTGGCTACCGTGACAGCATCTTTAAACATGAGTACCAGGATCGCTACGCGATTGTTGCTGTTGGTCTGAAACTCATGAAAAACTGGAAGCCAGTGCTCACCTATGGCGATTTGACTCGTCTGAATCCGCAGAGTGTCACGCCTCAAGAGGTGTTTGATGCGGTGTGCCACATGCGAATGACCAAATTGCCAGACCCAAAAGTGAATGGCAACGCAGGCAGCTTCTTTAAAAATCCTGTTGTCAGCCGTTCTATGGCTGATAAATTGCTGGCCGCTTTTCCTGGTGCGCCACATTACCCTCAAGCCGATGGCAGTGTGAAACTTGCAGCGGGCTGGTTAATCGATCAATGCCAGCTCAAAGGTACCCGCGTGGGTGGGGCGATGGTGCATCGGCAGCAGGCGCTGGTTCTGATTAACGAGAGTCATGCAACAAGCGAAGATGTTGTCGCTCTCGCTCACTCTGTTCGCCAGCAGGTTGGGGCAAAATTTGATGTCTGGCTGGAGCCCGAAGTCCGGTTCATGGGTTCGCACGGGGAAGTTAACGCCGTGGAGGTGATCGCGTGAAGGATAATACTGTTCCACTGACTCTCATCTCAATCCTTTCAGATGGCGAATTTCACTCTGGTGAACACCTTGGTGAAACGTTAGGGATGAGCCGGGCAGCAATCAATAAGCATATTCAAACGTTACGAGACTGGGGCGTTGATGTCTTCACGGTGCCGGGAAAAGGCTACAGCTTGCCTGAGCCTATCCAGTTGCTCGACGAATCGTTTATCCGCAGCAATATTGCTGAAGGCAGTGTCACGGTTCTGCCTGTTATCGATTCAACAAACCAGTACTTGCTTGAGCGTATAGGCACTTTGCAGACAGGTGATGCCTGTGTAGCAGAATATCAACAGGCTGGCCGTGGTCGTCGTGGCCGTAAATGGTTTTCACCCTTTGGCGCTAATCTCTACCTTTCTATGTACTGGCGACTGGAGCAGGGGCCCGCTGCGGCAATCGGCCTGAGTTTGGTTATCGGCATTGTCATGGCGGAAGTTTTGCAAAGCCTAGGCGCTGAGAAAGTCCGGGTTAAATGGCCAAATGATCTCTACCTGTCAGATCGAAAACTTGCCGGTATCCTGGTGGAATTAACGGGTAAAACAGGCGATGCCGCGCAGATTGTGATTGGTGCAGGTATAAACCTGGCAATGCGTCGGGTCGAGTCTGATGTGATTAATCAGGGCTGGATTAACCTTCAGGAAGCGGGTATTAAAATTGACCGCAATACACTTGCCGTTCGACTGATAAAAGAATTACGCGCGGCACTGCAGTTATTTGAGCAAGAAGGCCTGGCACCTTATCTCTCTCGTTGGAAAAAACTCGATAATTTTATTGATCGTCCGGTGAAGTTAATCATTGGCGAAAAGGAAATATTTGGTACTTCCCGGGGGATTGATACTCAAGGTGCGCTTCTGCTTGAGCAAGATGGGGTGATAAAACCCTGGGTTGGCGGAGAAATATCGCTTCGCAGCGCGGAATAAAAAAGGGAGCATCTGCTCCCTTGAAACTGATGACAAACCTCTAACGGATACAGTTTTGTCATGGGTGGCGGAACAAAAATAAGGAAAAACCACGCTTTTTCCTTCTTTGTCAGCAATCTGAAGGGAGCATTTGCTCCCTTTTTTATTTTCGTAACCGTATCTGTTCGACTGAATGATTCGCACTTTTAGCCAGAACAAGGCTCGCACGTTCGCGTGTTGGAAGTATATTTTCCTTAAGATTCACCAGGTTGATTTCATTCCATAACGAGGTGGCGATATTGACAGCTTCGTCTTTGCTGAGTTTCGCATAGTTATGGAAATAGGAATCAGGATCGGTGAATGCCCCTTCACGGAACTTCAGGAAACGATTGATATACCAGTTCTTCAGCAACTCTTCTGGCGCATCAACATAAATAGAGAAATCAACAAAGTCCGAAACGAATACATGGTGGGGATCATGGGGATAATCCATGCCACTCTGCAGAACGTTTAATCCTTCAAGAATTAAAATATCCGGATGAGTGACCGTTTTGTCACCATCAGGAATAACATCATAAATGAGATGGGAATAAACCGGGGCCGTCACATCTGGCGCACCCGATTTGATATCAGAGACGAACTTAACCAGCCGGTGCATATCGTACGACTGCGGAAAGCCTTTCTTCTTCATCAACCCACGTTCTTTCAACACATTATTAGGATGAAGGAATCCGTCAGTGGTGATCAACTCGACACGTCGATGTTCTGGCCAGCGGCTTAATAGCGCCTGTAGCACGCGTGCTGTTGTGCTTTTACCCACAGCGACGCTTCCCGCGATGCTAATCACGTAGGGAATGCGTGGCGCATTAGTGCCAAGGAATTGCTCCAGTACAGCCTGGCGACGCAGGTTGGAGCTGATATAGAAATTAAGCAAACGTGAGAGCGGCAGATAGATCTCAGCCACTTCTTCCAGTGACAAGTCTTCGTTGATGCCTTTTAACCGGGTAATTTCACCCTCGGTCAGGGTCATTGGCACGGAATCACGAAGTGCAGCCCACTGGCTACGATTAAACTGTAGATACGGCGTCATTAACGTTTGCTCTTTTTTGCTCATAAGCATGTTCTGTTCACCCTCATCCGTTCAGGCACTTGAGAGATGAGGAGACACTTTCAGTTAATCAGGACAATGGGCAGGAGGTTAACACCAGTTTGAAGAGAATAAGAAGAAAAAATCAGATTAAGTGATGCTTTCAGTAGAAAGCATCACACCCTGAAGCCCTGACTGGTTAGGGTGTGAACAGGTAAAGAAGGGATTACGTGCAGGGACGTCACTCTGAGTATAAAGAGAGAGCCGCTGCAATGACGTTGTTTTGTGTTGGAAGTAAGAAGAAGAGAAGCATTCTTGTGGGGAGGCAAGAGAGAAGAGAGTCTTTCTGATGGCAGAGATAGACCAATATTTATACTTCAACGCTGTAAATTTCATCATTTTTGCTTGCCTGTGCGCAAAATGTGAGCAAGAGATCGTTTTATGCAAATTTTTAGTTGCATGCCCCCGAATGTCTCCATAGAATGCGCGCTACTTGATGCCGACTTAGCTCAGTAGGTAGAGCAACTGACTTGTAATCAGTAGGTCACCAGTTCGATTCCGGTAGTCGGCACCATCAAGTCCGGTGGGGTTCCCGAGCGGCCAAAGGGAGCAGACTGTAAATCTGCCGTCACAGACTTCGAAGGTTCGAATCCTTCCCCCACCACCACTTTCTGGCAGCGTTTAGGCGCTACCTGAGTTGGTAGATAACATCGACCAGCTCGAACAAAAGAAGAGAGACATCTCTTTTTTTGCACAGAAAGAACTGGGTAGCCGAGTTTCAGGATGCGGGCATCGTATAATGGCTATTACCTCAGCCTTCCAAGCTGATGATGCGGGTTCGATTCCCGCTGCCCGCTCCAAACGTGCTGATATGGCTCAGTTGGTAGAGCGCACCCTTGGTAAGGGTGAGGTCCCCAGTTCGACTCTGGGTATCAGCACCACTTCATCATCTCCTCCCTGTTTCTCTTCTGTTATTGCATTCAACAAGTCAGGCATGTTGCCTGGTTGATGTGGTGATATCACCGATTTATCCGTGTCTAGAGGGACAATCGATGTCTAAAGAAAAGTTTGAACGTACAAAACCGCACGTTAACGTCGGTACTATCGGCCACGTTGACCATGGTAAAACAACGCTGACCGCTGCCATCACTACCGTACTGGCTAAAACCTACGGTGGTTCTGCTCGCGCATTCGATCAGATCGATAACGCACCAGAAGAAAAAGCTCGTGGTATCACCATCAACACTTCCCACGTTGAATATGACACCCCGTCCCGCCACTACGCGCACGTAGACTGCCCGGGTCACGCCGACTATGTTAAAAACATGATCACCGGTGCGGCTCAGATGGATGGCGCGATCCTGGTTGTTGCTGCGACTGACGGCCCTATGCCTCAGACTCGTGAGCACATCCTGCTGGGTCGCCAGGTAGGCGTTCCGTTCATCATCGTGTTCCTGAACAAATGCGACATGGTTGATGACGAAGAGCTGCTGGAACTGGTAGAAATGGAAGTTCGTGAACTTCTGTCTCAGTACGATTTCCCAGGTGACGACACTCCGATCGTTCGTGGTTCTGCGCTGAAAGCGCTGGAAGGCGAAGCAGAGTGGGAAGCGAAAATCATCGAACTGGCTGGCTTCCTGGATTCTTACATCCCGGAACCAGAGCGTGCGATTGACAAGCCGTTCCTGCTGCCAATCGAAGACGTATTCTCCATCTCCGGCCGTGGTACTGTAGTTACCGGTCGTGTAGAGCGCGGTATCGTTAAAGTTGGCGAAGAAGTAGAAATCGTGGGTATCAAAGAAACCGCGAAAACGACCTGTACTGGCGTTGAAATGTTCCGCAAACTGCTGGACGAAGGCCGTGCTGGTGAGAACGTTGGTGTTCTGCTGCGTGGTATCAAACGTGAAGAAATCGAACGTGGTCAGGTACTGGCGAAGCCAGGCTCAATCAAGCCACACACCAAGTTCGAATCTGAAGTGTACATCCTGTCCAAAGACGAAGGCGGCCGTCATACTCCGTTCTTCAAAGGCTACCGTCCACAGTTCTACTTCCGTACAACTGACGTGACCGGTACCATCGAACTGCCAGAAGGCGTAGAGATGGTCATGCCAGGCGACAACATCAAAATGGTTGTTACCCTGATCCACCCAATCGCGATGGATGACGGTCTGCGTTTCGCAATCCGTGAAGGCGGCCGTACCGTTGGCGCGGGCGTTGTTGCTAAAGTTATCAGCTAAT
>NZ_JBLFJW010000067.1:0-5520 GCF_047713085.1 Pantoea sp. sgz302252
AGCCGCTGCTTGCTGCGGCTTCGGGGCGGGTTGGCCGGGCGCGGGCTGGCGAGGCCCGCTGGCGACGGTACGCCGCCCCGTGGCACACCTGCCTGACCGGGTTTTGGGTTTGCATGACCACGCTGAACCGGGGCGGGATGCGTTGGCTGGCGGCGGCGGTAAGGAGTGACACGCGTGGCACGACCCGACGACGACAGACCCACGCCGGGCGGGCATTAACGCCTTAAGCGGAGGCCGCAGGCCGACAACCCCTGATGTGTTTGCTGAACACGATGAACACGCCGCAGAACGGCACGGAGCCGCCACGGACGGCGGCGACCGCGGGGCTGAGGAACAACGCCGGCGCTGACAGCAGAGCGCAGCTTTGCGCTGCGCCGGGCCCGGATGCTGACTGCGGCGGCAAGCCGCTCACCTGTCCTGAGGCAGACGCGCAGCGCCCTTAGCCCAACGGCGCCGACATAACGCTCGTTACGCGTGGCGGCACGCCACGACGGGCCGTTTCGCGTAATGCCGCGTTATGTTGAATGACGGCTGACCAGCAACGGGACCCGCAGGGAGCGCCGCTGTTCAGCGCTGGACAGACGGCATTTACCGCCGCTGACACCGATGGCAGGCGGCAAGAGGTGCGCAGGGAGGCGCGCCTTTTGCCTGCACAGGCTAACCATGCCGAAGAGAGAACCGCTAACTTTTCAGCCTGTCCGGCGACACGGTGGCTCCCTCCGGCTCTGTGCTGTCCGGCTGCTGCGCCTGCTTATCCCTGCGCCGCTTCTCTGCCGGGTGTGTCCGCGCGTGCACCTTCTGTAACGGCTTTATTGCCACCTGCGTGTAGAGCTGCGTTGTCTCCAGCTTCTCATGGCCCAGGATCGCCTGGATGTGCCGTGTGTCCGCGCCGTTGTCCAGCATCTGCGTCGCCATCGAGTGCCGGAAGATGTGACACGCCCCCGCTTTCTGTATCCGTGCTTTCCCGCGGATGGTCTCCCCGCCGATCTGCGTCAGCGTTCCCCGGTTCAGCCCTTTGCCGTGGTACGTCACGAACAGGTGACCGCTGTCGGTGCGTTGCGTCAGCCGGGGCCGCACATCATGCAGCCAGCGCGTCACCCACGCCAGCGCCACATGACCCACTGGCACCACCCGATCCTTATGCCCTTTGCCCTGTCGCACGTACACCACGCCCCGCGTGAAGTCCACGTCGCACAGCATCAGGTTCGCCACCTCCATACGCCTGATCCCGGTACTCCACAGCACTTCGAGGATCGCCCGGTTGCGCAGCCCCAGCGGTTTCTCCGTATCCAGACTGTCCAGCACCTGGCGCGTTTCCTGCTCGCTGAACACCTGCGCCGGAAGCCGTTTCTCTCCCTTCGGCAGCGTCAGCATTTCCGTCGGGTTATACAGGATGACGTGCCGTTTCAGCAGCCAGCGGAAGAAGTTCCGCACTGCGCTTAAGCGGTTAAGCTGTCCGCCCACAACAAGCGTGTTGCCGTCGGCTTTGCGGTAGCTGCGCAGATGGCGCTGGTATGCTTCCAGCACTGACAGGCTAACCTGTGACGCATACAGCAGCCCGCGCGCCTCACACCACGTCATGAACGGCAACAGCCGTTCGCGGTAGCCTTCCACGCTGCGCGCGCTGTAGCCTCCGGCTTCCAGGCTTTCCAGCCAGCCCAGCATATGCCGGCGCTGTGTCATGTGTTCGTTATGGCAACTGAGATAAAGGGCTTCCGGCCCCGGTGATTTAGGCCTGGTCATGATGGTTATCCTGATTGAGATGACAGTACGATAGCGATAAGAAGAGAAGATGGAACAGGGGTTCTGATGCTGGCCGACCGCTTTACGGTTTAAGCCCGGCAGGGCGTGGCTTCCGGTGGTTTTACACTACCCGACCGCCTGCCGACTGATTACCGACCGGGGGCCGACCATTGCAGCGGCTACCCCGACCGGACGGGGTCATACTTATGCTTCGGTGTTGCCCCCGCCCGGACGGGCCGCGTTATGACGGTGGGGCGACGTTTTCCCGTTCTGCCGGAACAGTGCTTTTTCATCTGCCCCGACCGCTTTAGCCTGTAAGCCGTGTGAGGTCTGGTCTGAGGCGGTTTTTTTCTTATCCGACTGACCGCCGACCGCTGCCCGACCGGAGGCCGACCGTTTCACCGCTTTCCCCGACCGGGCGGAGTCATACGGAGGGTTCACCGGTGTTTCCGCCACGTCGATCAGCCCGCACAGGTGCGCGGTGTCTGCGTTGCCGTCTCCGTCGAACAGCAGTTCATAGCAGAACGTCAGCCCGCGACGGTGGACCAGCAGGTATTCCATTTCGGCCAGCCGCGCCAGGTGGATCTTGAGCTGCGTGTCGCCCCACTGCACCGCGTCGCGCAGTTGTTTACGGGTGAACAGCATCGTCTCACGCGGCTGGCCGCTGCCGCTTACCCATTGCTGGATCAGGGTTAACAGCCTGCGCGTCTGCGGCGGCATCTCGTCCAGCGTGCGGCCTAAAATCTCATGCGCTAACTGGTTCGCTAACCCGATATCTTCCCGCGTCACCTCGATGTACTCCACCATCTGCCCGCGATGCTCCACGCGCTTCACCTCCCGCTGATACTGGTGCAGCAGCGTGATCGACTGGATCAGGGTCAGGTATTTCATGTGGTCGCGGCGGGTGCGCGTTTTATCGCTCATAAAGGTGAGCTGACTGGCGAACGGGTTCACCACGTTAAGCGGGCGCAGCAGTCGCTGTGCGTTCTGGTGTAGTGCGGTGATGTAATTTTTTTCGTTCGACGCCAGCAGCCCCTCCAGCGTCTGCGCTCGGCGCTGCGCCGCGTGGATCGCTTCTGTCTGCTCCCGCGACTCGTTCACCGTCAGCACCAGGCAGCGGTTGAGCAGCTCTTCGTCCACGTCGATGGCGGTGGTGGTCAGCATCAGCATCACCGGGCCTTTTACCGTGTACTGCTTCGTCACCAGATTGCCGCTGGCGTCGTCCTTGCCCGTACTGGCGATGCTTAACTCACCGTCCGACTGCAACAGCTTCAGTGCATACGCCGCCTGGCGTACACCTTCTTCTTCGGCGATGGCGAGGATCTTATGTTGCAGGTTGGTTTCACCGAGGTAGAACAGGCTCTGCCCGGTCATGGCGCTGTACTGTAAGCGTTCTTCCGGCGGGATCAGGTTCAGCACCGCGTCCATCAGCGAGCTTTTACCCGCCGCACTGGACGACTGGATCAGCACCGCCAGCGGGCGCTCCAGTTTGCGCGACACGGCGGCTAAGTAGGCGGCGGTGAGATTGGTGGCCTCGCCGACCACACCGCAGGCGGCCATATCTGAAGCGATACGCCTGACCAGATCCGGCGAACGCAACAACACAAGCGCCGCCTTTTCTTCCTCCGGGTTAACCTGCGCCGGGCAGGATGCCCCAGTGCCGCGAGCGCAGGGATGCGCAAGAGCGGCCCACTGCTCCAGCGCCAGCAGCACCTTACCCAGCGAACGACGCAGGTCACCTTCTGCCAGCCCCAGCTCTGCCGCCGCCGCCCGCGCATAGCCGGAACGTGAGCGGGCGCTCATCATGTCCACCGCATCCGCGAACACCACGCCGCTTTCGGTGTCCAGCACCTGCGCATTCACTTTCAGCGCGGCCGCATTCGCTTTGCGGCTTAAGCCCCGGAGAGTCCAGCGTTCGCCGGGTAACGTTACCATCAGTTCACCATCTGCCAGCGCTTCCACACTGACGCCCGGTACAGGGGCCGCAGTCGCTGGCAGCGCGGTGACATCAGCAGCGAATGAAGTGAGGTGTGCAGGCTCCGCGCGGATCTGTGGCACGATGCCGGCCACGGGCACGACCTCTCCCGCATCGCCCATCCAGATGGCCCCGTCGATCACCGCCCGGAACGCCCGTTCCGGTTCGGCAACCTTGCATAAGTATTCGTTCGCGTCCATGTCTGCCGGGAACACCACCCGGAACGGCGCGATGCCGGAAGCGGCTAAAGAAGACGCCAGCTTCACCGCCGCCTCATCGCCTGCCGTGTCGTTGTCATAGGCGATCAGCACCTGCTTAACGCCGTGTTTTCTGAACGCCTGGTGCATCTCATCGGTGAAGCCGTTGACCCCATACGCCGCCGTCACGTTGCGGAACCCCGCCACCCAGAATGACATGGCGTCGATCAGCGATTCACACAGGATAACCGTTGCCGGACCGACCAGCGCCTGCTCGTTCCACACCCCGCCATGCGGCCCCGGCAGATACAGATGCGCGGGCATTCCCCGCTGAGGGCGCTCGATCTTACGGCCATACATCTCGCGGATTTGACCGTGCAGATCCATCACCGGCACAACCAGTGAACCGGTAAAATGTTCGTGTCCGGACTCGCGCATGATGCCCGCCGTCTTGAGCCGGGCGCGGATCCTGCCGCCTGCCAGCACCTTTCCGGACGGCAGACGGTAGGCTAAGGTGCGGTTGGCGAAGCCCAGTTTAAAGGTGGCGACCAGTTCAGGATGGTTAAGGCGGCGCTTTTCCAGATAGGCCACCGCTTCCGGCGCGTCCAGCAGCGTGTGGTGATAGAACTCCACCACGCGGGAGAGCAGCGCCTGACGGCCCGCCTCATCTTCCGTGAACATGTCTGGTTCATCAGAACTGACCAGTGGTACCACGGCGGGATTGTCGCCCAGCTCGCCACGCAGTCGCTCCGCCGCTTTACGCAGGCTTAACTTTTCAGTGTGCATCACCCAGTCCAGCACCGAGCCGCCCGCGTTGCAGCCGAAGCAGTGATAAAGATTTTTCGACGGTGAGAGCACACAGGACGGGGTTTTCTCGTCGTGGAACGGACACAGCACCGCGAAGTCTTTTCCCTTTCTGACCAGCTTCCGGCCCTGCGTTTTTGCCACGGCGACTAAGGAGACGGCGGCTTTCAGGTGTTGTAGTTCTGCTTCGGGGATGCGGGCCATAAAACTGTTCCTTCAAAAACCTGTCAAGATTCATGTTGTATACTGTAATGGTACACTATATGATACCTAAA
Organism: Pantoea sp. sgz302252; assembly: GCF_047713085.1. Classification (NCBI taxonomy): domain Bacteria; kingdom Pseudomonadati; phylum Pseudomonadota; class Gammaproteobacteria; order Enterobacterales; family Erwiniaceae; genus Pantoea; species Pantoea sp. sgz302252. Next base: position 4,995 of record NZ_JBLFJW010000067.1, read on the forward strand.
TCAAGAGGGATATTTTCGGGGGGTTAGTATCATGGTAACTATTCACGACTGGTTAATTACCATGAGCTTTTCTCTGCGAGTAACCGAGCTACGTAAGAAGCGTGGCTTAACACAACAGGGGTTATCTGACGCTACCGGTATCCATGTGCAACAGATTAAAAGATACGAAGCAGGTAGCTCACAGCCTACCGCCGAGGCGTTAAAAAAACTGGCCGTTGTGCTTCATGTCACCTCTGATTTTTTATTGTTTGAGCCGGGTGAACGTGAGCCGGAGGATGATTTGAAGCTGCGCTTTGAAGCAGTGGCCGCAATGCCTTTTGAAGAGCAGGAAGTGGCCAAAGCTGTTCTTGATGCGATTATCGTTAAAAGCCAGGTTTCACAGACTATGGCGAGAATGACAGCAGCTAAAGAGAAGGATTAATTGAGCGCGGGATTGTGGTGTTGGACCACCACAATCCCGCTCACCACAGGCAACTAAACAGGAGTTGATCATGGCTGAGAAGCATTCTACGGCAGAACGGAAGAT
>NZ_JBLFJW010000068.1:0-4512 GCF_047713085.1 Pantoea sp. sgz302252
CCAGGTTCTGTCGGCAGGAACGACGGTAAAATGATTATCCAGCGTGGTGCCCTGGCCCTGGCTGCCATGCAGCGCCTGAGGCTGGGAGCCCGTCATATAGCTGCTCACCACCTGCCATTCCTGATTCAGGCTCTCAACCGGATGCCCGGTCAGCGTGAACCGTGTGCCAGGCCATAGCCTGGGTGAATGGCTGTTCCCGCTTGCCGCCTCCGCACTATTTCGCCGCCCCTCCATCTGATAGCGGGTAAAATCTTCGCCATGCTGCTCATCCTTGAAGCGTCCGGGATAGTCATAAATTTCATACTGTTCATACTGACCATTCAGGTTTTCTGCGCTGTGGTCGTAGCTGCCCGGCCAGTCCGGCACTTTGAAGGTGTACTCCTGGCTCACCACGGAGGAGGGCCCGACGTAAGATTCATAGCAATAATTAAGGCCTGAGTCTATATAACGTCAGGCCATCGAAAATGTTGTAAGTATCTTAAATTACTGGAACAAACTTACCATTGATTAGTGAAAATATTGGAGCAAAAAAACCTAAACATTCATCTCCATCCTCATCAATATATCTGTATGTTAGAGGTGAGTATTCCGGGTTAGATTTGTTATAAAATTGAACCATCCGCCCTTTATTCATAACCCGAATATCATAGTCATCCCATTTTATGGGCAGGAGTTTCGCCCCCCCTCCCTCTAATTTATTTACTGGATATAGTGAATATAAAATATCATCCTTGCTTTCACCGGTGGTTTCTGACCATGCCTCGAGTGCAACTTTATTAAATTCTTTAAGATTTAAACGGCTTCGACTTTTGATAATCTCAGCCATTTCAATGTATGCAGACTTAAGATCTTTAATTTGATTATCTGCTCCGGTAAAAACTTGCGCTCTTACCCAAGGCCATTCAGGAATACCACTTATAGCAACTGACTGTGTGAATCTATAAAGAGCCATTCCTTTAGGGTAATAGTTACTATCGTAATAATCTGAATCAATATGCCCAGGGACAATTTGCTCAGCTAAAACTTTAAGTTTTGAAACTGGATGATTATTATCATTTAAAGCTTCAGGCTGCCCGCTATTATTTACCACCACTTTCATAGATGAAATAATCTGTTCTTCACCCTCATGAAACCGGACTAAATCCAGGCTGCATTCAGCCTGAGGATTGAAATACTCTAACTTATCCCTAAAGCTATTACCATCAGAAAACCATCCTAAAGAGCCAAATTCCAAACTAATTTCATTAATACCATTTTCCATTAACATCAAAGCATTTGTGCTAGATATACCACCACCACGACCTTCTGATGCAGAATCTCGATTGGTGAACCCTGTAACTGAGTTAGTTTTAATGGCACAGTACGCTTGATTTATATTAAATAAAACTCGAACCCTATCCTTTTTAGTCTCAGCATTGGCTGTTAGCATCATGACAACTCCAAAAAAAACAAATATGTAAAGAACAAATTTAATTTTCATTTCATCTCCATTGAATTATAACCTATCTATAATCATCCCATATTAGAACTCATCGCCCAAATTTCAAAATATGTGGGTGGAGTAATAACAGGAGAACGCACTAAATTCTCTCTTCCATAAATATTAATTCTAACAGGAGAGTTTTCTTTCTTCAATGGAACAGATAATTCCCAGCTTTTATTCATGCTATTGATTTTCTTTGATGCCTTCTTCTTATCTTTACCATAAACCATATCAGCATAAAATTTGAAATCCCCTTTAACCCCATTATGATACAAAACCAAATCCAGTCCATTGTCATGAGGATCTAGCGCAAATCCAGCCTCTGATAAAATAGCCCCCTCTGCCTGTGCTTTAAATTCAACAACAAACACTTCAGCTTCAAAAGTCGCACTGACCACCCCCTCCAATCCGAGAAAGAGTTTATTATTGTCGAGAATATTAAATGTCCATTCATCTTTATTTTTATTGTAAGCAGCTCCAAGATTCAGGCTTACACCTGGTGATATTTCGATATAGCACTCTACACTGGTACCGTGTTTCTTAAGGTAGCTACGGCATTTCGCTACCAGCGAATCTATTTTACAGTACGCACAGATAAACTGAATAATATCAAATTTCAAAGATGCCTTCAGAAATGGACTGCCGTACAGGCCGAAGAAATGACACGGCCCCTTTTCCACATCGGTGTACTGATAAGCATAGGAAATACCTAATTCCACCGGTTCCACATTACAACTGAAAACGGAGTACTGCCTCGTACTGTTCTCGTTTTCAGGATCGGGGGCAAAGTAGGTATTTATTCTGTCGAGCAGACTGTCTATCCTGCTCAACTGCTCCAGCGCGCCATTACGGCAACGCCTGCTGACCTCCTGTTTATACTCCTCGCTGAACTCAGTATTGCAAACTTTGACACCGAAACTGACATTCAGCATCGTTTTATTGACGAACTCAAATTCAGCTGTCTGATCCTGCCAGCCAGAACGGAGTTTATTGTTATTCTTCGGCTTCGTATCCTCCATGGCCTGTCGGGATTTTATTTGCTCATCACGACACTCTTTGATGGTACGTTTTCGTCGGGTTGAAGATATTTCATAACTCAACCCGGTGGTAAAACGAATCTCAAGGGTGGGATAGACGTCGATTTCTGCATAGGTACCACACTCATAACAGCTGTCAACGATAACGCTGTAATGCGCTGGTTCATCAAAAATATCTTTTGGTGACGTAATCGAGCTCAGATACCTCCACGGTGTCTGAAAAATATCCGTTATCTCCAGCCTGCTGGCTTCTCCTTTATAACTCAGCGTAACATTATTCGGAGTGCCATCAGCTTTCAGCGCACGCTTTTCCGGCAGTTGTTGAAGGTGATGCCATATTATAATCCTTTATCTGTTGTCAGTTCCTGCACCCGTCGGTATCCGGGCTGCGCAGTGTCGCCCAGTACCTCCAGCCAGTTATCAGGTATATCCTGCGTATCGTGAATGTTTTCATTAAGCAATAATCTAATCATCTGTCTGACAGAGTTATCATCGGTAATGTCATGTGCCTGACAGAACAGAAAATACTCCTCCGCAAGATGACTCACTGATATTGTGCTGTCCGTTATAATCTGCTTTATAAATCCGGCAAGCTCATGAAGGTAATTTGTCTGAGCCTGCAGGTTCAACTTCTCATATTGTCTTCGGGTAAATCGTAAGGGGGACACCTCTTTATTTTCACCCTCAGCGGTCGATGTATCAGTCACCTGCGGGCTGAAATCAAATTCCTGACTGATGCCATTGAGCATCGCCGTTATTTTTAGCAGCGGAAAAGTAAATAATTGCCGTTCCCGCCCGGTCAGCACCTCAAGCAGGGCACCAATATTCCTGGGATCATAAAAACGAAACAGGACAGGTTTATCTTGATCAGGGATCGTCACCCACAAAAAAAACCGGAGATGCTGCTGTAATTTTTGCAGGCTCAGTCCGGAGGTGATAAAAAGTCCCCATGGCGTTTCCCTCATTGCCAGCCAGGCTTCCACCCCGGGCGTGACTTCCACAAGATAAGGCGCCAAGGTGATCAGCTCCGGCTGGATGGGGTCTGCATACAGACAACAGCTCGGTGCCTTTTCCTGAGCCAGAAAATCCGTTACGCCTTCTTCGATGGCCCCGTCAATAACGGCATAGCGCTTTGGTGTCGTCATCACAACCCCTCCTGAGGGCAGTGGGACACGAACATCGTTCCCTTACCCGCAGCCGATTTCAGGATGACTGGCCGCATCGGCAGAATGATTTCGCCAGGGCTCCCTGCGCCATTAAGGTTTATTATCGGACCTCTGATATCCACCCCGCCGGCATGGATCACGACAAAAGATCCTCCAACACGGAAACTGATTTTACTGTTGCTCTGAAACACAATATCACCATCCGCGCTGACGCCCAGCGCACCGGCAATCCTCTGAGCCAGGTCTCCTTTGACTTCCAGTCCGTGATTACCTTCGACAAGGCTTACATGATCCTTTGTAGTCTTATGATCCTGCTTACCATCAACGGTTACTTTCCGATCATTGGCCACCACCAGCGATTCATCATGACCAATGCTGACCGTGCGGTCGTAGTTCACCCGTTGGTCCTGACTGTTCAGCACGATGACCTGCATATTTTTCTGAGCATGCAGATAGACCTCTTCCTCGTTCGTCGCATCCTCAAACCGCAGTTCATTAAACCCACTTCCCTTGTAGGTTTTTGACCGAATGCTCATCTGCGTTTTGGTGCCGGGCAGATCGCCCGGTGAGCGATTGTCCTCGTGATAGGTTCGGCCCATCACGATGGGCTGGTCAGGGTCGCCATTGAGAAAATCGACAATCACTTCCTGGCCCACGCGCGGGATCGCCAGATTACCGAATCCAGTTCCGGCCCACGCTTGCGACACACGGATCCAGCAGGAACTGTCTTCTGTGGCGCCGTTGTAGCGATCCCACAAAAACTTCACCCTGATCCGCCCGTGCTCGTCGCAGAAAATTTCTTCACCTGGCGGGCCGGTAACGACCG
>NZ_JBLFJW010000069.1:0-4192 GCF_047713085.1 Pantoea sp. sgz302252
GCCGCGACAGAAAATCGAGGTCGCTTTCGCCGTACTGCACGCAGAACTCCCGGGCGGGATGCGGATCATAGAGGATTGGCGACCACTCAGTGACGCCATTTTCATTCAGTAACGTGGCGGAGATGGACTGAATGTCCTGCTGCTGGAAACTGCGGAAGTTCTGGCGAAGCCCGCAGCGCCACAAAGGCGGACAAATCCTGAAGCGGTACTGCATTTGCCAGTCATTGCTTTCTTTCATACTGAAAGTGGCGATATTCCCTGAAACGGTCCGTAACGAGACATTTCCCTGCCAGATAGTCAAGGTGGCGTTTTGTTCGAGCAGCTGCTCTGCCGTCTGGGCAAACGATTGACTTGCCACATCCACAATCAGTTCAAACGTCGTGGAATAACGTTGTTGTAGTTGAAACCCTACCACAGCGAAGGTGTCTTCATTCTGTCCGTCCACCTCCAGAGTAAAGCGAATTCCTTGTGACGACATGCTTTTCTCCTGATTAAATACAGTGACTATGGCTAGAAAGGATTAATAACGACCGGCAATATTTAAAACCAAGCATGCTAATACCTGGATTGTTAGCTTTCTCAGCATTCAACAGAACAAATGAGCAGGCAGAACACGTGGATTAGGTGCTATTGCGGACTTAAATGTAGATAAATCCCGTAATTAACAGTCATTTCTCACAAGGTGAGTGATTATAAATACTTTAGCGTCGAAAAATGTGCGTTATCTACGAGTTTGGAAAATATTCTTAATTGTGTTTTTACAGCGGTGTGAATATTTATTAATTACGAAGCTAAATTAATCAGGAATATGAATTCCGCTGAGGATTTTATTGGTGGAGTCAATTCAAATAGCGTCTGTATGATGATGAGTCAACACAGTGGTAGATATTAAATCATCATTGTAGTGAATTAATCCGCAAGCGCGAGGGTACATAACTGAAGGAGTAGGGATGTGTTTTCAGAAATTATTTAAAAGGACTATTTAATCAGGACCACCCGCCAACAAATTGACTGGCGCAAGATGATCCTTAGTAGATAGATCAACATAAGGGAATATGGTCTTAGAAACCATCTCTCACCGTGTTGTGAAAACTGGCCGGGGTCGCGTCTAGCTGCCATCTCCGGCCAGTGCTTCAAGTTTGTCACGAAAACCGGTGACAGAAATGGCCCGGTTGTCCGCACGCCAACGGTCTTTGGCGGCTGGCGCGGAACTTTGGACGCCAATTAATTCCCAACCGTTATCTGTTTTAATCATTAACGGTGAACCGCTGTCGCCCGGCAGCGTGTCGCACTGGTGCGATAACACGGTGGTTTGCGCCCAACCCGTCACCAGACAATCATTGTGCGTGTACAGCGAATCAAGGTGATCGAGCGGGTAACCCGACTGCGTCACTTTGCGATCGGTGGTTTTCAGCGCCGCGGTCAACGCGTCTTTATCACCTTCGAACAGCGGAAGTGGCGTAATGCCGGAAGGCGGATAGCGCAGCACAATCAGGCCAAAATCCCACGGGGCAGCAGAAGGGGGCACAATCCAGCCATCGCCATCGGGTTTTAAACGTTTCCCGAGCGAAGGTTCAACGCGGCCTTCAATGCCATGAATTTCGTAACGCCAGACGCCTTTTTGCGAAATAAAACGCAAGGCGACGGCTTTATCTGGTTTGCCGCGCGGCGGCGTCAACAGACAGTGTCCGGCGGTAAGCGCCAGATGGGGTGAAATCAGGGTGGCAGTGCAGAGATTTCCGCTGGCCGTTTCCAGTTGACCAATAGCATCCCACGGCGATTCCGTAGGATTAGTGACCCGCACGCGGTCGTCATGACCAAAAAATAGCGTCTTCAGATCTTTGGCACTCATGCCAGTGTCGTCGCTGTCATCATCAGCGTGAGTCAACGGAGAAAAAAGGCAAACGGCTCCCAGTAATACCACTATGGATCTGCGCATAACTCTCTCTGGAGGGCGATTATGATGTCAAAAAAGGGTAACCCAATGCGTTTACTATAGACGGGATGAATGAAAAGTGGGAGTAAAATCAGCGAACTACGCTCAGTACAAAAAGAACCGGGTAGCAACCAGCGCACAGATAATCAGCAGTAAAAGGATGAGCTCGAAACGGTAGCGGCGCAACATGATTGCTCTCCCGAAAAAAACGGCGCTGAAGCAGCGCCGATTTAGTATACAAGACCGTACTGACTGGTGCGAACTTATGCAGATGGCTGAGCTGCTGGTTTAGCGGCTGCTTTTTTATGTTGCTTTTTAGCAGCCTGAGCTTTCTGAGCTACAGCGGGTTTGGTGGCTGCTTTTTTGTGCTGCTTTTTGGCAGCCTGGGCTTTCTGTTCTGCAGCGGGTTTTGCTGCGGATTTTTTGTGTTTCTTGTGATGAGTAGTTTTAGCCGGAGCAGCGTGAGTTGCCGCTGGCGCAGCAGCCGGTGCGGTAGCCGCGGTGTCAGCAGCGAAAGCAGCAGAAGACAGACCCATAGCAGCGGCAACAACCAGAGCTAATACTTTTTTCATTCTGAAATCCTCGAATTTGGTTTCTATGTTCAACCCCACTGCGGGGCCGTTGAAATGAACTATAGACTTGTGATTCAAAGCGTTCAGTGAGTGATTGGTATCGCTGTGTAACCATATGTACAGGGTGTACGGAGGTAAAAGCAAAAAGGCGCTTTTAAAGCTCCTTTTTTAGTGTGTGCTCCCTCTCCCCGCGGGCTGTCTCTTATACACAAATCCCTGACGAATTTGTCGGGGATTTTTTTGAACTATTTTCCCGTCTGTTGATCTCTTCTGATATCTCTCTTTTCGGGTTTTTAGTATGGTGCTTTCTGATTGTTTTTCATGGGCTAAACACACTTTCGGGCTTGCGCAACTGGGTGACCCGCGGCGTACCCGCCGTCTCGTGACTGTAGCCGCCTCACTCACTCAACACCCCGGACTTTCTATCGTGAAATCATCCCTGTCTCCCGCCGAAGTTGAAGGCGCTTACCGCCTGTTGCGTAACCCCTGCGTCTTTCCTGACGCTATCGCTGAGGCAGGATTTATTGCCACGGCCAAAGCCGCCCGGGAGCATCCGCTTCTCCTCGCACTGGAAGATACAACGACCATCAACTTCAGCCATTCCAGCGCCTGCGATGAACTGGGCAACACCACCACCAGCCCGAAAACACGCGGCCTGCTTGCCCATTCGGTACTGCTCTACGCCCCGGACGGCGCCCGGATGGTGGGCCTTATCGACCAGCAACGTTGGAGCAGGGAGACCGCCACCTATGGCAAAAAACATCAACGAAAAGAGCGGCCTTATGAAGAAAAAGAGAGCTTTAAATGGCAGTTGTCATCTCAGTTGATGGCGCAGCGCCTGGGCGATATTCAGTCAAATGTTATCTCTGTGTGTGACCGTGAAGCGGACATCTGGCAGTACCTGAATTACAAAACCAGCCAGGGGCAGCGCTTCGTGGTCCGGGCCGCGCAAAACCGGCGACTGGAGGATGGCGCAGGCAAACTGTTCGACCTGCCTGAAAGGCTGACGCAGGCGGGAAGTCATACGCTGAATGTGGTTCAGAAAGGGGGGAGAGCGGCGCGCCAGGCACAGATGTTCGTCAGCTACAGCGCGGTGAATATTGCCGCACCGGACGGGTCGGGCGAACAGTTGCCGGTGACGTATATCTGCTGTCGGGAGGAAGAGGAAAGTGGGGCCTGCTGGCATCTGCTGACGTCAGAAAAAGTGGAGAGTGCGGAGCAGGCACGCATCATCATCAGCTATTACGAGCGCCGCTGGCTGATAGAGGAATACCACAAAGCATGGAAAAGCGGGGGCACCTGTGTGGAATCGCTTCGTATGCAGACACGGGATAACCTGGAGCGGATGGTGGTCATCCTCGCGTTTATCGCCGTGAGGGTACTGGCGTTGCGCCAGGGCGGGCTGAGTGAGGAAACGCTGAATGAGCCCTGCGAGCAGGTGCTGAGCCCAATAGAATGGAAGCTGCTGTGGGTAAAACAGGAAGGAAAAGCCCTGCCAAAGAAGGCGCCGAACCTGAAATGGGCGTATCTGGCACTGGCGAAAATGGGTCGATGGTATGACAGCAAACGAACAGGACGGGCGGGCTGGGTAGTGATGTGGGAAGGCTGGTTCAGGCTTCAGGATGTCGTTGAGGGGTACAAACTGGCGAAGTCTCTTGATCAGGAGATCTGATCAAGAGACAGC
>NZ_JBLFJW010000070.1:0-4080 GCF_047713085.1 Pantoea sp. sgz302252
TGGCCCTGGCTGCCATGCAGCGCCTGAGGCTGGGAGCCCGTCAGATGGCTGCTCACCACCTGCCATTCCTGATTCAGGCTCTCAACCGGATGCCCGGTCAGCGTGAACCGCGTGCCAGGCCATAGCCGGGGTGAGTTGCTGCTCCCGCTTGCCATCTCCGCGCTATTTCGCCGCCCCTCCATCTGATAGCGGGTAAAATCTTCACCATGCTGCTCATCCTTGAAGCGTCCGGGATAGTCGTAAATTTCATACTGTTCATACTGACCATTCAGGTTTTCTGCGCTGTGGTCGTAGCTGCCCGGCCAGTCCGGCACTTTGAAGGTGTAGTCCTGGCTCACCACGGAGGAGGGCCCGACGCTGGCCTCATAGCGAAAAACGCTGATGCATTCCGGATGGATATCTGAAGTCGGGTTGGGATTAAAGCAAAACGCGCCTGACTGCGGTAAGCCCGCCACATCGTCTGTCAGCACCATTCGCTGCTGCTGGTCAGACTTATCAAAGAAGAACAGGCCTTCTTCCGCCCACAGCCGCGACAGAAAATCGAGGTCGCTTTCGCCGTACTGCACGCAGAACTCCCGAGCCTGCATGGACGAAATTTAAATCCATATAAAATCATAAAACTTAATGATAACAATAATCTTCATATTCAAGGCTATAATTATTAAGAGAATTCAATATAATATCTATCGTTCTTTTCCCTACAGCCCACGTTCTAAAATTAACTTCTCTTGAGCTAAGCAAACCAACAATAAAAAACAGGCAGTTTTCCACCTCCCCTGATAAAATAGCAAGTTGGCACCGATTGTATTTACCGTCATTTATTTCAATATCTCCTATAGATAAATTCGCAACATTCCTATTAATAAGAGAACGACTCTCTCTTAGTTCTATCCTTTCAATATCAGCATAATTTTCTTCTGTTAACTTATTATATATAAGCTGGTAAATGTACTCCTTCGTAACATCTGAACCTCTGGATAAAAAGTAACTATCGATAACCCCACATGTTTCCCCCTCTTTCTTTAGAAATAATGAACAATAACTAAATCCCTCCGAAATAAACCGCTCAGAATACAACCACGAAGCAGGATAATAAAATGAGACACTATCAGGAGTAAAAATATTTATACTTTTTAACTCCTCGGCCAAATGCCATTTCGAATCATTTATAAGTTCAAAACCACTCACTATATGTAACATATCAACGGCCAGAGCATCATATACCTCCAATGAACAACTTACTTTAACCATAATAATATGAGCCATTTTATGTTCTTGGTCATAATTCTTAAATGCTCTGATTCTTGAAATTATCACCTCATCATCAAAATTATTCACAGTCAACACATCAGAGTATTTACCACTGACTTTATTATAGTCTTTTCGATTAATGATCTCCTCTGACAAAGTAGATAATATATCATCCATCCAATCACTGGCATTAACCTCATTACTTAAATTCTCAAAAGCCACATCAACTTCCATAAATGGATACTCGGACTCTAAAACAGTCTGATAACAACCTATCGCATAAAGATTTTCAAACCCCTCCACTGACTTGGGCTCCAGACTGACAGGCTTAACTACATTAGGAACAAGTATTTTATAATGTACTCCTTTGAAAGAACTAGTGGTATAAGAATAACGTAAAAAATGTTTACTTGTATAGTAATCACCACCCTCACCAATTTCTGGGAAGAGTAATTTATCATATATCGATTTTTCATTTTTCATCGAAAAAAACCATTATTAATTAGCATAGGGATAATCACCATGCGGAATAAAAAATAAAAACACATTATATTAATAGCACCTTTAATAAACTTAGTTATTAGAACCCTGTTATTTACAACCCCTCTCACAGGTTGCCGACCTAAGTTATCACCATTATGCTTTTCATGAAACCCGATCATTCTCTCCATACCAATATCTATTAATGCAAAAAAAGAAAAATAAACACACGAATACATTCCACAAACGATCATCACTATACATAAATAACCATTAGATATATATCCGTTAGAAATCAACAAGCCTACAACTGAAAATATCCCTCCACCTAAAAAGAATCTAAAAACAACATTCCTATACAATGGAAGTAAAGCTTGAGCCAAACTAATAAACATTTTCATGTTAGCCACCAATAATTACATTTCTTATACCTGATAATATTTCCCCTGCCCCATTACCAGCCTGTACTCCACCAAACATTAATCGTAGTAGAATATTAGGGTTATCTAAAAAAGGTCCAATTTGGGCTTCAGTATCACCTCTTACTCCAAGAATAGCAGCTAATTCACCTGTAAGTTTTACTCTAAACATTAAGTTATCTATATCAGCCCATGCACCACCACCAAGCCCTGCCCCCACTGATCCAGCTGTGCCCGATACAGCTGCTTTGATTTTTAAATACTTATACTCAATACTTCCCCCAATCTCGCCTTTTGCAGCAGCAGCCTCAACCCCTAATTCGAAATAACCTCCGCCAGACATGTTATCTGCATCGTATGATATACTTCCTTCCCCTTTAACTTCAGCAGTACCAACTGAACCAGTTGCTTTTATTTCTTCATAATCACCGCTTCCTTCTTTACCTGAACTACCTCCTATATTTCCTTCAACACCTATTGCTTTCGCATCGAATCTTGCTGAACTCGCCTTATCGTTATTAATAGTCCCTGAAGTCATTTCCACTTTCCCTACTGACCCGCCGATGATAATACCACTATCTCCTGCTGAAGGTGTTAGTTGGTAATCTATAATATTAGCTTTACTATTTGATGAATCAAAAAAACCATCTCCATCAGTGTCTAATAATGAAGATGATCCTGATAATACATTCATTCTAAATTCATTAGGATTTTTTACCTTTAATGAACCGTCTTCATTAACATTCTTTGCCAGTGTCGCATAATGGTATTCAGGAGAACGAGGGCCTTTAGTGGGGGGTAAGGATTTCTTACCGCAAATAACCTTATCCCCCATCCTTGCGGCTGGCAGCCCATTTATTGTTACAGTTTTAGACCCTTCGGCAACTACGCCAGGACCATGTTCCTTACAAATAAAACTATCTCCTAAACGTACAGCAGGAAGACTCCCTGTTGTTACATTATTACTTCCTGACGTTATGGGTCCATCATGCCCTGCTTTATCAGCTGATTGCCGTGCTGCGTTCTTGCCCATATCCAATACCTTTAAACAACAATAAAATTAAGGATTTAATTTCACAATCCCACCAGTTAATATTTGTTCATCACTGCCGTCTGCCAGCAATTTTTTAGTGTGGACATAATATTCATCTTCCGCAGAATTTTTTATCACTTTCCCTTTAAGTATAATTTCACCATTTTTAGCCAGGGTAATACTTGCCTCCCCGCAAATAAATTCGATCTTTTCCTCAGAATTAATGCTTATTGTTTTTTTAACGTTTACTGTTTGCTTCCCTTCTAAAACGCCAATAGTCTGATCATTTACCACTGTTATATTTTGGTTATTTGCTATAGCCACAACCTGATCGTGACCACTTTCTTTCTTAGTCCCCACTTTTAACGTTTGCCCCAGTCCGACGGTTATCTTCTGGTCATTCCCGATTGTTTCGCTGTGATCGACTTTGACGTCCGTGGTCCGGTTATTCAGCACCTCTGTATCCATATTCTTCTGCGCATGGAGATAGACCTGCTCTTTGCCGGTCGCATCCTCAAACCGCAGTTCATTAAACCCATTTCCCTTGTAGGTTTTCGACCGAATGCTCATCTGCGTTTTGGTGCCGGGCAGATCGCCCGGGGAACGATTGTCCTCGTGATAGGTTCGGCCCATCACGATGGGCTGGTCGGGGTCGCCATTGAGAAAATCGACAATCACTTCCTGGCCCACGCGCGGGATCGCCAGATTGCCGAAGCCTGTTCCGGCCCACGCCTGCGACACACGGATCCAGCAGGAACTGTCTTCTGTGGCACCGTTGTACCGATCCCACAAAAACTTCACTCTGATCCGCCCGTGCTCGTCGCAGAAAATTTCTTCACCTGGCGGGCCGGTAACGACCGCACTTTGCGGGCCATCCACTTTTGGTTTTTTCTGTGG
>NZ_JBLFJW010000071.1:0-3511 GCF_047713085.1 Pantoea sp. sgz302252
TCTGCAGGCTCTCAGGATTCATGATGGGCTCTCTGTAATCAGGTTAATGATGAAGGCAGGAGCAGCATAGGCACGGCGGGGCTGTCGCATTGTCCCAAATGCACCCCGGCAGTGGGTGTTTTTTGCCCGATAACACAGAGATAAGCGAAGTGCTAAATGCCGCCGTTAGCCTCGTTCTGGTCACTTAGAATTTTGCCGCTGAAGTATTACATTTGGCCTGGTTATGAAGGTATACCCAGCCAGGCTGAGCTGTGTCCCATTGCTTCCCGGTAGTACAGAACCGTGCGTAGCGATTTTTTCAGGAGTGGAGTCCAATAAAAAGACCGACTACGGGAGCCGGTCCGGGGTTAATGATCAGTTTCTGGATATTATTGTAACGCTACAAACTTAACCTAAAGCAGGAATGAAAATATCAGGACATGCAGTCCATGGTCCTAATCCTGCATTTGGTTGATATTCACACGTTATATATCCTCCCTGCCAGCTTCCTCCATCGAGATAAAGGTTTTCAACAATGATATTGAGTGTGGCAGTCGTATCAGAAGAAGAACCATTCAGTTCTGTAAATGCATCCTGCATGATATATTCGCTGGCCACAGAGTATTTGCTATCATATAGCACTACGTTTGTTGTATCCGTTAAATATACAGTTGTCACCGGACTTCCCGGGTTATTGCCACTGACGGGAGTCGTATAGAATTTAAATACAAAATTTATGCCTCCAGGATAATCATGTGTCGCCAGATCAAAAGCAATAGTACCTGTTGAATTACCAACCCTGACATTTGAAGCTGAAAAGGCAGGAAAGCTTGTTGCTTGCACAATTCCAGCAATATCGATGTTTTTATTGTCACCATTATCAAGCATGGCTGTTACAATAAAATCACCTTCGATGTTTGAAGAAAAACTTGTTTTGGCTTCTCCGTTAGAGCCAGTACTTACACTTTCTGATGAGAGTGTCCCCCCCGTAGAACTCCAGTGGACAACAACATTTGAAGCAGGCTGTCCCTTATCATCTGTTACTGTTGCCGTGATCGTTGCATTATCCTTCCCATCAACGAGAACCTGCGTCTTGTCACTAACGAGAGTTTCAATAAACACCGGGCTGTAGATTGATACTGAGGCTGTGGCTTCAGCTCCATTGTTCAGCCTCGCCGAGATTAAAGCTGTTCCAACGTCTGTTGATGTCAGTTGTACGACGGCTTTTCCTTCCGCATTCGTCACGGAGCTTGATACACTCAATACACCCACTGTGGTACTCCAGTTTACCATCACCTCAGTAACCGGGGCCCCTTGCTCATTTGTGACCGTTGCCGTCAGGGTTGCAACATCGTCCCCACTGTCGGAGATGGAATCTTTATCGCTTACCAGACTATTAATATCGATAGCAGAAACAACGACACTGGTATCCGCTGTATTACCGTTGTCGAGTACAGCAACAACCAGAGCAGTCCCATCATCTGTTGATGTTAATTGCGTAGTGGCTTGTCCTGCGGTATTTGTCACTGATTCAGACTCACTCAGTGTTCCCACAGAAGTACTCCAGCTCACTATTACCCCTTCTACAACAACCCCGTTTGCATCTACTACCGTTGCTGTCAGCGTCGCCGCATCAGTACCATCGTTAACGATGCTGTCCTTGTCACTGGTCAGGCTCTGAATGATATAACTGACAGACCTGTCTTCCACGATGATGCCGATCGTTTTAGTGCTGCCGTTATCCAGAGAAGCCGTCACCTGCGTCGTGCCGGTATCCCCGCTGTCCGTCAGGGTGGAGGTTGCCTTTCCGTCAGCCCCCGTCACCGATGTCGCCGGGGTCACTGAGCCCAGGGTTGTACTCCAGTAAACCGTCGCGCCGGCCACCATGTTTCCACTACCGTCATGAACGGTCGCCGTCAGCGCCGCCGCATCAGTACCATCATTAAAGATGCTGTCCTTGTCACTGGTCAGGCTCTGAATGATATAACTGACAGACCTGTCTTCCACGGTGATGCCGATCGTTTTAGTGCTGCCGTTATCCAGAGAAGCCGTCACCTGCGTCGTGCCGGTATCCCCGCTGTCCGTCAGGATGGAGGTTGCTTTTCCGTCAGCCCCCGTCACCGATGTCGCCGGGGTCACTGAGCCCAGGGTTGTACTCCAGTAAACCGTCGCGCCGGTCACTATGCTTCCACCATCGTCATAGACGATCGCCGTCAGCGTCGCCGCATCAGTACCATCGTTAACGATGTTGTCCTTGTCACTGGTCAGGCTCTGAATGATATAACCGACAGACCTGTCTTCCACGGTGATGCCGATCGTTTTAGTGCTGCCGTTATCCAGAGAAGCCGTCACCTGCGTCGTGCCGGTATCCCCGCTGTCCGTCAGGGTGGAGGTTGCCTTTCCGTCAGCCCCCGTCACCGATGTCGCCGGGGTCACTGAGCCCAGGGTTGTACTCCAGTAAACCGTCGCGCCGGTCACTATGCTTCCACCATCGTCATAGACGATCGCCGTCAGCGTCGCCGCATCAGTACCATCATTAACGATGCTGTCCTTGTCACTGGTCAGGCTATGGACCACATAGTTGACCGATTTATCCTCCACGGTAATGGTCAGTGTGGCGCGGCTGCCATTATCCAGCTGTGCCGTTACGGTGGCAGTCCCTTCCTGGTCAGCCGTCAGCTGAGTGCTCGCCTGGCCACTGGCGTTGGTTACCGACGACAGTGATGTTAACGTCCCCAGTGTGGTGCTCCAGCTGACGGCCACGCCTTCCATAACATTCCCCTGACCATCCAGCACCAGAGCGGTCAGGGTGGCCACGTCCTTGCCGGTATCAACAATGCTGTTTTTATCTGATGTGACACTGTCAATATATGCCGCTGACGGGAAGGCCCCGGTCAGCAGGGTGGTAAATTCCCCTGCATTCCCGGTTGCCTGCATGCTCAGGAACTGCCAGTCTGCCGGCGCATTGTCATCCAGCGTCAGCAGCGGCTCCTGCCGGCTCTCACTCCAGACCGCCCTCACCGTCGTGCTCACCTGAAAGTCCGCCGTGCCATCCTCATTCAGCACGCCCGCCTGAACGGCCACCGTCGTCACCGGCTGCGTTTTGTCAAACACCACCAGTACGCCTTCTTCCGCCACGCCGTTCACCGTCAGCGACGCCGTTGCATACCCGCTCAGTTGCGGGAAGCGCTGGAACGCACTCATCACCACCCGCTGCGTCGTGTCATCCGGCGTCAGCCGCACCCGCACCACCACGTCATTCTCACCCAGTGCCGTACCCCGGATATACCGGGAGGCCGCCTGATAATCCACGCTCAGGTCCGGAACATCCTCCACGCGGTAGCTGTCACGGTACAGACGGTAATCCGTGCTGATATCACCCGGGTCATACTCCGTATAGCTCAGCAGTCTCAGGCCGTTCATCTTCGCCGACTGCTCTGCCCACTGCCCCAGGGGGGTGCGCAGTGTGGCCACATCATGCTCCGCCAGCACCTGTGCGGTGCCCTGATAGCTGACCTCTTCATACAGGTCC
>NZ_JBLFJW010000072.1:0-3239 GCF_047713085.1 Pantoea sp. sgz302252
ATTTGATGCCTGGCAGTTCCCTACTCTCACATGGGGAGACCCCACACTACCATCGGCGCTACGGCGTTTCACTTCTGAGTTCGGCATGGGGTCAGGTGGGACCACCGCGCTGTTGCCGCCAGGCAAATTCTGTTTATCATCCCGTTTGTTACGGGATGATGTATCTGGTTCAAGCTGATAATTTCGTCTCTCACGCCAAAACAGCTTCGGCGTTGTAAGGTTAAGCCTCACGGTTCATTAGTATCGGTTAGCTCAATGTATCGCTACACTTACACACCCGACCTATCAACGTCGTCGTCTTCAACGTTCCTTCAGGACCCTTAAAGGGTCAGGGAGAACTCATCTCGGGGCAAGTTTCGTGCTTAGATGCTTTCAGCACTTATCTCTTCCGCATTTAGCTACCGGGCAATGCCATTGGCATGACAACCCGAACACCAGTGATGCGTCCACTCCGGTCCTCTCGTACTAGGAGCAGCCCCCCTCAATTCTCCAGCGCCCACGGCAGATAGGGACCGAACTGTCTCACGACGTTCTAAACCCAGCTCGCGTACCACTTTAAATGGCGAACAGCCATACCCTTGGGACCTACTTCAGCCCCAGGATGTGATGAGCCGACATCGAGGTGCCAAACACCGCCGTCGATATGAACTCTTGGGCGGTATCAGCCTGTTATCCCCGGAGTACCTTTTATCCGTTGAGCGATGGCCCTTCCATTCAGAACCACCGGATCACTATGACCTGCTTTCGCACCTGCCCGAGCCGTCACTCTCGCAGTCAAGCTAGCTTATGCCATTGCACTAACCTCCTGATGTCCGACCAGGATTAGCTAACCTTCGTGCTCCTCCGTTACTCTTTGGGAGGAGACCGCCCCAGTCAAACTACCCACCAGACACTGTCCGCAACCCGGATTACGGGTCTACGTTAGAACACCAGCCATTAAAGGGTGGTATTTCAAGGTTGGCTCCATGCAGACTGGCGTCCACACTTCAAAGCCTCCCACCTATCCTACACATCAAGGACCAGTGTTCAGTGTCAAGCTATAGTAAAGGTTCACGGGGTCTTTCCGTCTTGCCGCGG
Organism: Pantoea sp. sgz302252; assembly: GCF_047713085.1. Taxonomy (NCBI): domain Bacteria; kingdom Pseudomonadati; phylum Pseudomonadota; class Gammaproteobacteria; order Enterobacterales; family Erwiniaceae; genus Pantoea; species Pantoea sp. sgz302252. The sequence goes on from NZ_JBLFJW010000072.1 coordinate 1,078, forward strand.
GTACACTGCATCTTCACAGCGAGTTCAATTTCACTGAGTCTCGGGTGGAGACAGCCTGGCCATCATTACGCCATTCGTGCAGGTCGGAACTTACCCGACAAGGAATTTCGCTACCTTAGGACCGTTATAGTTACGGCCGCCGTTTACCGGGGCTTCGATCAAGAGCTTCTCCACAAGGGATAACCCCATCAATTAACCTTCCGGCACCGGGCAGGCGTCACACCGTATACGTCCACTTTCGTGTTTGCACAGTGCTGTGTTTTTAATAAACAGTTGCAGCCAGCTGGTATCTTCGACTGATTTCAGCTCCACCCGCAGGGGCTTCACCTACATATCAGCGTGCCTTCTCCCGAAGTTACGGCACCATTTTGCCTAGTTCCTTCACCCGAGTTCTCTCAAGCGCCTTGGTATTCTCTACCTGACCACCTGTGTCGGTTTGGGGTACGATTTCGTGTTACCTGGAGCTTAGAGGCTTTTCCTGGAAGCAGGGCATCTGTTACTTCAGCACCGTAGTGCCTCGTCATCACACCTCAGCGTTAATAACGTTCCGGATTTACCTGGAACATCCGCCTACATGCTTAAACCGGGACAACCGTCGCCCGGATAACATAGCCTTCTCCGTCCCCCCTTCGCAGTAACACCAAGTACAGGAATATTAACCTGTTTCCCATCGACTACGCCTTTCGGCCTCGCCTTAGGGGTCGACTCACCCTGCCCCGATTAACGTTGGACAGGAACCCTTGGTCTTCCGGCGTGCGGGCTTTTCACCCGCATTATCGTTACTTATGTCAGCATTCGCACTTCTGATACCTCCAGCAACCCTCACAGGCCACCTTCAACGGCTTACAGAACGCTCCCCTACCCAACAACACCTGAGTGTCGCTGCCGCAGCTTCGGTGCACAGTTTAGCCCCGTTACATCTTCCGCGCAGGCCGACTCGACCAGTGAGCTATTACGCTTTCTTTAAATGATGGCTGCTTCTAAGCCAACATCCTGGCTGTCTGTGCCTTCCCACATCGTTTCCCACTTAACTGTGACTTTGGGACCTTAGCTGGCGGTCTGGGTTGTTTCCCTCTTCACGACGGACGTTAGCACCCGCCGTGTGTCTCCCGTGATAACATTCTTCGGTATTCGTAGTTTGCATCGGGTTGGTAAGTCGGGATGACCCCCTGGCCGAAACAGTGCTCTACCCCCGAAGATGAGTTCACGAGGCGCTACCTAAATAGCTTTCGGGGAGAACCAGCTATCTCCCGGTTTGATTGGCCTTTCACCCCCAGCCACAAGTCATCCGCTAATTTTTCAACATTAGTCGGTTCGGTCCTCCAGTTAGTGTTACCCAACCTTCAACCTGCCCATGGCTAGATCACCGGGTTTCGGGTCTATACCCTGCAACTTAACGCCCAGTTAAGACTCGGTTTCCCTTCGGCTCCCCTATTCGGTTAACCTTGCTACAGAATATAAGTCGCTGACCCATTATACAAAAGGTACGCAGTCACCCCACCCCAAAGCACTCACCGCTTGTTTTGTGTGTTGGGCGTCGCTAAAGACGCTCCGCCACCGCGATGTTGCTGTTGCGGTGCCTTCATCACCAGAGAATGCTTTGGTGGTGGGGCTCCCACTGCTTGTACGTACACGGTTTCAGGTTCTTTTTCACTCCCCTCGCCGGGGTTCTTTTCGCCTTTCCCTCACGGTACTGGTTCACTATCGGTCAGTCAGGAGTATTTAGCCTTGGAGGATGGTCCCCCCATATTCAGACAGGATACCACGTGTCCCGCCCTACTCTTCGAGTTCACAACGTGTGCACTTTCGTGTACGGGGCTGTCACCCTGTATCGCCGGACTTTCCAGACCGTTCCACTACCACACGCGCTGATTCAGACTCTGGGCTCCTCCCCGTTCGCTCGCCGCTACTGGGGGAATCTCGGTTGATTTCTTTTCCTCGGGGTACTTAGATGTTTCAGTTCCCCCGGTTCGCCTCATGACACTATGTATTCATGTCATGATAATGTGTCGAAACACACTGGGTTTCCCCATTCGGAAATCGCCGGGTCAAAGGTTCATATCACCTCGCCGACGCTTATCGCAGATTAGCACGTCCTTCATCGCCTCTGACTGCCAGGGCATCCACCGTGTACGCTTAGTCGCTTAACCTCACAACCCGAA
>NZ_JBLFJW010000073.1:0-3207 GCF_047713085.1 Pantoea sp. sgz302252
TGTTCGGCTTCACCCCGGAGATGCGCCAGGCCTTTAAACATCATGGCGTCAGGCAGGTGCTGATCGCCTTCGACAATGACATGGCGGGCAACGATGGCGCGGAAGATCTGGCCGCCGATCTGCGCCGCGACGGGATCGCGTCGTTCCGGGTCATGTTCCCGCCTGAAATGGATGCCAACGGCTATCTCTGTCAGGTGGCGGAGCCAGAACAGGCGTTCCGGTTGTTGCTGGAAAGTGCCGTCCCGATGAACGATCCGGAAGTCACGGATGCCGCACCCGCGACGGTGTTACCTTCAGCAGCGGTGACGCCGGGTGTGGTGGTGGAGGTATCAGCCAGCGGCGATCTGCAACTGACGATCGACGGCCAGCGCTGGACCATCCGGGGCTTAACCCGCAAAGCCGGGGCCGCTACGATGAAGGTGAATGCGCAGGTGCTGGACACGCAAAGCGGCGTGGTGTTCGCGGACAGCGTGGACATGATGAGCGCCCGCAGCCGGGCCGGTTATGCGCGGGCGGCAGCGGCAGAGCTGGGGCTGGCCGAAGGCGATCTGCGCCGTTCGCTGGGCAACGTCCTGCTGGCGCTGGAGCAGTGGCTGACCACGCCGGAGCCGGAGAGCCTCGTCCCGGAAATGTCCCCGGAAGATCGGGCCGCGGCGCTGGCCCTGCTGAACGATCCTGGCCTGGCAACGCGGATCGCCACCGATATGGCCGCCTGCGGTGTGGTCGGCGAGGCCACCAATCTCACCGCCGCTTACTTAGCCGCCGTGTCGCGCAAGCTGGAGCGTCCACTGGCGGTGCTGATCCAGTCGTCGAGCGCAGCGGGAAAATCCTCGCTGATGGACGCGGTACTGAACTTCATCCCGCCAGAAGAGCGGCTGCAATACTCGGCCATGACCGGGCAGAGCCTGTTCTACCTCGGCGAAACCAACCTGCAACACAAGATCCTCGCCATCGCCGAAGAGGAAGGCGTGCGCCAGGCGGCCTATGCCCTGAAACTGCTGCAGTCGGACGGCGAGCTGACCATCGCATCAACGGGTAAAGATGATGCCACCGGCAACCTCGTCACCAAACAATATACCGTCAAAGGCCCGGTGATGCTGATGCTGACCACCACCGCCATCGACGTGGATGAAGAGCTGCTCAACCGCTGCCTGGTGCTGACGGTGAATGAGTCCCGTGAACAGACCGAGGCTATCCACGCGGCACAGCGTTATGCGCAGACGCTCGAAGGGCTGCTGGCCAGTAACGAAAAAAGTTACATCACCGCGCTGCACCAGAACGCCCAGCGGCTGCTGCGTCCGCTTAACGTGGTGAACCCGTTCGCCAGCCAGCTCACCTTTATGAGCGACAAAACGCGCACCCGCCGCGACCATATGAAATACCTGACGCTGATCCAGAGCGTCACGCTGCTGCATCAGTATCAGCGGGAAGTGAAGCGCGTGGAGCATCGCGGGCAGGCGGTGGAGTACATCGAGGTGACGCGGGAAGATATCGGGTTAGCGAACCAGTTAGCGCATGAGATCTTAGGCCGCACGCTGGACGAGATGCCGCCGCAGACGCGCAAGCTGTTGCTGCTGATACAAACGATGGTCAATGAACTGGCAGCGGCGCGGAAGTGCAAACCCGGCGAGGTGCGCTTCACGCGGCGGGAGATCCGCGACTTTACACAGTGGAGTGACAACCAGCTTAAGGTCCACTGTATGCGGCTTGCGGAAATGGAGTACCTGCTGATCCACGGCGGCAGCCGGGGCCATCTGTTGCAGTACGAACTGTTATGGGACGGTGGCGGTGACGGCTCGCACCTGTGCGGCCTGATCGAACCGGATGAAAACAGTGGGTATGACTCCGGCAAGTTGGAGCAGACAACCCGCAAGATGGTGTCAGGTTGCCCCTGAGTTGGGGCTAAGTTGGGGTAACGAAACTCACCCACAGGCCGCATCATTACTGACCTGAGCGCCTCTCAGGTTGGGGCAACTACAAAACCACTGTTCCGGCATCCTCACTTCCCGTCATCGTACCGTACCGCCATCAGGACAATCATCATGACCAGACCGCTGCCGCCCACCCCGACAACCCTCCACCTCAGCCAGCAGAGCCGGACGCTGCGCCAGCATCTGGCGGACTGGCTGGACGCGCTGCATGCCCGCGGCCAGAGTGAGCGCACCGTCGAAGGCTACCGCGAGCGGGTGCTGCCGTTCGTCAGATGGAACGAAGATCGGGGCCTGCTGTACGCCCCGCAGGTGAGCCTCCCGGTGCTGGAGAGCTACCAGCGCCACCTGCGCGGCTACCGCAAAGCCGACGGCCAGCATCTGGTTGTGGGCGGGCAACTGGCGCGGCTGAGTGCGGTGAAGAACCTGTTCCGCTGGCTGCTGAAACGCCACGTCATCCTGTATAACCCGGCGGAAATGCTGACGCTGCCGAAGGGAGAGAAACGGCTTCCGGCGCAGGTGTTCAGCGAGCAGGAAACGCGTCAGGTGCTGGGCAGCAGCGACACCGGCACGCCGTTCGGGCTGCGCAACCGCGCCATCCTCGAACTGTTCTGGAGCACTGGCATCCGGCGGATGGAGCTGGCGAACCTGATGCTGCCGGACGTGGACTTCACGCGGGGCGTGATGTACGTCCGCCAGGGTAAAGGGCACAAGGATCGGGTGGTACCGGTGGGTCAGGCAGCGCTGCAATGGCTGGAGCGCTATCTGTACGACGTTCGCCCGCAGCTGGCGTACCGGGCCGACAGCGGCCACCTGTTCCTCAGCCAGAAAGGCCACGGGCTGGCCCGCAGCACCCTGACCGCGATGGCGGGCGAACAGATCCGCGACAAGGCGCGGCTGAAGAAGGCCGGGGCGTGCCACATCTTCCGGCACTCGATGGCGACGCAGATGCTGGAGAACGGCGCGGACACGCGACACATCCAGGCGATCCTCGGCCATGAGAAACTGGAGACCACGCAGATCTACACGCGGGTGGCGATAGGCCATCTTCAGCAGGTGCATGCGCAGACGCATCCGGCGGAGCAGCGGCGCAAGGCTAAACGCAAGCGTCAGGCGTGAGCCCGCGGAGTGCGGTGGACAGGGCAAAAGGCGCGCCTCCCTGCGCACCTCTTGCCCGGACAGCAGCGGTGTGCGCGGGGGTCAATGCCGTCTGCCCCGTGCGGCAGCGGCGTCCCATGCAGTCCTGTCATGCGGGGCAGGCGTCATTAAACATAATGCA
>NZ_JBLFJW010000074.1:0-3184 GCF_047713085.1 Pantoea sp. sgz302252
TTCCGGCCACCGTACCGATAAAACCCATTGCGCCGGGGATACCCGGTGCGGCCAGCGTCGTCTGTGATACGGTACTCCCCGGAACCAGCGCGGTTGCCGCAAGCGTGTCCGCGCCGCTGAACGGGCCACTCAGCATCACCGTCACCGGAACCGCCAGCGTGTTGTCGAGCCCCAGGTACTGTAGCGGGTACTGGCTTGCCGGATAGGTGGCCGTCAGGTCACGGACACTGGCGCTCACGTAGCTCTCGGTATGTCCGGTGTAGCTCCGCCCGGGGTTGCCGGTATCGACCCCGCTCCAGATATAGGCATGGGTGATGGTGTCTCCCACCGACACGGACTGCAGCGACCAGTCGGTGCTGCTGCTGGCCACAATCCCCGACTGCCCGTGTGCCACGGGTTGCGGAGTTCCGGCAAAATTGGGAAGCGGGTAAAAAACCAGCGAACTGGTCTGCAGGTTATCAGGATTCATGATGGACTCTCTGTAATCAGGTTAATGATGAAGACAGGAGCAGCATAGGCACGGCGGGGCTGTCGCATTGGCTCAAATGCACCCCGGCAGTGGGTGTTTTTTGCCCGATAACACAGAGATAAACGAAGTGCTAAATGCCGCCGTTAGCCTCGTTCTGGTCACTTAGAATTTTGCCGCTGAAGTATTACATTTGGCCTGGTGTACGATGTGTATTAAAAATCCGGAAACAGGGGGCTGTTTCCGGATCACAGTAAATAGCTGAAGCGAGCAGATGCTCCTCATATTGGCAGGCATAACGTGCTATGCCTGCCTCTGTTTCTGGTAAACCTCCAGGACGCTATCGGAATGATTTATTCCAGGTACGAGATATTCCCCTGTAGCTCAGCCGGAATATTTGCCATTGTTCCGCCCTCCCCCCAGACAACCACAGTATCATCGGATGTCAGGGCGACAAACATCAAATAGCCACTGTATATTGCCACCACGTTCGTCAGCATGTCGGCCACATCAGAGGGGATCGTGCCGCCCTGGGTCGCGTTCCCCCAGGCAAGAACGTCACCCGAAGCGGTCAGTGCCGCAAAAGCACTTTCTGTCGCCGCGAGATTAACCAGATCGGTACGTGAAGCAATCCCGGGCGGGACACTGCCGCCATAAGCTTCATCTCCCCAAGATACGACGCCGCCCTGAGCAGTCAATGCAGCAAAGGCGTGCCCGCTACCACACAAGCTAACCAGATCGTTACGTGAAGCAATGTCCGATGGCACGCTTCCACCTGAATTACTGTATCCCCAGGCCACCACGTTTCCTCCACTAGTCAGGGCTGCGAAGGACATCTCTGTTGCTGCCACATTCACCAAATCCGTACGTGAGGCAATAGCTGAGGGGACACTTCCTCCATCATCATCATCACCCCATGCCACGACACTGCCTCCGGAGGTCAGGGCTGCAAAAGCGCCGAAGTTTGCAAACAAACTTTTCAGATCGGTGCGTGCAGAAATATCCGATGGCACTCTGCCGCCAAGGTCGAAATCTCCCCAGGCCACCACACTCCCTCCGGCAGTCAGGGCTGCAAAGGCGTCCGCAGCACCCCGTAAATCCACCAGGTCAGTGCGTGAAGCAATATTCGATGGTACGCTGCCGCCATAACGACCGTCCCCCCAGGCCACCACACCGCCTCCCTTTGTCAGGGCGGCAAAGGCCCACTCATTTGCTGTCACACTCACCAGATCAGTTCGCGAAGCAATAGCTGAGGGGACACTTCCTCCATAATTATCGTCACCCCATGCCACGACACTGCCTCCGGTACTCAGTGCGGCAAAAGCGCCATGACTTGCGCATACGCTGGACAGATCCGTGCGCGAAGCGATGCCGGACGGCACACTTCCACCATAAGAGCTGTCTCCCCAGGCGACAACATTGCCACGGTTCAGCAGAGCGGTGGATGCACTGACAGTGCTCATCCAATTGACTGAAATATTCTGTGGCCGCAGGGTGAGCTGAGTGCGGGATGTTGATGACCACACGGTCAGTTCTTTTTCCGGATGCTGATCGGTGAACCGGCTCGCCGTTACCACTTCGCTTTCGCCCTCGCCTTCATACTGCCACTGTGCCACAACTGGCCTTAATGTCTGCTTGCCCAGAGCCACCAGAGGAGGGCTACAGGTCCGGTCAGCTTTTATGTTCCTTGCCCCACGCACCACAATGCCCTCTTCCACGGTGATGCTGATCGTTTTAGTGCTGCCGTTATCCAGAGAAGCCGTCACCTGCGCCGTGCCGGTATCCCCGCTGTCCGTCAGGATGGAGGTTGCCTTTCCGTCAGCCCCCGTCACCGATGTCACCGGGGTCACTGAGCCCAGGGTTGTACTCCAGTAAACCGTCGCGCCGGCCACCATGTTTCCACTACCGTCATGAACGGTTGCCGTCAGCGCCGCCGCATCAGTGCCATCATTAACGATGCTGTCCTTGTCACTGGTCAGGCTACTGACCACATAATTGACCGATTTATCCTCCACGGTAATGGTCAGTGTGGCGCGGCTGCCATTATCCAGCTGTGCCGTTACGGTGGCTGTCCCTTCCTGCTCCGCCGTTAACTGTGTGCTCGCCTGACCACTGCCGTTAGTCACCGAACTGGTGATGTTCAGGTTACCCAGGGTGGTATTCCAGGTTACAGTCACTCCGGAGACCGGCAGGTTCGTGCTGCTGTCCACTACCGTTGCTGTCAGGGTGGCTACATCAGCATCATCATTAACGATGCTGTTCTTGTCACTGGTCAGGCCACTGACCGCATAGTTGACCGATTTATCCTCCACGGTAATGGTCAGGGTGGCGCGGTTGCCATTATCCAGCTGTGCCGTTACGGTGGCTGTCCCTTCCTGCTCCGCCGTTAACTGTGTGCTCGCCTGACCACTGCCATTAGTCACCGAACTGGTGATGTTCAGGTTACCCAGGGTGGTATTCCAGGTTACGGTCACTCCGGAGACCGGCAGGTTCGTGCTGCTGTCCACCACCGTTGCGGTCAGGGTGGCCGGGTCGGTACCGTTATTGATAATACTGCTCTTGTCACTGGTCAGGCTCTGAATGATATAACTGACAGACCTGTCTTCCACGGTGATGCCGATCGTTTTAGTGCTGCCGTTATCCAGAGAAGCCGTCACCTGCGTCGTGCCGGTATCCCCGCTGTCCGTCAGGGTGGAGGTTGCCTTTCCGTCAGCCCCC
>NZ_JBLFJW010000075.1:0-3101 GCF_047713085.1 Pantoea sp. sgz302252
ACTCGCGCAGGATGCCGGTGGCCTGCAACTGCGCCCGCAGCGCCGCGCCTTCCTTGAGTTTTTTCGACGGCAGCCGGTAGGCCAGGGTGCGGTTAGCGAAGCCGAGGTTAAAGGTGGCGACCAGTTCAGGGTGATTGAGGCGGCGCTTTTCGAGATAGACCATCGCTTCCGGGGCGTTGAGCAGCGTGTGGTGATAGAACGCCGCCACGCGTGAGAGCAGCGCCTGACGGCCCGCTTCATCCTGAGCGACAGCGGCGGACGAGGCAACCAGCGGCTGAACAGAAGGATTGTCGCCCAGCTCACCGCGCAGCCGTTCCACCGCCTTACGCAGGCTGAGTTTTTCAGTGTGCATCAGCCAGTCGATGACCGAGCCCCCGGCATCGCAGCCGAAGCAGTGATAGAGGTTTTTGGCAGGCGACAGCACGCATGACGGGGTTTTTTCGTCGTGGAACGGGCACAGCACCGCGAAGTCTTTTCCCTTTCGGAGCAGTTTCCGGCCCTGCGCTTTCGCCACGGCAACCAGGGAGACGGCGGCTTTCAGATGCTGTAATTCTGCTTCGGGGATGCGGGCCATGTGGATACCTCTAAAACCTTGTCAATGGACATATATGTGATATATAGTAATCACATTATATACCCATTACAACAGGCAGCTAAAAAAGAGGACATACAATGACAACTATTGATTTCCTGATAACAGGTCTTGATATGTCTGCTTTTTCCGAACGTCTGAAAGAACTGAGAGAAGCCAGAGGGCTTACCCAGACACGTCTTGCTGAGATGATTGACGTACAACCCAGAGCCTATAACCGCTGGGAGCGGGGGCATATTTCGCCACAGCTGGAGACGCTGCTTAAGCTGGCTGAAGTGTTGCAGGTTTCGCTTGATGAGCTGGTTGGCCGGGTTGATACCAGCAAGGATGTGAAGATCCGCAACGCCGAGTTACACGAACTCTGGCAGCAGGCTGATGCGCTGCCGGATGAAGAGCAAAGAGCGTTGATTATGGTGATCGACAGTTTTGTGACTAAAGCCAACGTCGAGAAGGCAGTGAAGAAGAGTGTAAGGCAACGTTAAAAACAGCGCGGCGGTAGCGAGTTTGCACCTCATTACCGCCGCTGACCACAAGTAACTAAAAGAGGTAGTTAATTATGGCTGAGAAGCATTCTACGGCAGAACGGAAGATTTCCAAAACGCAGCGCCGTTACCAGGTGAGTTATATAACCGCGCGGCACGCCGACCCCAAAACATTCCGGACGCGCTATTATTCCCGCCATCCGAGTCTGATGCTTAAAGGCGACTGGCTGAAGGAAGCGGGATTTGATACCGGGACGGGCGTAACGGTGAAAATATCGGATGGCGTGCTGACGATTATTGCGGATACCAGTGAAGTGCAGGCCCTGAAGGCTGAACTTTACCAGTTTAAAGAGGCGGCGATGGGGATAAAGGCGCTGGTCGCTTAGCGGATTGAGGATAATAAAAGCCGGGGTGATGAGATCATCCCGGCAATTAAAATTATATTTTTCTTTCTGGATGGAATGTTGCAATAGAAAACGCTTTATCAACAGATATACCTATTTTATCATGTTCTGAATCAAAAGGAATACATATCATTCTATCCAATAGCATTGTTTCCCATTTGTTTATATTAAAGTTATCAAAAGGAATTATTTCTATTCTGTTTTCATCAAAATTCTTTTGAGCAATAACCAGCCTGCTATTTTTTAATAATCCTGCATAAGACTTTGCACCGACCCAACTACAGAGTTGTTTTCTTAACTCCTTGAGTTCCCAGGGGAAATAAGAAGGGTCAATAACGCCGTAGTTATCGATAGCTTTTAGTACTGTTTCTCCCAGTAAAGAATGGGGAACATCTTTAGGTAAACTACCTGCCAGCACTACATTTTCACTAGGGCATTCATCCTGTCGCTTATCCTGCTTTGAACGCTGGATAATAGAATACCTATTATCATATTCGTAAATAATAACATCATGTTTTTGCATATTAATCCTATAAGTTCCCAATGGTTGTTGGATCTATTCGACTCACACTTGTTGGGCCTATGGTCGTTCCAGCTAAAGGACCGCTCTCAATGACACCCCCATTTTGAGATAATAAAGGATACCCTGTTTTCTGATTTTTTGTAAACGGGGCTGTGGTTGATGCCTTTGCATCCACTAGTTTAATCGGAGAGTTGGGGGGTGTTATTACATTATCAACAACGACTCTGTAACCAACAGGATTACCATTAGCATCTATAGGACGTATATAGACCTGCTCTAATACATTATCAGCACCGTATTTGTTTTTAGCTGCTTGAGTGACATTTGCTTCCCAGGCTTTTCCATTAGCTCTATTAATTTGGACCTGGCTCGTTTTTTTACATAACCCCAGCGGATCGATCCAGCTCAGCGGATTCGATACGTAACTATAAGGGTTGGTACCGCCTCTTAGCCCTATCGGGTCATAGGAACGATCCCGACGGCATCGTACTTTTTAACACGCTACCGCCCGCGCCACGCCTCGCTTTTTAAAGAGCCAATTTCACATCTTTAACAACACGTTAGCACGCAACGCCCGACGCGCACTTTTGCGCCGGAGGCCAGTATAACGGCGACGGCCGCTGCCGTTAATGTCTTGTTTTGTCCTTGTCTTTTTCTGTGAGCGCCATCATTACCCCTTCATGTAACCCGTGCCGGGGCCGCTGCTTGCTGCGGTTCCGGCACGGGTTGGCCGGGCGCGGGCTGGCGAGGCCCGCAGGTGGCACACCTGCCAGACCGGGGTTTGCTTTTGCATGACCACGCTGAACCCGGGCGGGATGCATTGGCTGGCGACGGCGGTAAGGAGTGACACGCGTGGCACGACCCGACGGCGACAGACCCACGCCGGGCGGGCATTAACGCCTTAAGCGGAGGCCGCAGGCCGACACCCCCTTGATGCTCTGGCTGAACACGATGAAGAAGCTGAAGTGACCACCGGAGCCGCCATGGACGGCGGCGACTGCGGTGGTTAAGTGACGTGACGCGACCGACAGCAGAGCGAAGCTGTGCGCTGCGCCGGGCTGAAGTGCCACACGCGGGGGCGCCCGACATAATGCAGATTA
>NZ_JBLFJW010000076.1:0-2720 GCF_047713085.1 Pantoea sp. sgz302252
TCAGCCTGATGTTTTTCGATAAAGACATACTTCATTTCAGGCGCTTCGCGAAGTATGTCGCGGCCTTTTGGAGAATGGCCAGCTCTTCATCTCGTTCGGCCAATTGGCGCTTGAGTCGGGCATTTTCGGTCGCGAGTTCCTGCTCACGTTCGCAAGCGGACAGGCTCTGCTGTTGCTTGCTGCGCCAGGCATAGAGCTGAGATTCATACAGGCCGAGTTCGCGCGCTGCTGCGGCCACGCCAATACGTTGAGCAAGCTTAAGCGCTTCGTCACGAAAGGCAGGCGAGTGTTGTTTACGGGGCTTGTTTTTCGTTGCTGATGGTTTAGTCATGAGTCACCTCTGGGTTAAGAGTTTACTCACTTAGTGCCGTGTCCACTATTGCTGGGTAAGATCACCCTTCAGTGATCTCCTATTAAGCGCAGTTATTCAGAGCATAGCTATAAGGATTAACCTCATCTAATAGCCCAATTTGATCTATCAAACATACTGGGTAATATTGTATATCATAGTTCCGAATCCAGTGATTAAGCGGTTCAGGCTATTGCCTTGATTTTATTTGAGAATTAGGTTACAACAACCTATCAACACCTACACCATGAATTAACAAATCAGTTAATGACGGTGAGATAAACTCTGCATCATTGATATCCAAATCACCAAAACCTACTTGATATAGACCATACCCATTATTACCAAATGCATATAGAATAACCTTCCCCCCTTCATCATCACCTATAGCTAATGAGTTGGGTATATATTTCTGAACATGGTGAGAATCATTCATTTCCATACAACCTTCTGCTCCCCATATTCTTATGTAGGATTCATCCACGACAAAAAACTCAGCTTCAGTCATTTGAGATACAAATATTGAATATTCTTGAGGAATCGTAATACCCTTGAAGTGATTTTTCATTTTTTCAATATCATCTTTACTTGACGCAGGCTTATACACATCAAGTCGTAACTTATCATTTATATCAAAAAAAGACACATTAGTCATAGAATCACCTTTACAAAATCAATGTTTAACTTATCAAGCATTTTATATTGCTGATCAAGTATTTTACTTATGGTTGCATCGTCAAAACCTGCATTACGAAAATCCGAGATTATATTCATTAATTCATCTTGCAAAGTCGATGACCACTTACATTTTCCCTGCGCAATACGGGCGTCTCGTCGCATATTTTGTGCATTCGAAATCGATGTATGAGGTAATCCCTTGCCTGTTTCGATTGTAACTGTTGGTGCCAGCTTAGGGTCATATCCAGGTAAATTATGTATTGACCACTCTTGTTGCAAACCGTGATGTGATTGTAATCTACCGCCATTCGAACCTGTACCTTTGGGTTTCGGCAATGAATCTTTATGGGTCTGGTTAAAAGTAACATCAGGACTCAACCCCAGTAAATCAACATACTTCAGCGGATTCGCTACGTAACTATAGGGATTAACTCCCCCCAACAGCCCTATCGGGTCATGTCAATGGATCCATCCCGTCATAGAATCGTACAGCCAGATTCACTCACACTTTGCTGAAACTAATGGGTCATAGCACATACGCTACCGCCATACCTTGATAAATTTTTATCTGCACAGCTGTCATCTTATCATTTACATAATAGGTTAGATATCACCCGGCGACTACAGAGAAGTGCAGGCGCTGAAGGCTGAACTTTGCCAGTTTAAAGAGGCGGCTATGGGGATGAAGGCGCTGGTTGAAGATGATAAAAAGCCGGAATATATTATATCCCGGCTTATCCATCGAAACTTAAAATAAATTATCGTTCTTCTATGTGATATGTGTTTTTATCTCTCCAGGATATAATTTTGTAGGGGCCAAAATCAACTCCATTTTCTTTGTAATACGCCATTACTTCTGATGGATACCATCCATAACCAAATGAAAATAATGAGTTTTCATTTATTAGTATTTTAATTATTTTTTTCTTTTCATCTTCATCGCTAAAATGAAATGATAAGCAATCATTACAATGTGTAAATCCTATGGATTTCATTTTTTCTATTAATTCATGGCTAGAAGCCACTATCTCTATTGCTTTAGATGAAATGTCGACAACAATAATAGAATCATTTGGCACTCTGTTCATTTTATGCTCACCTTCAATATCGGAGGGGCAGAGCTTGGTGCAGAGTCTATAACCACTTCTGGTGCACCACCAGGCAAATGCTGCCCCGGGCCTAAGAAATATCGGTTACCCTCCAAAGGACTTCGTGGACTCATCCCTGAGATTCCGTCAATTTTTCTTATATTAAAACCATCCTCTAATGAACCCGGTTTTAATCCCATTTCTTTTTCAATAGTTTCAGCAAGAGATTTAGATATTGTCACTTCACCATCTTGAATGCCATTAAAATATTTTAAAGCACCTTCTTTATCAGTCACAAATGTACCATCTCGACCAAGAGCAGGATATTGGTCCCACTCTTTTGGACTTATATTGTATCCCACATTATCTTCTAAATAGCTGCGCCTAATACCGCTACACTTTTGCCTGCCCATGCTTAGCTCCGGGGAATGGACTGACGGTGTCCATAAAATGACGAACCTTTTTCAGTAGTTGCCACATTGTCCGGCACTGATGATTACGGGTTATTGTGTCATGTAGCGCCTGCCATAACCGCTCTACGTGGTTCACCCATGGCGAGTAAACCGGCTGATAAATCACCCTGAACTTCGGGTTGGCTTTCAGCC
>NZ_JBLFJW010000077.1:0-2583 GCF_047713085.1 Pantoea sp. sgz302252
TCAATAAAACGATGCTGAATGTCAGTTTCGGTGTCAAAGTTTGCAATACTGAGTTCAGCGAGGAGTATAAACAGGAGGTCAGCAGGCGTTGCCGTAATGGCGCGCTGGAGCAGTTGAGCAGGATAGACAGTCTGCTCGACAGAATAAATACCTACTTTGCCCCCGATCCTGAAAACGAGAACAGTACGAGGCAGTATTCCGTTTTCAGTTGTACTGTGGCACCGGTGGAATTAGGCATCTCCTATGCTTATCAATACACCGATGTGGAAAAGGGGCCGTGTCATTTCTTCGGCCTGTACGGCAGCCCTTTTCTGAAGGCGACACTGCGGTTTGATATTATTCAGTTTATCTGTGCGTACTGTAAAATAGATTCGCTGGTTGCGAAATGTCGTGATTATCTGAGGAAACACGGCACGAGTGTGGAATGTTATATAGAAATAGAACCCGGTGTGAACCTGAATTTTGGTGCGGCGTACAGCAAAAAAAATGATGAGTGGACGTTCAATCTTGTCGATGACAGTCAGCTTTATTTAGGGCTAAAAGGCGTGGTCAGTGCTGCATTCAAGGTAGAGGTTTTTGTGGTTGAACTTACCGCACAGGCAGAAGGTACTATCGGTGCCAAAGCCTGCTTTAAACCGGATCCGCATGATAATGGGCTGGATTTAGTATTATGCCATGATGGGGTGAAGGGGACTTTTAAGTTTAGTGCTGATATGCGACGTGGTGGGGACGATTCGCAAAGTAATTCAGCCCCTAATCAAGAGAACGGTATAGAAAAAGAATGGCCGTTGTGCAAACAGTTGACTCAAGAAGAGTCACCGTTAAGAGTTAATTTATATGGTAAGGAACGAGTGCTACAGATCCCAACTGATTCACCACCTGTACACGAACCCTGGGCGATGGGTTCTAATCCTAACTGGAATAAATGAAATTAATATAATACTTATGCCTGAGAACAAGGAGTGTTTATGAGATATAAACCGCTATTTTCAATAATGATATTGATAGGAGCAATTATGACGGTAACAACTTTCGCCAGTGACAAATATGTAAAAATCAGAACCCTGTTCAATATCGAGCAGGCGTTCTGTGACATTAAAACCAACGGTGTAACAGGATTTGATAACCGGGATTCTGCTTTTCACGGTCGGGGGGGAGGGATTTCCAGTACAAATTCACTCATGCTAATGGAAAACGGTGAAAATGAAATCAGCCTTGAAATGGGGGCACTAGGGTGGTTCTCCCCTAAAGTCAAGTCCCTGGAAGAAAAGAGGCGTTTTGGTAAAGATTCGAGTTGTAGTGTGGATGTGGTTAGCTTTGATAAAGAGGATAATAAACAACTCCTTTCCTCGATAAAAGTACACATCAACTCTCAGGGAGAGCCTGAGGCATCACCAGAAAATGTGCACCCTATAATACGGTCGAAAATCATTGCGCAGCAGATAACTGCAGGGCATATGGATCCTGATTACTTCAGTGAATATTATTACCCTAAAAATATGGAAATTTATCAGTTTGTACAAAAGATAACGGTAAGTGATCTTCCTGAATGGGCCTGGGTTAAATCTGAAGAATTTACCGGGAGCGATATTCAAATTCAGAAATTGAAAGAAGCTTATAGTGAACTGGCTGAAATCATCAATAGCCATGATCGAGATAAATTAGAAGAGGCTAATACTATTGCATTAGATGCATGGTCTAAAACTACAGGCGAAAGCAGAGAGGATATGTTATTTTCACTTTATCCCAAAGAAGACATTGAGGACAAAAAGATAACTATTCTCCCGATAAAATGGGAGGATTATGATGTGATCGTGATGAATAAAGGACGCATGATCAGAATGTATAATAAATCAAAGCCGACTTACTCACCTTTGACATTCAGATATATAGACGGGAATGGTGAGGGGCACATGGCCTACTATGCCCCAATCTTCTCATTAATCAATGGCAAATTTGTTCCGGTAATATAATGCATGCGAGGAGGCACCTATGCCCTTAGCCGCAACAATCAGTGACAAAGGAATCCAGCTCGATGGCTACTATGAAACAGCGATTATTGCTGGTTCTCCGACGGTTTTGATCGATAATTTATCCGCAGCGCGTCTGGGTGATCCGCTTACGCCACACGACAAACCGGAGCATCCGCCACATCCCCGTAAAATTGCTTCGGGTGCAGGGACGGTTTTTATCGACGGGATGCCTGCAGCACGAAGCAGCGACAGTATTGACTGCGGTGGCGTTTTCATCGGCGATGGAACGGTAAATATTGGCTAGATAGCTGAAGACCTGAATCAATTGATATCAGGTCTTCAGGACTCCCGGCCTGCAAATAGCCACTTTGTTATGATTCGCATCCCGCCCGGGAGTTCTGCGTGCAGTACGGCGAAAGCGACCTCGATTTTCTGTCGCGGCTGTGGGCGGAAGAAGGCCTGTTCTTCTTTGATAAGTCTGACCAGCAGCAGCGAATGGTGCTGACAGACGATGTGGCGGGCTTACCGCAGTCAGGCGCGTTTTGCTTTAATCCCAACCCGACTTCAGATATCCATCCGGAATGCATCAGCGTTTTTCGCTATGAGGCCA
>NZ_JBLFJW010000078.1:0-2416 GCF_047713085.1 Pantoea sp. sgz302252
GCAAGATAGCCTCCGGCTCTGCAACCGTTTTTATTGAAGGATTGCCTGCGGCGCGGGCGGGGGATGCCGTCGATTGTGGTGGCAATATTGTGAGCGTTGGAACCGTCATCATCGGTTAGCGTGCGGCCCCGCTGTCGGGAGCGGGAAGATGAGGAGTGATACCCAGCAACATCGGTGTCTGAAAAAGGCGACAGGGCTAATTTCGAATGTCGCCAATTGGCGACGCATAATCATTTGAATATAAAGACAATAATTTTTACCGCTCGGTTGTGTCTCTTCGTGGAGACAGTGTGAGCAAAAAACACCCAACGCTAAGCAAGCGAAACTAGCGGCGATGGATAGAGTACTGGCGCAAAGAACCAAAGATCTTGAGGTCTGGGGAGAGAAAGAGCAGACAGAGTTTTACCGGATATTTGGATCGAAAGGTGATCGAATTATTGAGGTCGAGATGTCCTTAAGAGGTGATGGTCATAAGGTTAAAATGACAGCCAGAGAAGTGATGCAGAATTGTATCAGAAGGCTTAAATGGATAAAGGGACAGATGACATTGGATGATTATATTAACGAAATATACGATCCGGATAATCCCGATGATCCAACTAACACAACAATCCCCCGAGATCCTGATATGCCAGAGACTTTTGCTGCGTTTGTAAATAGTGAACTTGAAAAGAATTATGAAGTTCATATTGGCATCAATTTCACCGGAAGAATACAGGGGGCGGGGGGGCAGAACTTGTGCCACAGTAACGGGCATTGACTCTCGCGTTGCAACACTATGCCATGAAATGAGTCACTTCGTTAAAAAATACACAGACCCTGAACATGGAGGTATGGGAACTTATGATTATGATGATAAAGGCAAGAAACCAGAAACAAAAAATGATAATTGGAGTACCGAACAGCATAACAGAGGTGCGGACACTCTTGTCAATAAGGGTAGGGAAGATGTATTCAATAATGCATATAATATTGAAAGATATTTCATAATAGATGCTTAAATCATTTCAGTATGACTATAGGCATTAATGTTTTATTAATTTATCATTAAGAGTGATGAGAATGGTTATCAAGAAATTTGTAATTGCTTTAATTCTTCCGTTTGCTTTTTCACTCAATTCGTTTGCCAATCAGCTGACAGTTCTTAAATATGGATACGGCAAACGTGAGGACTATAATGGTCAATACCTGCCTGGAAAATTGATTCTTATAGATCCCAGTGGTGTTTCATTGAGGTTTTCGGGGGGGGATCTATCTACCTCTGACATGGAAAATAGGAATATACAAAAACGGCATAAGATATTTGTCAGGCTTTCAATAAATAAAATAAAAAATAATGTGTTAGCTACAGTGAAAATCATTAATAATAGCAATGAATCTTATTATATGACACCTATGTCTTTACCATTTTCTATGACTGCACCTGATGGCTCTGAAACGTCTGTTTTATGTTGGGACAGTTTTCAGTTAACGACTGATAATATTATGCTCTATTCTTTTAATGCAAACTGCCATCATGGCGGTAATTTTGAACGGCGTGAATGGCGTAAAATAAAATCACACGAATCTAAAATTTTCAGTACGAATTTGAATCACAATTATGAGTTTCTTGCGGATAAACGAACGTATGAGATCGTGACGTCAAATTATTTTCTTGTCAATGATGGCTGGTTTATCCAACGTTCAATTAACGATTTGATTTTTTCTATATTAAATATGGATGCGGCTAAAGTATGTCCATTAACTCGGGATGTATTTTATATCTACAAAACTGAACGTCTCTGTGGAACCTATTTTGATGATTACGCTGGCATCCAGTCTATGTTGAATTATGCCGGAATTACTGGTGAAAATCACGACAATGAAATATCTATCCGTTCTGAACCTGTAACGATTGAAATTGATGGTAGTAAAATCAAATCTCTTTACGATAAATATCCGTATAAGAGTCAATAACACATTGTTTCCACAAAAAGGAAAACCACCATGCCAATAGCCGCCAAAGTAGGTGACAAAGGAACACAGCACGACGGGTACTATGAAACCGCGATAACGGCCGGTGCACCGACTGTGCTGGTCGATGGGCTGCCAGCTGCTCGCTTAGGCGATCCCCTTACGCCACATAGTAAGCCTGAGCATCCGCCACACCCGCGCAAGATAGCCTCCGGCTCTGCAACCGTTTTTATTGAAGGATTGCCTGCGGCGCGGGCGGGGGATGCCGTCGATTGTGGTGGCAATATTGTGAGCGTTGGAACCGTCATCATCGGTTAGCGTGCGGCCCCGCTGTCGGGAGCGGGAAGATGAGGAGTGATACCCAGCAACATCGGTGTCTGAAAAAGGCGACAGGGCTAATTTCGAATGTCGCCAATTGGCGACGCATAATCATTTGAATATAAAGACAATAATTTTTACCGCT
>NZ_JBLFJW010000079.1:0-2392 GCF_047713085.1 Pantoea sp. sgz302252
ACTCGCGCAGGATGCCGGTGGCCTGCAACTGCGCCCGCAGCGCCGCGCCTTCCTTGAGTTTTTTCGACGGCAGCCGGTAGGCCAGGGTGCGGTTAGCGAAGCCGAGGTTAAAGGTGGCGACCAGTTCGGGGTGACTGAGGCGGCGCTTTTCGAGATAGACCATCGCTTCCGGGGCGTTGAGCAGCGTGTGGTGATAGAACGCCGCCACGCGTGAGAGCAGCGCCTGACGGCCCGCTTCATCCTGAACGACAGCGGCGGACGAGGCAACCAGCGGCTGAACAGAAGGATTGTCGCCCAGCTCGCCGCGCAGCCGTTCCACTGCCTTGCGCAGGCTGAGTTTTTCGGTGTGCATCAGCCAGTCGATGACCGAGCCACCGGCATCGCAGCCGAAGCAGTGATAGAGGTTTTTGGCAGACGACAGCACGCAGGACGGCTCCTGTTCATCGTGGAACGGGCACAGCACCGCGAAGTCTTTTCCCTTTCGGAGCAGTTTCCGGCCCTGCGCTTTCGCCACGGCAACCAGGGAGACGGCGGCTTTCAGATGCTGTAATTCTGCTTCGGGGATGCGGGCCATAAAACTGTTCCTTTTAAAACCTTGTCAATGCTCTATATGGGTATTATTATATGCTCCATGTAGAGCATTCAGTCAAGCCCATTCAGAACAGGAGGTGATAATGGAAGCCATTATGGTGAATGAAGGAACCTTCTGGATGAGCTTTTCAGCCCGTTTTCTGCAACTGCGCAAGCAACATGGCCTGACCCAGCCACAGATGGCCGACAAGGTCGGGATCCATTTAACGCAAGTGCGCCGCTATGAGTCCGGCGAAGCGCAGCCCTCTTTAGATATTCTCAAGCGTATCGCCCTGACGTTTAACGTCACGACGGACTGGCTGATTTTTGAGGAAGATGAACGTGAACCGCAGGACGAACTGAAGATGAAGTTTGAAGCGGTGAAGCAGATGGATGAGGAAGAACAACGGTCGATTACTTCGATCCTTGACGCGATGATTTTAAAACATCAGGCAAAGCGGCTGTTAAGCTGAGCCTGATTTAGCGCGGTGATAAAGGGAGGCAACCCTTTAACACCGCTGACCACAGGCAACTAAACAGGAGTTGATCATGGCTGAGAAGCATTCTACGGCAGAACGGAAGATTTCCAAAATGCAGCGCCGCTACAGCGTCGGGTATATTACCGCGCGGCACGCCGACCCCAAAACATTCCGGACGCGCTATTATTCCCGTCATCCGAGTCTGATGCTTAAAGGCGACTGGCTGAAGGAAGCAGGGTTTGATACCGGGACAGGGGTGACAGTGAAAATATCGGAGGGCGTGCTGACGATTATTGCGGATACCAGTGAAGTGCAGGCCCTGAAGGCTGAACTTTGCCAGTTTAAAGAGGCGGCGATGGGGATGAAGGCGCTGGTTGCTTAATGGGGTGAAGAAGAATAAAAACTCGGGGGATATCGGTCATGATACCCCCCGGGTTTATCTAAATTCATTTATTTAATGACATCGACGAAATTAAATTCAAATGATATCTTCTTATCCTCAATATCTTCTAGCTTATATTTATTTCGGTCGTTTGAGATGTCAATGATTGATATTTTAAGAAGCATGAATTGTGTTAACCCACCCCCTATATCGTCCATTCTAATATTACTTACGTCATAAAAATAAAAAGATACCACATCATTAAAATCTTCATTATCACTTAGCGAAAGCAATATGTTATATTTCATGTCGATAGGATCAATGTCTATATGAATAAATTTCAATACATTGTTTTTTATTAGTGATTTATTCATTTCATTAAAGTTCATGGCTTGTTGTTTCCTGTGTTAATTCTAGTTTGTTTTCCTTTTGGACTATATCCAGGTCCATATTCATAATTGTGTTCATGAGGGGTGGAATGATAGTCTGGAGATGACGGATTACCATATCCATGGTTAGTATAATCGGTGCGTTGGGTCTGTCGACCATATTGATCATACTTGACAGTAGAATATTCAAGCTCTCCTGTATCAGGGTTGAATTTATAATGTTCTAATTCTCTTGTGCCTGGAGTGACTTGGTGGGGAGCATTCTTGTGCCATGCTGAATCTGGTAATAATGGACCATCATTATTTATATCTTTTTTACATAATCCCAGCGGATCTATCCATTTCAGCGGATTCGCTACATATCCGTAAGGGTTAATTCCCCCCATCAACCCTATCGGGTCATAGGAACGATCCCGACGCTATCGTACTTTTTAACACGCTACTGCCCGCGCTACGCCTCACTTTTTAAAGAGCAACTTTCACATCTTTAACAACACGTTAGCACGCAACGCCCGACGCGCACTTTTGCGCCGGAGGCCAGTATAACGGCGACGGCCGCTGCCGTTAATGTC
>NZ_JBLFJW010000080.1:0-2340 GCF_047713085.1 Pantoea sp. sgz302252
GGCGCCTCGATGGAAGGCGACAAGTCAGAGCTCTTTGGCATCAACGTCTTTAAGCTGCGTGAAATTGTGCCGATGCCCTCCTTCACCAAACCTGCCGGCATTAAAGCGCCGGTGATGGGTATGGTGAACATCCGCGACCAGATTATCCCGGTTATCGACCTGTCGTCTGTGATTAAGGAAGTGCTGGAACGCGCCGAACGTCACGAAGATGGGCCTTTGATCAGCCGTTTGCATTCGGTTTGATGTTTGAAAATGGATGCCTGAAATCAGGCATCCATTAGGGCATATCAGGGCGTACCCACAGCCTTTTTAATCGTTATGGTGTAGGTTTTGTCAAACCCACCACCTGTTGCAACATTGGTACCGAAAAGGCTGCCTGACACATTGACTTTAACTACTCCGGGTTTCGTCGGATTCCCTCTAATTTGGACACAGTTATTAGAGTCACCGCCATTACAACGCTGAACGTATAAACCGGTATCGGTAGGGGAAATTGAACCCACAAAACGCTCATGCAGAGCGTCGTGATCAAGAGCATAAGCTCTGCCACCTGTGATTTTGATTTCACCATAATAAGTTACACCCACTATAGCGTCGTCCAACACATCGCCTTCGGGCGTGACAGTGGCATGTAAAGTACACCCGGACAAAAATGATATCAGGAGAATTAAACATATTCCTTTCATATTAGCTCAATGGCTTAAACACCATTCCCCCAAAAAAACGTGAAATGAAATAGGGTATTTTTTTACCTGACTTAATACGATCTTTAACACTACCCCATGAAAATAACTCAAGATGAACATGTCCTAAAGAATCTTCTGTTACTGGTCCCTCCCAGACGATCCAGTGCGTCGGTACTGTTAATGTTGAATCACTACCATCAAGAAGCCCATCATTTATTAACGTAACAACCTTACAGCCTTTGCGGACATATTCATTTAACTCATTCATACCCTCTATACCTGCCTGCGTTATGCCGACATTACTGAATACCAACTCGTAGCCCACCTTCTCAAACCACTCATTTAACGTGGTCCATAATGTCACCCCAGCCACAGGAGAATCTAACATGTCAAAACTGAGCACCGCATTCTCAGAATCTCTTAGACTAACCAACGTCATCCAGTCAAGTCCTGAAATGAGTGGTGAACCATTCTCATCATAAAACAATCCCGATGGATGACGACAACCCTCACCAGGCGCGATCTCAAGTTGTCCAATTTTTGTTTTCCCATGTCGCCACAATTCTCTGGCAGCCTGCTTGTATACATCGGGACGATCTTTTTGGAGGCAATAGAATAAAACTGCAGGACCGCAGGCGCTTGCACGCCCCTGTGAAGGTAAGCTTAATTGATTAAATCTGCTGTTAATCTGGGTATTGATTTTTGTAATATCAAATGGATCATCCGGATCACCAATCGGATATTCCTTCGCAATAAAAGGCCGGACAGGTCTGGATATTTTAACGGTTTTTACTGCGCCGCCTTCACTTGCCCGCTTTGTTGTTCCCGTCGTTATAAAATAGCAGGGATTTTCGCGCTTCACCGGGGACCAGGCTTTACCTGTCGAAAACTCCTCAAGAGTATACATATGGGTAAAGGGCGTAGATAACACAGGTGTCGTGTGCAGCATCGTTTTATGATAAAGCATCACCTCCATTATATAGATGGTTGAAAGAGGTTCTCTTATATCTGACGTTGCATGCTGCAATGTCTGGTAATCTGCCTGAATGGGTTGTAACTTTACATCAACAATCACATGTTTATTTCGCTGTGAATCCACTCTGTAAATACATAAATCATAGAGTATCGAATCCGCCGAATCATTTGAATTAACCCGCGTACTAAGATGGTATACAGTCATTGTTTATACCTCTTTATATCTTTATATCATTTGAATTCTTTTACATAAAATACCGGACAAGTCCTCAACAGAAGCATCAAACACCCTAAATCCATAACTACCGTGTATAAGTAACACATTCATATTCAACCCTGCCATATAAAAAAACAAACCAACTTGCAGTTTATATTTTATTAGACTGAATAAGAATAAATATTTTATCTGCATAAATAAACATAATCACAGTGAATAATAAAACCGGATAAAAGGATTGAAACATATTGATGAGGGTAATATACCTGACTAAAAAACTGGACTGTATTTGATACATTGCACCCTCTGCTTTTAGCCGAAAAAAACCGCCGAACGAATCAGCGGTTTTGTCAGCAAACAGAGCAGTGATCTTACCCTGATATCGACGACAGGGCCAACCTGACCCTGTCTAACCGTTTTGAACTCCTGCTGTTCCGCCTGGGCGCCTCGATGGAAGGCGAC
>NZ_JBLFJW010000081.1:0-2318 GCF_047713085.1 Pantoea sp. sgz302252
CGGGCAACAACCAGCCTGCAGCAATGGCTGAACCTCAGGTTTGAGCCAGAGTACGCGATTATGGCGGCCGTGGATTACGGCGTGGCTAATTTAACCTCGTTAAAAAGCCGGGGTTATAACATTGACAGCCTCAACGATGCAGAAAAATCCAGGCTGATTTATCTGACACACCACCTGGGGTTAAAAAATGCTGACTTATTTATACAAAATGCCATCGAAGAAGATGAAGCGAGGATGTTGCTTATTGCTCAGGTAGGGAAGACATCAGCAGAAAGAAGATGCCAACGGGAAGGGAGCTATGTTCCAGCCCATAGGAAATGGTTAATATATTACATAGACAACCACATTAATCTTTATGACTACTATTGTTTGGAAATAACTCACCCTCCCAAACAAAAGGATGTCAACCTTAAATTTGTCATGGCCAAATTATGACGCAGGGATTCTCATGAAAATAAAACTATTAATGGCGATTTTTTTATTCACACTCTATTCGGCGGAAGCTACTGAATGTAAAACTACTGCAATACAGTGCGTAAATACTATTTTGGGCCCTCTGGATCAAACAATAGAAATTGAGTCGAAAGATGGTTACTCGCACTTAACCCTTAACGGAAAGGAAATTTACAAAGCCAATGCTGCCTATATTGTGATAGGCAACGATGATGGTATAAGAAAAAAAAACACATATTTTATAACTAAAGCGACTCTCTCTTACACATCGAAAGAAAAATGCATTCCTGATACAACGGGAGGACACTGTGCCATGAATCTTGTCCTCGATCTCACCAGCGGTAAACCTGTTATTTCCAATCCTTTCTTTTCCGGATGGAGTGACTCAACCATCACCTGGGTGTCCTGGGGAAAAGCTAACGCCATCATCGTGATTGATAACAACTTGTGATTTAAATATGCAAACGGGCACGTAGAAAAAGTCACAAAAGAGAAAGATGCCGCAGGTGAAAACGATGCAAAAAAATGACAGTGGTGGCCTGAGAGTGTCGATTCTCAATTCGGCGGCCGTAGATTACGGCGTGGCTAATTTAACTTCGTTAAAAAACCTGGGTTATAACATTGACAGCCTCAACGATGCAGAAAAATCCAGGCTGATTTATCTGGCACACCACCTGGGGTTAAAAAATGCTGACTTATTTATACAAAATGCCATCGAAGAAGATGAAGCGAGGATGTTGCTTATTGCTCAGGTGGGGAAAAAATCAGCAGAAAGAAGATGCCAACGGGAAGGGAGCTATGTTGAGGCGCACAGGGAGTGGTTAACTTCTTATATAGATCACAGCATCAAACTTTTTAATCATTATTGTTTAGAGTTGACTAAGCCTCCAAGGCAAGAAGACGCTTATTTAAAACCCACCATAGCAAAATTATAACTTCGGATTTCTCATGAAAAACATTTTATTAGGTATATTTATTTTAATCATGGCATTCACAGCAAAAGCATCTGAGTGCAAAGTATCCCCAGATGATTGCAAAAAGACCATTTTAGGCCCTTTGGAGCAAATAATAAAGGTTGATGCTAAAGATGGGTTCTCTCATTTACTACTTAACGGACAAGAAATATATAAAGTTTCCGATGATTATATTGTAATAGACAATGATGACGGTATTTTTAAAAACAAAATGTATCTTATCACGAAAGCGATTATTTCTTACACAACGGAAGAAAAATGCGTTCCTGATACAACGGGAGGACACTGTGCCATGAATGTTGTCCTCGATCTCACCAGCGGCAAACCTGTTATTTCCAATCCTTTTTTTTCCGGATGGAGTGACTCAACCATCACCTGGGTGTCCTGGGGAAAAGCTAACGCCATCATCGTGATTGATAACAACTTGCGATTTAAATATGCAAACGGGCACGTAGAAAAAGTCACAAAAGAGAAAGATGCCGCAGGTGAGAACGATGCAAAAAAATGACGGTGGTGGCCTGAGAGTGTCGATTCTCAATTCGGCGACTGTAGATTACGGCGTGGCTAATTTAACTTCGTCAAAAAACCGGGGTTATAACATTGACAGCCTCAACGATGCAGAAAAATCCAGGCTGATTTATCTGACACACCACTTAGGGTTAAAAAATGTCATCAAAGAAGATGAGGCCAGGGCGTTGACGGTATTGAGAGCACCACGCTGGTCTATAACCCATTAACAAACGGTGATAAAGAATGACTTCTCAGCTAACGCCTCTGTTCGATGCCCCTCAGGATACCCCGACGCCCTACGATGGCCTTTTGGGATGGTCAGGTGAATGGAAATGCTATCTCGATCAGCAAAATAAGCCCGTGCCGCTCGATGATATCGAG
>NZ_JBLFJW010000082.1:0-2300 GCF_047713085.1 Pantoea sp. sgz302252
TCGCAAATCGTCCCGCGACTGGCGGATAAAGGGATTTATCTTGCGAGTGAATCGACGTTTTACCGGGTGCTGCGTCGTTCCGGGGAAGTCCACCTCCGGGGTCGCCAGGCTAAGCCATCGCGGGTAAAACCGCCGACCACATTCACGGCAACAGGCCCGTGCCAGGTGTGGACCTGGGATATCACGTGGCTGCCTTCAGTGGTTCGGGGTCGCTGGTATTACCTGTACCTGGTAGAGGATGTGTTCAGCCGTAAAATCACCGGGGCAGAAGTCCACGAAACCGAGAGTGGTGAGTTAGCAGCAGCACTGATGCAACGTACGGTACTGCGTGAGCGCTGTTACCGCCAGCCACTGGTGCTGCATGCGGATAATGGTGCAGCCATGAAATCGCAGACCCTGCAGGTGAAGTTGACAGAGCTGAATATAGCGTCGTCGCACAGTCGACCGCGTGTGAGCAATGATAATGCGTATGTGGAGTCGTTGTTCCGCACGTTGAAATATGTGCCGCAGTGGCCGTCCTCAGGCTTTAAAACGCTGGAGGAAGCACGGGTGTGGGTAGATAAATTTACCCGCTGGTATAACGAAGAGCACCGGCACAGCGGAATAGGTTATGTGACGCCATTACAGCGGCATACGGGTGCGGACAGAGCGTTACTGGCGCAACGAGAGAAAGTCTACCAGGCCGCGAGGGCTGTAAACCCTGAACGCTGGTCACGGGGGACACGAAACTGGCAGCGGCGAGAGAGTGTCACGCTCAATCCGGAGCGGGAAAAACAGGCGGCTTAAATCAAACTGGGGCGACAACTACCTTGACACTTACCGTGATGATGTCAGTGCTATATGGTTTACCGATTTCTGCATCACTAAGCACTTTTCCAACTGGTACGACCGATACCTTCAATGAGCAGGCTGACAACATAATCATAGTGAACCAAGTTATGAGAACCTTCTTCCTGTTAGGCCATTTGAGAAATTCAGTTGGCGAGAACATTCAGTTTGTAGTCCTTACTAAAATAACTTGCTGGTGCAATCATGCTACCGTACATCCCACTTTCGAGATGAATTTTCACGATGCCAGCTTGAGTTGGAGTGCCGTAAACTTCAACGCAATTATGATCTTTCGGGTCGACCGTTTCTGGTGCAATCACCGATGCTGGCAAATCACAGTTGCGTACGGCGATTCCAGTATCACTCGGTTCAACTACACCCGCCTTTTTGTCTCTGCCACCAAAGACTCTTCCTCCTAGAATTGAGACCTTAAAGAAATATGGCTGTCCGATCGTTGCGTTCGGTAGCTGTTCATTCTCAGGGATATATTCGGCTTTTGGGCTTAACACAGTGCAAGAGGTTAAAAACACCAAGCTTGCAATAATGAGAATACGCATGGATAAAATCATAACTATTCGCTCTCTATAGTTTTGCGTCATTTTACTTTAATGGTTTGAACACCATTCCGCCGAAGAACCTATTAGTGAAGAAATGCAAATCCTTGCCAGGTTTGATTTGGTCACGAACGTCACCCCATGAGAATAATTTCAGATGTACTGAGCCATCTCCGTTTTGTGCAACTGGCCCTTCCCATACAATCCAATGTGTAGGAACAGTTGACCTCTCTGATCGACTTCCATCTAACAAACTGTCATCAATGAGCGTGATGACTCTATATCCTTTAGCAACGTACTCGTTCAAATCTTTGACACCTTGATTCCCGGCTTGAGTAATGCCTACATTACTGAAAACATGTTCGAAACCGGCTTTTTCAAACCACTTGGTAACGTTCTGCCACATAGTGATGCCCGCAACAGGTGAATCTAAGGCGTCAAAGCTAAATATTTGATTTTCCGAATCTCTCAGGCCAGCCAGCGTCATCCAATCAAGACCATTAATGTTGTCATAAAAATGACCAGTTGGGTGGCGACAGCCATCACTTGGTGCGATCTCAAGCTCACCGATTTTAGTTTTCCCGTATCGCCACAGCTCTCTTGCTGCCTGTGCATAAACGTCAGGTCGATCCTTCAGCAAACAGTAGAAAAATGCAGCAGGGCCACACACACTAGCGCCAACCTGATTTGGGTATGAAAAACGGTTAAATCTGTCTTCTATTTCATCTTCTATCTTACTTTTCTCAAACGGATCTTGTGGCGTTCCGATTGGGTATTCTTTGGAAATAAAAGGTCGCTCTGGACGGGAAATTTGCAGTTGCCTGGTTTCGCCCCCCTGACTTTCAGGCTTCATCGTGTCCTGCGACTCGAAGTAGCAGGGGTTCTCACGCTTAACCGGCGAGCAGGCTTTGCCCGACG
>NZ_JBLFJW010000083.1:0-2297 GCF_047713085.1 Pantoea sp. sgz302252
GGAAAACCGGAAGAAGGGAAATTTGTCAGGGTAGTGAATGCCCACAACATCACCTGGAAATACGATGTTAACGGCAGGCTGGTACAGAAGCTGGTCGATAAAGGCGGCTATCGTCCGCAGCAGTGGCGCTACCGCTGGGATGCAAAAAACCAGCTGACCGGACTGGAAACCCCTGAAGGCGAACGCTGGGAATACAAATACGACCCGTTCGGCAGGCGAATCAGCAAACGCTGTACCAACCGTGACAAGCCCGGCATGGACTTCCACTGGAATGGCGATCAGCTAACGGAGGAAATTCCGGTTGGGACTGGCGGTAAACCGGAATACGAAAATACCATCCGCTGGATATACGAGCCGGGCAGTTTTACGCCACTGGCGCGTTATGAAAAAGGGCAACTGCATTATGCGGTCACCGATACCGTCGGGCGTATTCAGGAGCTGCTGACCGAAGACGGCACGATTATCTGGCAAGGGAAACAACAACTCTGGGGCCGTGAGGAAGGCATCAATAAGGACGATGTCCCCACATGCCGGTTACGTTTTCCGGGGCAATATGAGGATGCGGAATCGGGATTGCATTACAACCGGTTCAGGTACTATGATTACGAGACGGGGCAGTACATCTCATCGGACCCGATAGGGCTGGCGGGTGGAATTAACCCGTATTCGTATGTATCAAACCCGCTGAAATGGATCGATCCGCTGGGGTTGTGTAAAGAGAATATTTCAAAAAATATTCATGATGGAGCACAAGGAAAACATATTCCCGGACAAAATAATTACATTGATGGGAAAAGTATATTAAATGAAAACCCTCAAAGCCTCCTTGATAGATTCCATGCTGGAGATATTAATTCAAGCAGAATGATTACGGATAATAAAGCCAAAGCAGATTTTGGTGACATAATTGGCATCCATAAAGATATGAATGGTGTAGGTACACCTACATCGTGGGGAATAATTCATAGTGGTAAGAATGGCGCGCATATCGTTCCAGCTTTACCCGATGTTATACCAACAGGTGGGCCGTGATGAATGTTGAACATTTGAAATTAACTATATTTACAGCTCTTATGGGCAATATTGGTAATGATATCAGAGCATTGGCTTTTGATTTTACCGATAGCAAAATAGTCATACATGGATATCTTGATCATGAACCGCGTGACGATGACTATGAGTCTATAGATATAATAATTACTGAAATTATGTCATCTTATCCTTGTTTTATAAATCAAGAAGTTATATTGGTTGAATCTCACGAACCTATTGGAACATTATCTTGTTATAAAGGCTGGGTATTTGTTCGAAAAGAAGAATGATATTATTTCCGGAAAGATTATCAGATCTTTCCGGCCTTTTTATCATCTTCAATCCGCTAAGCAACCAGCTCCTTCATCCCCATCGCCGCCTGTTTAAACTGATAAAGTTCAGCCTTCAGGGCCTGCACTTCACTGGTATCCGCAATAATCGTCAGCACGCCTTCCGATATTTTCACCGTCACCCCCGTTCCCGTATCAAATCCCGCTTCCTTCAGCCAGTCGCCTTTAAGCATCAGACTCGGATGGCGGGAATAATAGCGCGTCCGGAATGTTTTGGGGTCGGCGTGCCGCGCGGTAATATAACAAACAAAGTAACGGCGCTGCGTTTTGGAAATCTTCCGTTCTGCCGTAGAATGCTTCTCAGCCATGATTAACTACCTCTTTTAGTTGCTTGTGGTCAGCGGTAATACAGGGTTGCAGCCCTGCATTACCGCGCTAAATATCGTCCGTTTTAGCGAGCATCATGCTCAGCATCTCAGTAATAAGCTTCTGTCTTGCCTTAGGTAATCCGTCTATCTCTTCGATCAGCTGTTGCCATTTTGGTGCCGGACCGCGCTTTCGGGCAATCTTCTCCGGCTCTTCACCCAGCAAATCCTCCAGTGAAACCGATAACAGCCTTGCCACGGCTGGGAGTATGGATATCTGTATCCGCCGCCGTCCGGCCTCCCATGCCTGTACCGCCTGCTGGGAAACGTTCAGCGCCTGAGCTACCTGTGCCTGTGTCATCCCGGCGTCCTTCCTCAGCGCGGTTATCCTCTTGCCCAGCTCGGCAATAAATACCTGTTCTTCGTTACTTATTGGTGCGGCCATAGTCGTCTTACCTGAAATCCCCTGAGTTCTGATGGCCATAATCTACTCCACGTTTTACATTTAACTGTTGTAAATACTACTAGCTGATGTATATACTTGTCGAGTTATTTTTACTCAAACCCTATTGACAGGTTTTACAGGAGTTCCCGTCATGGCCCGCATCCC
>NZ_JBLFJW010000084.1:0-2195 GCF_047713085.1 Pantoea sp. sgz302252
TACAGAAGCTGGTCGATAAAGGCGGCTATCGTCCGCAGCAGTGGCGCTACCGCTGGGATGCAAAAAACCAGCTGACCGGACTGGAAACCCCTGAAGGCGAACGCTGGGAATACAAATACGACCCGTTCGGCAGGCGAATCAGCAAACGCTGTACCAACCGTGACAAACCCGGCATGGACTTCCACTGGAATGGCGACCAGTTAACGGAGGAAATTCCGGTTGGCGTTGATGGTAAACAAGAATACGAAAGCGCCATTCGCTGGATATACGAGCCAGGAAATTTTACACCGCTGGCGCGTTATGAAAAAGGGCAACTGCACTATGCGGTGACAGATACGGTCGGTCGTATCCAGGAGCTGCTGACCGAAGAGGGCACGATTATCTGGCAAGGGAAACAACAACTCTGGGGCCGTGAGGAAGGCATCAATAAGGACGATGTCCCCACATGCCGGTTACGTTTTCCGGGGCAATATGAGGATGCGGAATCGGGATTGCATTACAACCGGTTCAGGTACTATGATTACGAGACGGGGCAGTACATCTCATCGGACCCGATAGGGTTGATGGGTGGGGTGAATCTTTATGGATATGTCAGTAATCCGCTACGATGGGTGGATCCGCTGGGGCTTAGTGGAGAACCAACAGGTAGTGAAAATAATCCATTTAAGACTTCTCGCGCGGCTCGTCGTGATGCCATGAGGCAAGCAGGTATTCCTACCAGCCAGCAACCCGTCAGCCAATCCCAAAATAGTTCAGGACGAGAATATTCTTACGAAACACCAAAGCCTGGCGGCGGAACCGGAATATCTTCCGTGCAAGAACAGACTATGGACAGTAGTCACCCAGATAGCCCTCACTGGGAAGCAGGGCAGGTGAAAACAGATGATTTTGGAAATCCTCGAATGAATAAATATGGACGCCCCCAGATACGCAATGGGAAAGGAAAAGCATATTACGTTAAAGAAGGATGTAAAGGATGCAAATAAATATATCTGGATACAAACGTGAGCTACTCTATAGAAAAGCCCAAGGCAAGATGCACCAGGAGGCGTATGTTAATAAAATTCAATCGTTTATTGGCGTAGCGGTTGACACTAATAAATTCCTCGACCTGGAAGCTACTGATCGCATTATAAACGAACTAAAAGCAAGGGAAATAAAGTCAAAGCAGAGAGTGGATATTAGTAATTATAAAGATCTCATTTTCTTTATAAAAGAAAAGGTCGGGCACTCATTTTTTTATTTACTAATTGACGAGGAGTGGAAGTTTTGTGGGGCTTATAAATCAACAAAACCTCTTTCTGAAAAATATAATTTTGACAAACTATGCTCGGATGAAATAAGAATCACCTCTTGTGACTTATCCTTTCAAATTCAAATAGATTACGAGCACTCAGAAATAGAATGTGAATACATTGAATATAAATAATCTTATTATTAATGCGATGCCGGGAGATTATAGTCCCGGCATTTTTATCCTCTAAATAGCTGCGCCGAATAGTAGATCACTTAAAGGGAACTCAGCCCGGATTGTGCGATCTGATAAATCGCCAAACATCACAAACCACCAACCGGACTGAGCAATGCCGATCATAGTACCCATCCCCCGAAATGAACGACGTCAGATGCAGAAAATTATCCATAAAACACCCGATAAAAATTACGCCCGCAGGCTCACCGCAATGCTCATGTTGCATCGCGGTGACCGTGTCAGCGATGTTGCCAGAACGCTCTGCTGCGCCCGCTCATCCATCGGTCGCTGGATTAACTGGTTTACACTATCGGGCGTTGAAGGTCTGAAATCTCTGCCTGCCGGGCGTTCCCGCCGCTGGCCCTTTGAGCATATCTGCACGTTGTTACGTGAACTGATCCCGGTGATTTTGGTTATCAGCGCTCGCGCTGGAGCACAGAACTTCTGGCGATAAAAATCAATGAGATAACAGGATGTCGGTTGCATGCGGGAACCCTTCGTCGCTGGTTACCCATCGCCGGGATAGTATGGCGCAGGGCAGCTCCGACGCTGTGTATCCGTGATCCGCATAAAGATGAAAAGATGGCCGCAATCCACAAAGCGCTGGACGAATGCAGCGCAGAGCACCCGGTCTTTTATGAGGATGAAGTGGATATCCACCTCAATCCCAAAATCGGTGCAGACTGGCAGCTGCGCGGACATCAAAAACGAGTGGTCACACCGG
>NZ_JBLFJW010000085.1:0-2098 GCF_047713085.1 Pantoea sp. sgz302252
CCGGGCTGGCCGGGGCGCTATGACCAGGCAGGCGAACACCTCAACGGCCAGTGGCAGCAGTATGAAATTTACGATTATCCGGGTCGCTATAAGGACGAGCAGCACGGCGCGGATTTTGCC
The DNA here is from genome assembly GCF_047713085.1 of Pantoea sp. sgz302252. Lineage (NCBI taxonomy): Bacteria > Pseudomonadati > Pseudomonadota > Gammaproteobacteria > Enterobacterales > Erwiniaceae > Pantoea > Pantoea sp. sgz302252. Next base: position 121 of record NZ_JBLFJW010000085.1, read on the forward strand.
CGCTACCGGATGGAAGGCTGGCGTTCGGACGCGGAAACGGCCACCGGCACCAGCAATTCTCCGGTACTGTGGCCCGGCGTGAGGTTCAACCTGACCGGGCATCCCACATCGGCCCTGAACCGGGAGTGGCAGGTGGTGAGCAGCCTGCTGAGCGGCGACCAGCCGCAGGCCCTGCACGGCAGCCAGGGCAGCGGCACCACGCTGACCAACCAGTTCTCGGTTATTCCCGCAGACCGGACCTGGCGCATGCCACCGCGGGCAAAGCCCCGGGTGGATGGCCCGCAGAGCGCGGTGGTCACCGGCCCGGAAGGGGAAGAGATTTTCTGCGACGAGCACGGCCGCATTCGGGTGAAATTCATCTGGGACCGCTATCACGGCTGCACTGAAGACAGCTCGTGCTGGATACGCGTATCGCAGGCGTGGGCCGGGGCGGGTTTTGGCAATCTCGCCATTCCGCGGGTGGGCCAGGAGGTGATTGTCGATTTCCTCAACGGCGACCCGGACCAGCCGGTGGTGATGGGCCGGACTTATCACGAGGATAACCGCCCGCCGGGAGACCTGCCGCTCACCAAAACGCAGATGACTGTTCGCTCAAAAACGTATAAAGGCAGCGGCTTTAACGAACTGACCTTTGAAGACGCCACCGGGCAGGAAAGGGTTTATCTGCACGCGCAGAAGGATATGGACACGGAGGTGCTGAACAACCGCAGCACGGATGTGAAGGCTGACCACACGGAAACCATCGGCCATGACCAGAAAATCAGCGTGGTGCATGACCAGGACCTCGCCGTACAAAACGACCAGACGGTCAGCGTCAGACATGACCGGATGGCGAACATCAGCCACAACGACGGACTGTATGTGGCGAATGACCGCAAGGTGACCGTGGACGGCACGCAGCACCATAAAACCAGCGGCGACCACATCAGCCTGGTGGCAGGGAAATACAGCCTGCAGGTGAACAGTGAGCTGGCGCAAAAAATCAGCGGTGCGCTGGGCATAAAGGCGCAGGGGGAGATGGTGCTGGACAGCGCCAGCAAAATCACCCTGAAGGTGGGGAGTTCGTTTGTGGTAATCAGCCCGTCGGGGGTGGACATCAGTGCGCCGGTAATCAATCTCAACAGCGGCGGCAGCCCGGGAAGCGTGGTGCAGACCGTACAGCCCGCGGTGCTGAAGGCGCCGGGAGAGGAAGGTCAGGGAAGCGCCGAAGATAACGCAGGCTCAGGCGCAGGAGACACCGGCGAAGGGCCGGAGGGTCCCGAACCCCCTTCAGATACAAATCACATGCTCTCTTCCCTGAAGGGCGTTGACGGTATTGAAAGTACCACGCTGGTCTATAACCCATTAACAAACGGTGATAAAGAATGACTTCTCCGCTAACGCCTCTGTTCGATGCCCCTCAGGATGCCCCGACGCCCTACGATGGCCTTTTGGGATGGTCAGGTGAATGGAAATGCTATCTCGATCAGCAAAATAAGCCCGTGCCGCTCGATGATATCGAGTCCTTATCCCCCGAGGAGGAAACGGTTATCGTGTGCCCGGGCGACACGCTGGGGAGAATAGCGAAGGAGCATTACTGCACGGTGAAAAAACTGGCCGCCTTTAATGGCATCAGGAACCCGTCGCTCATTCACCCCGGGCAAATCATCAGGATCCCCCCGGTACACTATTCCTATCCGGAGGAAGAGAGCGTCCCCGATAACACTCAGTGTACCCTGACGCTTCACTTCGAAGATTTGATAGAGAAACCCATTGCAGGGCTGAAGGTGAAAATTGTCACTGCGCTGGGCGATGTCTATGAATCCGTCACTGACGGCATGGGAAAAATAGCCGAATTCACGACGCAGGCAGAGACGGAATTAAAAATACTGGCCTCCAGCGCAACCGGGAAGATAAAAGAAGTGGCGAGTTTCACGCCCCTGGCCGGAAAAGTCGCCGCCATTATTTCCAGCCCAAAAGTTCGGGTGAAAGGCAAAAG
>NZ_JBLFJW010000086.1:0-2090 GCF_047713085.1 Pantoea sp. sgz302252
TAGACCATCGCTTCCGGGGCGTTGAGCAGCGTGTGGTGATAGAACGCCGCCACACGCGAGAGCAGCGCCTGACGGCCCGCTTCATCCTGAGCGACAGCGGCGGACGAGGCAACCAGCGGCTGAACGGAAGGATTGTCGCCCAGCTCACCGCGCAGCCGTTCCACCGCCTTACGCAGGCTGAGTTTTTCAGTGTGCATCAGCCAGTCAATGACCGAGCCACCGGCATCGCAGCCGAAGCAGTGATACAGATTTTTGGCCGGAGAGAGGATACAGGACGGCTCTTTCTCGTCGTGGAACGGGCACAGCACCGCGAAGTCTTTTCCCTTTCTGAACAGCTTGCGCCCCTGCGCTTTCGCCACGGCAACCAGGGAGACGGCGGCTTTCAGGTGCTGTAATTCTGCTTCGGGGATGCGGGCCATCTGATACCTCTAAAACCTTGTCAATGGACTATATAGTAGATTATAATATTCACCATTGAGTTGTTATGCAACAGGCAAATAAAAAGAGGGCCGTACAATGAACACCATAACTTCATTGTGTGCAGGTATTGATATGTCAGCTTTTGCAGAACGCCTTCGCTTGTTGCGTGAAGCCCGTAACCTGAGCCAGGTTCGTCTGGCGGAGTTACTTAACGTTGATCCACGGGTTTACAACCGTTGGGAAAAAGGGATTAGCGCTCCGCACCTGGATACTGTTATTAACATTGCAGATGTGCTTCAGGTTTCGATGGATGAACTGGTTGGCCGTAAGGCGGTATCTGAAGAGGTCAAGGTGCGTAACCATACCCTGCATGCGCTATGGCAGAAGGCCGATCTTCTGCCGGACACTGACCAGCAGGCGCTGATTGCTGTTCTTGACAGTTTCGTTAAGAAGGCAATGGTTGAACAAGTGATGAATATCACAGGAAAACGATAAAATGAACGCGGCGCTAACGTGGTGGAACACGATAACGCCGCTGACCACAAGCAACTAAAAGAGGTAGTTAATTATGGCTGAGAAGCATTCTACGGCAGAACGGAAGATTTCCAAAACGCAGCGCCGTTACCAGGTGAGTTATATAACCGCGCGGCACGCCGACCCCAAAACATTCCGGACACGCTATTATTCCCGCCACCCGAGTCTGACCCTTAAAGGCGACTGGCTGAAGGAAGCGGGGTTTGATACCGGGACGGGCGTGACGGTGAAAATATCAGATGGCGTGCTGACGATTATTGCGGATACCAGTGAAGTGCAGGCCCTGAAGGCTGAGCTTTACCAGTTTAAAGAGGCGGCGATGGGGATGAAGGCGCTGGTTGCTTAGCGGGTTGCGGGTAATAAAAGAGCCGGGAAGATGTAAATTCTTACCCGGCTTTTGCATGTTTATTATATGGCGTGATGTTTATGCATCATTTTCTGCATATTCTATCAGCCTAAAACATTTATCTGTTTCTGAAGGCGGCTCATCTAAATTTGACAGCCATCCTTCTATGAACTCTTGTGCCAAAAATATTTCTAGAAAATATTCTGCATTAATTTTTTTAGCCTCATTTGGTATGCCACCATTATCAGGTTCCATTGCAACTACTGCTTCAGAGTCTGGTGTCCATGGTTGTTTAGCATAAACAGTATCGTCACTGTTAAAATTATCTAATTGATTAATAACTTCACGTAGTTTCATTTTATTTTCCCCAGACGGCATACCCGCCGTGACCATCAGGATGTAGAGCTTTCCAGTATTCGCTTCCAGGGGTGTGCTGAGAACGGGGGACAAGCCGCATAGTTCCTTCGTCCAGTTCATGATGCCACGTCCAACCAGCAGGTGGTTGTCTGGGAGCGAGTCCAGTTGGAGTTCTTTCAAGGTTTACACCCAAGTTTTGCATCTGGCTGGCAAAGCCCGGATCAGACTCCATTGCATTTAACAGGGATTCATTTGCTTCTTGAAAGTGTCGGGCTCGTGATACACCGGGATAAGACGTTTTAGAAAGCCTCATTTCATAGGCTGTAGAATAGGCACTACCGTCTCCCTTACACAACCCAAGCGGATCGATCCATTTCAGCGGATTCGATACGTAACTATAAGGATTGGTACCGCCTCTTAGCCCTATCGGGTC
>NZ_JBLFJW010000087.1:0-2037 GCF_047713085.1 Pantoea sp. sgz302252
GGGATGCGGGCCATGACGGGAACTCCTGTAAAACCTGTCAATAGGGTTTGAGTAAAAATAACTCGACAAGTATATACATCAGCTAGTAGTATTTACAACAGTTAAATGTAAAACGTGGAGTAGATTATGGCCATCAGAACTCAGGGGATTTCAGGTAAGACGACTATGGCCGCACCAATAAGTAACGAAGAACAGGTATTTATTGCCGAGCTGGGCAAGAGGATAACCGCGCTGAGGAAGGACGCCGGGATGACACAGGCACAGGTAGCTCAGGCGCTGAACGTTTCCCAGCAGGCGGTACAGGCATGGGAGGCCGGACGGCGGCGGATACAGATATCCATACTCCCAGCCGTGGCAAGGCTGTTATCGGTTTCACTGGAGGATTTGCTGGGTGAAGAGCCGGAGAAGATTGCCCGAAAGCGCGGTCCGGCACCAAAATGGCAACAGCTGATCGAAGAGATAGACGGATTACCTAAGGCAAGACAGAAGCTTATTACTGAGATGCTGAGCATGATGCTCGCTAAAACGGACGATATTTAGCGCGGTAATGCAGGGCTGCAACCCTGTATTACCGCTGACCACAAGCAACTAAAAGAGGTAGTTAATCATGGCTGAGAAGCATTCTACGGCAGAACGGAAGATTTCCAAAACGCAGCGCCGTTACCAGGTGAGTTATATAACCGCGCGGCACGCCGACCCCAAAACATTCCGGACGCGCTATTATTCCCGCCATCCGAGTCTGACGCTGAAAGGCGACTGGCTGAAGGAAGCGGGGTTTGATACCGGGACAGGGGTGACGGTGAAAATATCGGAGGGCGTGCTGACGATTATTGCGGACACCAGTGAAGTGCAGGCCCTGAAGGCTGAACTTTACCAGTTTAAAGAGGCGGCGATGGGGATGAAGGCGCTGGTTGCTTAGTGGATTGAGGGTGATAAAAGAGCCGGTAAATCAGCAGTAAATATTTACCGGCTTGTTCATCTTGTTTTTTAATATGTTATCGCTCTTCTATGTGATATGTCTTTTCATCAGTCCAGAAGATGATTTTATATTTCCCGAAATTTATTTTTTGATCTTTATAATACTCCATAACCTCTGAAGGATACCAACCATTACCATATAGGAAAAGAGCACCTTCATTAATTAGTGATTTTATAATTCGTTGCTTATCTTGGGCGTCAATAACGGGCATGATCATAAACTGTTCTTTTAGTGAAAAGCCTATTAATTGCATTCTATCTATTAGATTCTGTTCAGAGACTCTTAGTTTTATAACATCTCCGGCCATATCAATAACGATGATGGAATTATCTGGCATTCTATTCAATTTACGTTCACCCCTATAGTGACTGGTGCTGATGGTGATACAGGATTGATAACCACTTCCGGAGCACCTCCAGGCAAGTGCTGACCAGGGCCTAAAAAATAATCATTACCGCCCAATGGGCTTCGAGGTTGCATATCAGATATTCCATCAATTTTTCTAATATTAAACCCTCCGCTTAAGGAATCTGGAGCTAACCCCATATCTTTTTCAATAGTTTCAGCAAGAGATTTAGATATGGTTACTTCCCCATTTTGAGCTCCGGGGAAGTATTTTAGAATACCTTCTTTATCAGTAACAAATGTACCATCACGACCAAGTGCAGGGTATTGATCCCAACTTTTTGGGCTTATATTGTATCCCACATTATCTTCTAGCATTTGGGCTTGTCGAGCTCTTGCGCCATCGACCTTACATAATCCAAAAGGATCAGCATATTTTAGTGGGTTACTAACATAACCGTATGGCCTGAGTCCGCCTCTTAGCCCTATCGGGTCATAGGAACGATCCCGACGGCATCGTACTTTTTAACACGCTACCGCCCGCGCCGTTACTGCCTTTCCGGCCACTGCTTTTTACATCTTTAACAACACGTTAGCACGCAACGCCCGACGCGCACTTTTGCGCCGGAGGCCAGTATAACGGCGACGGCCGCTGCCGTTAATGTCTTGTTTTGTCCTTGTCTTTTTCTGTGAGCGCCATCATTACCCCTTCA
>NZ_JBLFJW010000088.1:0-1889 GCF_047713085.1 Pantoea sp. sgz302252
AAGAGAAGGATTAATTGAGCGCGGGATTGTGGTGTTGGACCACCACAATCCCGCTCACCACAGGCAACTAAACAGGAGTTGATCATGGCTGAGAAGCATTCTACGGCAGAACGGAAGATTTCCAAAATGCAGCGCCGCTACAGCGTCGGGTATATTACCGCGCGGCACGCCGACCCCAAAACATTCCGGACACGCTATTATTCCCGTCATCCGAGCCTGACGCTTAAAGGCGACTGGCTGAAGGACGCAGGGTTTGATACCGGGACGGGCGTGACGGTGAAAATATCAGATGGCGTGCTGACGATTATTGCGGATACCAGTGAAGTGCAGGCCCTGAAGGCTGAGCTTTACCAGTTTAAAGAGGCGGCGATGGGGATCAAGGCGCTGGTTGCTTAGTGGGTTAGGCAGTATTTGATGGTAATAAAATAATCGGGGATAAAGTAATTATCCCCGGCTGTTTTTATTTCAACAAAACATTTTTTGGTTTTTTATCCGGTGAAACCAACAAGGAATCAAGATAATTCGGGTCATAAAATGCATTCCATGGAGCCAAAGAGTAATATGCATTGAATAATTCAATTATATTTCCAGAGCCTATTGATCTTACGCCAATATATTTCTTGTCTCTCAACTCTCTCAAATTGATGTAGTTACCCAAAGGAAATTCATTACAGCATTTTGTAAAAACCTCCCAATCTCCTGAGTCAAGAAGATCTCTTGTAACAAATAGCACTGAAATCAATTCATTATCAGTTAAATTGATTTCGGAATCTGGTTTTTTAACAACGTGATGAGCATAAAAAGCACAAATAGTACTATTCAATGCTTCTGGTTCAAAACCAACAACTTTTCCAATGCAATATGTTCCATCTGACAACGGAACAGTAAACATATCTCCAACACCCCACGACTGTTTCCGTCTTCTCTTATTTGTCGCCATGATTTCTCCCTTATTAATATGGCATCGGTGTTGTTCCGCCGTTTGATTTGTATCGAGCATCAGACATCTGGTGCCGCTTATTTGCCAAGGTACCTCCTTTAGGAGTTCCTCTTGATGTTTCTTTTATGCCACCCATTTCTCTAATTTTTGTTTCTTCCAAAACATCAAGGTCTGTACCTGGCTTTGCACGCCCCAATTCTTGGTAGTCATGCCTCACCCCTAAAGCCGAATCATGCTCCCCTTGGCGGGCTGCAAATCTTGCATCCGATTTTGCCTGACCAACATATATTTCACCAGTTTTAGGGTTGGTCCTCAAATAAACGATACCTTCGGATTCACTACCAGTTTTGGGGCATAGCCCCAGAGGATCGATCAGTTTAAGAGGATTTTTGACGTAACTGTAAGGATTACTGCCCCCCGCCAGCCCTATCGGGTCATAGGAACGATCCCGACGCCATCGTACTTTTTAACACGCCACGACCCGCGTTCTGCCTCGCTTTTTAAAGAGCCAATTTCACATCTTTAACAACACATTAGCACGCAACGCCCGACGCGCACTTTTGCGCCGGAGGCCAGTATAACGGCGGCGTCAGCCGCCGTTAATGTCTTGTTTTGTCCTTGTCTTTTTCTGTGAGCGCCATCATTACCCCTTCACGTAACCCGCACCGAAGCCGCTGCTTGCTGCGGCTTCGGTGCGGGTTGGCCGGGCGTGGGCTGGCGAGGCCCGCTGGCGACGGTACGCCGCCCCGTGGCACACCTGCCTGACCGGGTTTTGGGTTTGCATGACCACGCTGAACCCGGGCGGGATGCGTTGGCTGGCGGCGGCGGTAAGGAGTGACACGCGTGGCACGACCCGACGGCGACAGACCCACGCCGGGCGGGCATTAACGCCTTAAGCGGAGGCCGCAGGCCGACACCCCCTTGATGCTCTGGCTGAACACGATGAAGA
>NZ_JBLFJW010000089.1:0-1769 GCF_047713085.1 Pantoea sp. sgz302252
TCACTCCTTACCGCCGCCGCCAGCCAACGCATCCCGCCCGGGTTCAGCGTGGTCATGCAAACCCAAAACCCGGTCAGGCAGGTGTGCCACGGGGCGGCGTACCGTCGCCAGCGGGCCTCGCCAGCCCGCGCCCGGCCAACCCGTACCGGAGCCGCAGCAAGCAGCGGCTCCGGTACGGGTTACGTGAAGGGGTAATGATGCCGTTCACAAAAAAAGACAAGGACAAAACAAGACATTAACGGCAGCGGCCGTCGCCGTTATACTGGCCTCCGGTGCAAAAGTGCGCGTCGGGCGTTGCGTGCTAACGTGTTGTTAAAGATGTGAAAAGCAGTGGCCGGAAAGGCAGTAACGGCGCGGGCGGTAGCGTGTTAAAAAGTACGATGCCGTCGGGATCGTTCCTATGACCCGATAGGGCTGTTGGGGGGAGATAACCCATATGGATATGTATCAAACCCCCTGAGATTTATCGATCCATTAGGTTTAGTGGGCGTTGATACCCCAGGGTATAACGTTTATGGGTTGTTCGATCCTGGTGCTACTGAGCCTTATTATGTTGGAATTACCAACGATACAGAAAGAAGAGCTGGCGAACACCGTGCTACAGGAAGATTAAATCCAGGATCACGGATGGAGGTTCTTGATAAAAATGTTACATATGGTCAGGCTCGCGGCTACGAGCAGCATTATATTGATAAATATGGCACCAAAACGGGAGTAATTGGTGAAGATATATCAGCGACGAACAGAGGTAATAAAGTTAACTCCTTTGACCCGTCACGAACTGACCCGAGAGCTGAAGCATTTAAAAATGCCTATAACAGTAAAGGATGCGGGGTTTGTCCATGAGTGATTTTAAATTTTGGGGTTGGGATAAAAAACCAAGAACCATGCTTCGTTTTGTTAAGTCGGGAGATATTTTTTGTTTCCGATTAGATGAAGGTAAATATTGCTTTGGAAGAGTGATATCAAAAATAATGACTGGGCATGTTGCTGAATTATTTAATTTCACATCTCCAGTTCCGGAGGTGACAGGAAAAAATATAATTGAATTAGAAAGAGTTATCGACCCAATCGTGATTGATACATACTCATTATTTGATAAAAAAGTAGAGTCTGGAGGGGATTGGAGAATTATTGGGCATCAAAGTAACTATGAGCCGACGAATGTTGAACATGTTTATTTTTCTTATGGCTTAGGAAGCTCATGTAAAAAAGAAGATGTTTTTGGGAATGCATATTCAATCTCAGAAAAAGAGGCCTGGTCCCTCCCTAGGTTAAGCCCGCAAGGCGATTATGATGTTAAACAACTACTAAAAGAAATTTTTTAAATTCAAGCCGGAAAGATCATCAGATCTTCCCGGCTCTTTTATCATCCTCAACCCACTAAGCAACCAGCACCTTCATCCCCAGAGCCGCCTGTTTAAACTGGTAAAGTTCAGCCTTCAGGGCCTGCACTTCACTGGTATCCGCAATAATCGTCAGCACGCCGTCCGATATTTTCACTGTCACCCCCGTCCCGGTATCAAACCCTGCATCCTTCAGCCAGTCGCCTTTAAGCGTCAGGCTCGGATGACGGGAATAATAGCGTGTCCGGAATGTTTTGGGGTCGGCGTGCCGCGCGGTAATATACCCGACGCTGTAGCGGCGCTGCGTTTTGGAAATCTTCCGTTCTGCCGTAGAATGCTTCTCAGCCATAATTAACTACCTCTTTTAGTTACTTGTGGTCAGCGGCGGTAATGAGGTGCAAACTCGCTACCGCCGCGCTGTTT
>NZ_JBLFJW010000090.1:0-1677 GCF_047713085.1 Pantoea sp. sgz302252
CCTGACCAGTGACAAGGACAGCATCTTTAATGATGGTACTGATGCGGCGGCGCTGACGGCAACCGTTCATGACGGTAGTGGAAACATGGTGGCCGGCGCGACGGTTTACTGGAGTACAACCCTGGGCTCAGTGACCCCGGCGACATCGGTGACGGGGGCTGACGGAAAGGCAACCTCCACCCTGACGGACAGCGGAGATACCGGCACGGCGCAGGTGACGGCTTCTCTGGATAATGGCAGCCAGATGACGGCCACCATTACTGTTAACCTGCTTGAAGTTTATTTCATCACAGGTGCACCAGCACTGAGCGAATTGAATAGCGATGAAAGCTACAGTACGCACAATACTATATCTGTATACGGTAACACGGGAGATACTCTGACAATGGCGGTTGGCGATTCAGCTATTATTGTCGACAGTGGAAGCAACACATACACGACTGTGATAAATGCCGTTCCCATGTCATTTTCTGTAAAAGACAACGATGTTGACTCAGTATCCGCCAGTGTGACAGTCAATCAATCATATACTGTTAATGGAACGCTTGATTTTTCAGCATTTCCGTTTACAGATGATTTGCGGCTTGTTGTCACCAGCAATGCAAAAGCAGACGGGATAGATGTGAACCGTATTTATTTTGATTCAGGAGACATTACCCCACCTTCCGTAACCGTTACGCTGAGTGGCAGTGCTGTTTTTCAGGGGACATCATTACAAAGTCAGGTGTTTAATCTATCCGCTGTGCCTTATGATTTAGAATGTCAAATCGTGGATCCAGTGGCTGAAACCGTGGAAGTTACCTGTACTATTTCAGAGAACTATTTCATTACCCGCAACTCAACATTTAAGCCTTAATCATTATATCAATAAAGACCTGCGCTGACAGATACCGGTTATTGTTTACAACCTTTTCAGTCAGACAATCGTTTTTATACCCCAATCCCTGACAACCTCGTTGGGGATTTTTTTGGGCTCTGCCGCATGTTTTCGATGTGATCCTACCCACGTAATATGGACTCCATCCTGAGCAAGGTGGGGTGACCAGAACGAGGCTAACATCTCTGTGTTATCGGGCAAAAAACACCCACTGCCGGGGTGCATTTGAGCCAATGCGACAGCCCCGCCGTGCCTATGCTGCTCCTGTCTTCATCATTAACCTGATTACAGAGAGCCCATCATGAATCCTGAGAGCCTGCAGACCAGCCCGCTGGTTTTTTACCCGCTTCCCAATTTTGCCGGAACTCCGCAACCCGTGGCACACGGGCAGTCGGGGATTGTGGCCAGCAGCAGCACCGACTGGTCACTGCAGTCCGTGTCGGTGGGAGACACCATCACCCATGCCTATATCTGGAGCGGGGTCGATACCAGCAACCCCGGGCGGAGCTACACCGGACATACCGAGAGCTACGTGAGTGCCAGTGTCCGTGACCTGACGGCCACCTATCCGGCAAGCCAGTACCCGCTGCAGTATCTGGGGCTCGATAACACGCTGGCGGTGCCGGTGACGGTGATGCTGAGTGGCCCGTTCAGCGGCGCGGACACGCTTGCGGCAACCGCGCTGGTTCCGGGGAGTACTGCATTACAGACGACGCTGGCCGCACCGGGTATCCCCGGCGCGATGGGTTTTATCGGTACGGTGCCCGGAAGCTCCACGCTGGTCACGCTGACAACCGGAA
>NZ_JBLFJW010000091.1:0-1554 GCF_047713085.1 Pantoea sp. sgz302252
CTTTGATCTAATAGGGTCAGTACAATTAATGGACTGACCGCCATGCTCAGAGAACTCTCCCCGCAGCAGTACCAGTTTGAAACCATCACCCTCGATGAACTGGTCCCTGAAGACCACCTGGTCCGCAAAATCGATGCCGCCATCGACTTCGAATTTATCCGCGATGCGGTAAAGCCTCTCTACTGCCCCAATAACGGCAGGCCTGCCATCGACCCGGTCCGCCTGATTAAAATGATGCTGCTGGGCTATCTCTTCGGCATCCCGTCCGAACGCCGTCTGGTGAAGGAAATTCAGGTCAATGTGGCCTACCGCTGGTTCCTGCGTATGGGCCTGACCGAGAAAGTCCCCGACGCCTCCACCCTCAGCCAGAACCGCATTCGCCGCTTTAACAACAGTGACGTCTTTGCACAGATTTTTGACCATATCGTGATGCAGGCCCTGACGCAGGGGATGGCTAACGGTCGCGTACTCTACACCGACAGCACCCACCTGAAAGCCGACGCCAACCCGCGTAAAGCGGTGAACGAGCTGCGCCCGGAAGGGGTCAGCGAATATCTGGCGGAGCTGAATGCCGCGGTGGAGGCCGACAGGAAGAAGCACGAAAAAAAGCCGCTGCCCGCCGCAAAAAAGACGCCAGAAAGCGCAGCCGTTAAGAACACCAAAGTCAGCACCACCGACCCGGAGAGCGGGTTCATGCACCGGGACAACAAACCGAAGGGCTTCTTTTACCTCGACCACCGGACGGTGGACGGGAAGCACGGCATCATCACCGACACGTTCGTGACGCCGGGTAATGTGCATGACAGTCAGCCGTTTATCAGGCGGCTGAAACATCAGGTGGAACGCTTCGGGCTGGAGCCGGTGGCGGTGGGCGTGGATGCGGGGTACTTCACGGCCCCGGTGTGCCATCTGACGCAGGAGATGGACATCGCGCTGGTGCCGGGGTACCGCAGGCCGCATAAAGGTCAGAACGACTATCAGAAGAAGCACTTCGTGTACGACGCGGAGAACGACAGATATCTTTGCCCGCAGGAGAATGTGCTGGTCTGGAGCACCACGGACAGAAAAGGTTACCGGCACTACCGTTCAGACCGCACGGTCTGCGAAGCCTGCCCGGTGCGGGAAAGCTGTACAAAAAACCGGAAACACGAGCGGACGATAACGCGGCACGTGTGGGAAGAGGCCAGGGAGAAGGCGGATGAACTGCGGCTGACGACATGGGGCAAAAAGGTGTACGCGCGACGCAAGGAGACGGTGGAGCGCAGCTTCGCGGATGCGAAACAGCACCACGGTCACCGGTATGCGCGGTATCGTGGGTTGCGGAAGGTACAGATACAGTGCTGGCTTGCAGCGACAGCGCAGAATATGAAGAAGATGGCGCTGCTGGCGCTTCTTTACTGGCTTTTTTGGGTGTTAAAGGCCGCTTATGAGGGATATGTGAGGCCGGAAAGGTCGGGTGAGCGCGAAAACAGAGGGATGAGAAAAAATATCGCGATCGCGACCTGCGGTCGCTCATAAAACAGAACCCCACGAAAAACGCGGGGTTCGTCAGCA
>NZ_JBLFJW010000092.1:0-1281 GCF_047713085.1 Pantoea sp. sgz302252
GTTAAATTAGCCACGCCGTAATCCACGGCCGCCATAATCGCGTACTCTGGCTCAAACCTGAGGTTCAGCCATTGCTGCAGGCTGGTTGTTGCCCGGTGGGGATAAGGTGTCACCCCGGTAATGAAGTGTTTTTTCCTGAGTCCCTGCAGGCTTTCCCAGATGTCTGGCGCAATCTGGAATTTCCTGGTGGTGATTATCTCTCCCTGTTTATTGTTAACCGGCTGACCTTTTTTATCGAACAGAGGTACATCTGCGATTAACCCCTGAGAGGATGCCTGCTCATACAGATAGGTGCCTTCGCGGAAGGTTTCCGACATCCATGTTCCGTTCAGGAATTGTGTCATACCGGCCGCGGAGCTTTTGTAAACCGTGATCCCCTCTGTGGATATTGCCGAATTAATGCAGACAGACGTGGGTTTCCATACGCCATCACGTTCTTTTGCAGCTTCTGCGTTAATGACTGCCGCAATACATTGCGGGATGATGCCACTTCGCTCAGAGGCCGCAATAATTTGGTCCCAGTAAATAATGTTTTTATTTAACATCAGATCATAATTGTTGGGGCAGATGTGATCTATGTGGATCCGTGGCCCGCCCTGCGAATCGCGACCCACGCTGACATTGTTTACTTTACCGCTGCCATTTCCGACGTTACCTGCCGGCCCTTTCAACGGGATACTTTTGCCTTTCACCCGAACTTTTGGGCTGGAAATAATGGCGGCGACTTTTCCGGCCAGGGGCGTGAAACTCGCCACTTCTTTTATCTTCCCGGTTGCGCTGGAGGCCAGTATTTTTAATTCCGTCTCTGCCTGCGTCGTGAATTCGGCTATTTTTCCCATGCCGTCAGTGACGGATTCATAGACATCGCCCAGCGCAGTGACAATTTTCACCTTCAGCCCTGCAATGGGTTTCTCTATCAAATCTTCGAAGTGAAGCGTCAGGGTACACTGAGTGTTATCGGGGACGCTCTCTTCCTCCGGATAGGAATAGTGTACCGGGGGGATCCTGATGATTTGCCCGGGGTGAATGAGCGACGGGTTCCTGATGCCATTAAAGGCGGCCAGTTTTTTCACCGTGCAGTAATGCTCCTTCGCTATTCTCCCCAGCGTGTCGCCCGGGCACACGATAACCGTTTCCTCCTCGGGGGATAAGGACTCGATATCATCGAGCGGCACGGGCTTATTTTGCTGATCGAGATAGCATTTCCATTCACCTGACCATCCCAAAAGGCCATCGTAGGGCGTCGGGGCATCCTGAGGGGCATCGAACAGAGGCGTTAGC
>NZ_JBLFJW010000093.1:0-1253 GCF_047713085.1 Pantoea sp. sgz302252
TTATTCCCGCCATCCGAGTCTGATGCTTAAAGGCGACTGGCTGAAGGAAGCGGGATTTGATACCGGGACGGGCGTAACGGTGAAAATATCGGATGGCGTGCTGACGATTATTGCGGATACCAGTGAAGTGCAGGCCCTGAAGGCTGAACTTTACCAGTTTAAAGAGGCGGCGATGGGGATAAAGGCGCTGGTTGCTTAGCGGATTGAAGATGATAAAAAGGCCGGAAAGATCTGATGATCTTTCCGGCTATTATTAGCTCAGGATATACGCTGCTTATATCTATCTAAAGCTTGAGAACGTACGAATTCACTAGAGTCGTTTTCTGACATTTCTTTTAAAATAGAGATAGGCAATTTTTTATTAAATGTTAAGCTCGCTCTGATACCTTCATCTGGGTCCTTTGAAAATAATAAATATATATCCATATCAAGAGGGTATTTGGAACAAATTGCATGCCGAACAATAGGATCGTGGTCCCTGGAAAGTCGAACAATTACCTCTCTGGGGATAGCTTTATTTCTTGCCACCCACACCTTCATTTCCGGATGTTTTTCAATGAGTTCAAACCATACATCGATGGAGGCACCTTCTATTTGTGCTCTATGGTATTCAGCAGGAACTTCACTATTTCTTAACGCAATAAATTCTTCTGGTGAATTAATCATGACTGACCTTAACATTTGATGGATATACCTTTGCAGGCTTTTTTAGGAATGTTTCTTCCTGTATCACCTTTATGTTTGCTTGGCATAAATTGACCATTTTCATCAGCATCTGCTACCCACTCTAAGGAGGTAGCGTTGCCTCGATAAACTTTATAAGCAGAACCGCCGTGACCAGTTGTGTCTTTTGACCACCACAACCCAGTTTTCCCGTCTTTATAATATTTTTCTTTGAATGGTCCACCTTGCAATATTTCGGTTGTCCTATCTCCATCTATTTGCCAACCGGTGAGACCAAGAGGATCTATCCAGGTAAGAGGATTTTTGACATAACCATAAGGATTAACCCCACCCGCCAACCCTATCGGGTCATAGGAACGATCCCGACGGCATCGTACTTTTTAACACGCTACCGCCCGCGCCGTTACTGCCTTTCCGGCCACTGCTTTTTACATCTTTAACAACACGTTAGCACGCAACGCCCGACGCGCACTTTTACGCCGGTGGCCAGTATAACGGCGACGCCCGCCGCCGTTAATGTCTTGTTTTGTCCTTGTCTTTTTCTGTGAGCGCCATCATTACCCCTTCAC
>NZ_JBLFJW010000094.1:0-1028 GCF_047713085.1 Pantoea sp. sgz302252
TTTACTGGAGTACAACCCTGGGCTCAGTGACCCCGGCGACATCGGTGACGGGGGCTGACGGAAAGGCAACCTCCACCCTGACGGACAGCGGGGATCCCGGCACGACGCAGGTGACGGCTTCTCTGGATAATGGCAGCCAGATGACGACCACCATTACTGTTAACCTGTTTCAAGTTTATTTCATCACAGGTGCACCAGCACTGAGCGAATTGAATAGCGATGAAAGCTACAGTACGCACAATACTATATCTGTATACGGTAACACGGGAGATACTCTGACAATGACGGTTGGCGATTCAGCTATTATTGTCGACAGTGGAAGCAACACATACACGACTGTGATAAACGCCGTTCCCATGTCATTTTCTGTAAAAGACAACGATGTTGAATCAGTACCCGCCAGTGTGACGGTCAATCAATCATATACTGCTAATGGAACGCTTGATTTTTCAGCATTTCCGTTTACAGATAGTTTGCGGCTTGTTGTCACCAGCAATGCAAAAGCAGACGGGATAGATGTGAACCGTATTTATTTTGATTCAGAAGACATTACCTCACCTTCTGTAACCGTTACGCTGAGTGGCAGTGCTGTTTTTAAGGGGACATCATTACAAAGTCAGGTGTTTAATCTATCCGCTGCGCCTTATGATTTAACATGTAAAATTGTGGATCCAGTGGCTGAAACCGTGGAAGTTACCTGTGCTATTGCAGAGCACTGGCTCATTACCCGCAACTCAACATTTAAGCCTTAATCATTATATCAATAAAGA
This sequence comes from Pantoea sp. sgz302252, assembly GCF_047713085.1. Classification (NCBI taxonomy): domain Bacteria; kingdom Pseudomonadati; phylum Pseudomonadota; class Gammaproteobacteria; order Enterobacterales; family Erwiniaceae; genus Pantoea; species Pantoea sp. sgz302252. The sequence continues at coordinate 771 of NZ_JBLFJW010000094.1, forward strand.
CCTGCGCTGACAGATACCGGTTATTGTTTACAACCTTTTCAGTCAGACAATCGTTTTTATACCCCAATCCCTGACAACCTCGTTGGGGATTTTTTTGGCTCTGCCGCATGTTTTCGATGTGATCCTACCCACGTAATATGGACTCCATCCTGAGCAAGGTGGGGTGACCAGAACGAGGCTAACGGCGGCATTTAGCACTTCGCTTATCTCTGTGTTATCGGGCAAAAAACACCCACTGCCGGGGTGCATTTGGGACAA
>NZ_JBLFJW010000095.1:0-676 GCF_047713085.1 Pantoea sp. sgz302252
GGAAATCGCCGGGTCAAAGGTTCATATCACCTCGCCGACGCTTATCGCAGATTAGCACGTCCTTCATCGCCTCTGACTGCCAGGGCATCCACCGTGTACGCTTAGTCGCTTAACCTCACAACCCGAAGCTGTTTCGTAAAACAGTCCGACTTGCGAAAATTTGAGAGACTCGAACACACTTAAAAGTGTGTCGTTTCAATTTTCAGCTTGATCCAGATTTTTAAAGAGCAAATATCTCAAACATGACTCGCTATTCACATAACGGAATCAGTTTTGAGATATTGAGGTCGGCGACTTTCACTCACAAACCAGCAAGTGGCGTCCCCTGGGAGGTTTGACCTCATCAGTTAACGCTGGCGTCCCCTGGGAGGTTTGACCTCATCAGTTAACGCTGGCGTCCCCTAGGGGATTCGAACCCCTGTTACCGCCGTGAAAGGGCGGTGTCCTGGGCCTCTAGACGAAGGGGACGTGTAAGTCTCACTCGCAAGACGCCTTGCTTCTCTACATCTATCAGACAATCTGTGTGAGCACTACAAAGGCAGGTTCTTGAAGGTAAGGAGGTGATCCAACCGCAGGTTCCCCTACGGTTACCTTGTTACGACTTCACCCCAGTCATGAATCACAAAGTGGTAAGCGCCCTCCCGAAGGTTAAGCTACCTACTTCTTTTGCAACCCA
>NZ_JBLFJW010000096.1:0-673 GCF_047713085.1 Pantoea sp. sgz302252
GGAAATCGCCGGGTCAAAGGTTCATATCACCTCGCCGACGCTTATCGCAGATTAGCACGTCCTTCATCGCCTCTGACTGCCAGGGCATCCACCGTGTACGCTTAGTCGCTTAACCTCACAACCCGAAACTGTTTCGTAAAACAGTTCGACTTGCGAAAATTTGAGAGACTCGAACACACTTAAAGTGTGTCGTTTCAATTTTCAGCTTGATCCAGATTTTTAAAGAGCAAAACTTCGCAGTGAACCTTTTCAGGTACACTCTGAAGTTTTCTTGTTGTCGCAGTAAAAGATGGTGGAGCTATGCGGGATCGAACCGCAGACCTCCTGCGTGCAAGGCAGGCGCTCTCCCAGCTGAGCTATAGCCCCATCGTAGTTAAACCTCTTCAAATCCGCAGAACGAATTTGGTAGGCCTGAGTGGACTTGAACCACCGACCTCACCCTTATCAGGGGTGCGCTCTAACCACCTGAGCTACAAGCCTGTAGAGATTTTTTACTGCTAATTTTCATCAGACAATCTGTGTGAGCACTACAAAGGCAGGTTCTTTAAGGTAAGGAGGTGATCCAACCGCAGGTTCCCCTACGGTTACCTTGTTACGACTTCACCCCAGTCATGAATCACAAAGTGGTAAGCGCCCTCCCGAAGGTTAAGCTACCTACTTCTTTTGCAACCCA
>NZ_JBLFJW010000097.1:0-663 GCF_047713085.1 Pantoea sp. sgz302252
AGACATTACTCACCCGTCCGCCACTCGTCAGCAAAGCAGCAAGCTGCTTCCTGTTACCGTTCGACTTGCATGTGTTAGGCCTGCCGCCAGCGTTCAATCTGAGCCATGATCAAACTCTTCAATTTAAGTTTGATGCTCATGAAAAAACTATCGTAATGAATTACGTGTTCACTCATAAGACTTGGTATTCATTTAGTGTCCGAAGACATTAAGAATCCATGTCACTTTGAGTGCCCACACAGATTGTCTGATAAATTGTTAAAGAGCAGTTGAAACGCGGCTTTCGCTCACCGTTTCGAGGTCCCGTATAATACGTTTTCCTCTTTCAGAGTCAAGCATTTATTTTCGCTTTTCGTCTGCCAGAATTTCCGGAGAAACCCTGCTGACCCGGCGGCTTGCCTGCCGTTGTTCCGTGTCAGTGGAGGCGCATTATAGGGGGTAATTCTGAAGTGGCAAGAATAATATTCAAAAAATTTATCGACAGAACACTTTTTGCACAAAAGCATCAATAGACAGCAAGTATTGCCTGGTTTTCAAATAAATATCCTCCGGCATAGCCGGAGGTTTTTCATATGCGCCTATAAGGCTCTGTCACCAGCAGCGCCCTAACAGGCGCATCACGATCTGACATTTGCATCTATGGATTACTTACGGCCCGTAAAC
>NZ_JBLFJW010000098.1:0-636 GCF_047713085.1 Pantoea sp. sgz302252
TGGGTTGCAAAAGAAGTAGGTAGCTTAACCTTCGGGAGGGCGCTTACCACTTTGTGATTCATGACTGGGGTGAAGTCGTAACAAGGTAACCGTAGGGGAACCTGCGGTTGGATCACCTCCTTACCTTAAAGAACCTGCCTTTGTAGTGCTCACACAGATTGTCTGATAGATGTAGAGAAGCAAGGCGTCTTGCGAGTGAGACTTCACGTCCCCTTCGTCTAGAGGCCCAGGACACCGCCCTTTCACGGCGGTAACAGGGGTTCGAATCCCCTAGGGGACGCCAGCGTTAACTGATGAGGTCAAACCTCCCAGGGGACGCCACTTGCTGGTTTGTGAGTGAAAGTCACCGACCTCAATATCTCAAAACTGATTCCGTTATGTGAATAGCGAGTCATGTTTGAGATATTTGCTCTTTAAAAATCTGGATCAAGCTGAAAATTGAAACGACACACTTAAGGTGTGTTCGAGTCTCTCAAATTTTCGCAATGCGGACTGTTTTACGAAACAGTTTCGGGTTGTGAGGTTAAGCGACTAAGCGTACACGGTGGATGCCCTGGCAGTCAGAGGCGATGAAGGACGTGCTAATCTGCGATAAGCGTCGGCGAGGTGATATGAACCTTTGACCCGGCGATTTCC